>NZ_KZ454938.1:570266-904824 GCF_002797325.1 Bacillus sp. FJAT-45037 | reverse complement strand
GTCGCGCCAGGTGTGATTAGCATCGCTACAACTAATACAATCCCAACCGATTTCAACGACGCAACGGTCACAAGAGACAGTAAAAACATTAATAAATAATGAATAAACTTAACCGGAATCCCTGTCGCCCTCGCCATAATTGGATCGAACGTACTAATCAGCAATGGACGATAAAATAAAACAATGAGAGACAATACAAAAAATCCAATTCCTGCGGTAACCCAAAGATCATCTCTCGATACAGCTAGCACGTTACCAAATAAAATATGCCATAGGTCCACTCCTGTACCTCGAAGACCTGTAATCATGACAATTCCCAAAGCAAACGCCGCTGTGAACAAAATCCCTATTGCAGAATCGTCTTTGATTCGACTGTTTTGTGAAACATATCCAATCGCTAGCGCGGTTAACACACCTGTGACCATAGCACCAAAAAAGAAATTGATACCAATCATATAAGAAATGACAACGCCTGGTAATACCGCATGAGAGATCGCATCCCCCATAAGGGCCATCCCGCGTAAAATAATAAAGCAGCCAATGACTCCACATATTATTCCTACCAACACCGCTGCTAGTAACGCTTGTTGCAAATAAGAATAACGCATGACTTGATCGATAAAAAATGGCACATTATTCATTGTGGCGTCACCACCATGTGACCATTGTCTGAACCAAAGAGAGCTAAACTACCTTGATATGTCTTTGATAAAACCTCTGGTGTATACACTTCGCTTACTTCACCGAAACGAATGAGCTCTTTATTAATAAGTAATAGTTGATCAAAATAATCTTGAACTTTACTTAAGTCATGATGAACAACAAATACGGTTTTATTTTGTTCTTTCAGTTCTCTCAGAAGTCCGATAATAATTTTTTCAGACGTCACATCGATTCCTACAAATGGCTCATCTAAAAAGAACATATCGGCATCTTGTGCCAAGGCCCGAGCAATAAAAACTCGTTGTTGTTGTCCACCAGATAATTCTCCAATTTGACGCTTTGATAATTCAAGCATACCGACTTTATCAAGACATTCCTTAACAATCTCCTTATCGTTACTGGAGTGACGTTTGAACCACGGGGTATGCGCCGCTCTCCCCATCAGAACAACATCTTGCACGCGTACAGGAAAGTCCCAATCAATTTGGCTACGCTGCGGAACGTAAGAGATTTGCTTTCTTACATCCTTCACCCTCTTGCCGAGTACTTTCACATCACCTGTTGATTTTTCCAGACCTAATATGGCCTTCATCAACGTCGATTTCCCCGCCCCATTCGGACCAACAACACCAATTAATTGACCTTCCTCAGCTTGAAAACTAATATCTTTTATCGCCTCATTGCTCTCATAATACACAGAAAGATGACTAACTTCTATGACTTTACTCATTGCCTCTTCCCCCTATTCACTCATATACCAACCCATTTGGGCATTCTTCTAATTAGTTTATGGATAAAAGAACTTAAAAGTGCAAATTAGTTTTAGGAATAAAAGTTTACTTAGGGAAACTTTTATTCCTAAGTACAATTATAGAGAAAATTTCAATAAAAGTAAACAGAAAAGTGGAGGCGACTGGTCTGGAATGAGGGAAAACTAGGGGGAGCGATAAGAAGTCGCTCTTTGACTTCGTTCGATTCAACGGTTTTACCCGAATTCCAAGGAGCCGCAGCTAGACAGAAAAGTGGAATGGCTCGTTAAGCGGCGTATAAAATGGAGGGCGGCGACCGAGATAAAGGAAACACAGAGAACGGAGTGATCTGATGTTGACTTATCGACCGAGGCGCACGTAATTTTACTAGACGCTGAGCCATGGAGCTAGACAGAAAAGTGGGGGTTGCCGTTTAGAGGCGCAAAAATAGAGCTCAAGTAATTTTCTATATTATGGAAGCATTTGCGCGGAAATTCGTGGATTTCGCGCGAAAACGGCTCATATTTGCGCGTATCTCTCAGATTTCGCGCGGAAATGGTTATATTTTGCGCGAATCTGACTTAAATCGATTATATTGTAAAATTTATTGAGTCAAAATTAGAAAAAAATATGCTAGTTCATGCATAACTACTCTAAAACATAAAAAAATGAGCCCCACATCACTGCAGTGAGCTCATTATTCAATCATAACAGTAGGTAACGTTAAAGTTACTGCCGTTCCAACATTAAATTCACTTGAAATATGGAATGACCCTCCATGATCTTCAATAATTTTTTTACAAAGGGGTATTCCAATGCCCGTTCCTGTCTCTTTCGTTGTGAAGAATGGTTTTCCAAGCTGTTCTAGTACGGATTGCGGCATTCCTTTTCCATTATCTGACACAACAATACGGTAGAAATCTTCTTCAGCGAATGTTTGAACTTTAAACAATCGTGATGTATTAGAACTTCCATAGGCTTCAATTGAATTTCTAAGTAAATTTAAGACGACTTGTTTAACCATTGATTCATTGACGCAAACAAGAGACTTGGTTGGAGTGAGTTCAAGTGTTAGCTCTACATCATGAAGTAAACACTCGGATTTAATGATTTCGATCAATGAACTCATAATTAGAAAAGGTGATTGTTTTTTCCGACCAATTTTCTTGCGAGAAACCGAGAGGAAATCTTCAATGATCCCATTCATTCGGTTTAACTCTGAAAGAACTGTATCATAATATTTATCGTGGTCTCCTGTTAACTTCGCTAGCTGCATGAAGCCTTTGATAACAGATAAAGGATTCCGTAATTCATGCGCTACACCTGCAGCTATGTGAGAAACCGCCTCCATCTGATGATGAAACGTTAATAAGTTCTCAAACTGCTTTTGCAACGAACGATCTTCAAATATTAGATACATCTCCCCTTTCTCACAAGGTTGAAGTACCTTAACCCGTACATATAATTCTCCTTCTTCAAAATCAGCATCCACTGCTTCATTATTCGATAATACTTTTAGAATTAATTGATAGGCAAATGACAATAGTTCATCATGTGTTGATAATTCTTCGATAGTAGAATCATGTAAATAAGCAGATCTCATATCCGTTAATTCCACAAAGGATTGATTCCAAGCAATAATCTCTGTGAAATGATTGACTTTTAAATACGGAATACCGAGCTCATCAATAAACTCTCTAGTTTCGGTGTTCCTACTCAAATCATGCGAGGAGGAATTTACATTCGTCTGATTATGTAACGGTGTTTGAGATTCAAAATGCATGTAACTACTCCTTTTAGGGGCTTTGCTTTCTTCCTGATTCTTTTTCATATGCCCCTCCCTCTTTATTAGATCAACGCAAATAAGGAAATAAGTACAAGTTATATTATCTTTTATCATAACATGCTCTATGATTGAATGTAATAAATCTGCATTAAATGTAACAATTTAGTAATGTTCCTTATGTTTCTAATCATTCGATGATAACCAAATAATATCCTTTTTTTTCGCACAATTTCCGAATAAGAACATATAGATTATAAAAGCGGAGGGTGCTGTTTAACTTCGCAAAATTTTAAACATCACTCTTCTCCTATTCTTTGGCTACTGCAAGAAAATCTGTTAAAGGGGTGCTTTGATGAATTCAATCATGCAACAACTTGTGAATCAGAAAGTGAATACACTAACTGCGGGAGAGTTGATACAATTAAGTGCACAATATCAAATCCCATTGAATCAAACTCAAGCAGAAGGTGTCATCAAAGTGTTACAAGAGGCTCCCATTGATGTAGGTAACGAGGCACAAGTGAACTATGTAATTCAACGTTTGCAATCAGATGTAGACCCTCATGTTTCTTCGATTATTCAACAACTCCTGCAACAATTTGGTCATTTTCTCAATTAACTTCATACAAACGACAGTAAAACCTGCCCTCGGTCGAGAGCAGGTTTTTGCTAATTCATGATTTTTTCTAGCAAGTCTTCATCAAACTCACCTTTTTTAAGCATCTCAATCTCGTGCTTATAAGGTGGTTTTTTATTTTTCTTGTCTTCACCAACAAACGGTGTTTCTAAGATCTTCGGTACGTCTTCTAAGCTAGGGTGATGAACAATTTTGTGAATCGCTTTGTAACCGATATGTCCAAACCCAATGTTTTCATGACGGTCTTTACGTGCTCCACGAATGTTTTTGCTGTCATTAATATGAAGAACTTTTAGGCGGTTGATTCCAACAATGCGATCAAACTCTTCTAGCACGCCATCGAAATCTTCGACAATGTCATAACCAGCATCATGAATATGACAGGTATCAAAACAAACAGATAATCGTTCATTATGTGTTACGCCATTAATGATTTGAGCTAGTTCTTCAAATGAACGACCACATTCAGTCCCTTTTCCAGCCATCGTTTCAAGGGCAATTTGAACGTCATGCTTAGTCTCAAGCACTTCATTTAATCCCTCGATAATTTTAGCGATTCCTACTTCGGATCCTGCCCCAACATGAGCGCCTGGGTGCAAAACGATTTGTTTTGCACCTAGTGCCTCTGTTCGCTCGATCTCAGAACGTAGGAAGTTAACACCGAGCTCAAATGTTTCTGGCTTTGTCGTATTCGCAATATTAATGATATATGGTGCATGAACAACAATATCGACCATGCTGTGTTCATTCATATGTGCTTGGCCAGCCTCAATGTTTAACTCTTCAATTGGTTTACGACGAGTGTTTTGAGGGGCACCTGTGTAAATCATGAACGTATTAGCACCATATGAAGCGGCTTCCTCGCTAGCACCTAGTAGCATCTTTTTTCCGTTCATAGATACATGTGAACCAAGTTTTAATGTCATGCTAAAGGTCCTCCGTTATTACTTATTACGCGATTTAATACGACGCTCACGCTGCGCTTCTTTTGCTTGCTTGAAACGTGCTTTTTTCTTGTAAGCTGGTTTTACTTTTTTCGGTTTCGCTTTCGCTTTCCCTACTCCAGTATTAGCTACTTCTTTCTTTTCTTGCTTGGGCGAAGTTGTTCCTTCTTGTTTCGTCGTTGGTTGACGACGTTTACCAGGAACGCCTAGTGGTGGTTTGTCCAATTTATTCCACTCGCCTTTCTTAAAGTCATAATACGTAAATTTGATTCCTTTTTTCAGTAATTTTTCAACAGCGGGTTGATCCTCTTGTGTGAAAATTGTATAAGCAATACCATCTGCCCCTGCACGAGCGGTACGGCCAACTCGGTGAATATAAAAATCTAAGTCTTTAGGAAGACCGAAATTAATGATATGAGTAACACCCTTTATATCAATTCCACGCGCAGCCAGATCCGTTGCCACTAAAAACTGCATTTTCACTTCTTTTACTTGCTTCATAATTTGCTTTCGTTGACGTGGTTGTAGTCCACCATGTAAACATTCTGCATTTAAGCCTGCATCAAGCATCGCTGCTGTTACTTCATCCGCCTGCTCTTTCGTGTTCGTAAACACAATCGCTAAATAGGGATTCATTGACTTAGCAAGGTCAACGACGAAAGTTAATTTATCGCGGTTACGAAGCGGCACAATACGGTGTTCGATCTTAGAGGCTGTCACATGTTTTGGCTCAACATGCACATGACGAGGATCATTCATGTATTTCTTTAAAAATGGTTGAAGTTTTTCAGGGATCGTTGCTGAGAAGATCATCATCTGTAACTTTTCAGCCATTTTTGAAGCGACTTTATCAACATCAGCAATAAAGCCCATATCAAGCATTTGGTCTGCTTCATCAACCACAAGCACCGTTGCTGTGTAAACAAGGAGGGCCTTATCATCGACTAAGTCACCAATTCGTCCCGCTGTACCAACGACAATATGTGGTTGGGTCTTTAAGCTATCAATAGCACGCTGACGATCCGTTCCACCCACTAATAACTTCGCGTGAACGGCCTCGTCTTCTGGACAATGCTCAATTAATTTCTTTAGTTCATCAAATAATTGTGTAGCTAGTTCTCTTGTTGGAGCAGTAATCACAGCTTGGACTTGATCTTTTTTTGTATCGATTTTGTCTAAGATTGGTAGAAGGAACGATAAAGTCTTCCCTGTACCTGTTTGTGATTGACCAATAACATCTTTTCCGTTTTTAATCGCAGGGATTAGACGTTCTTGAATTTCCGTTGGTAAAACCAAGTGCTGTGCTGATAATGCGTCTATTAAATAAGGTTTTAATTCAAACCTCTCAAAATTTGTTGCTTTCATAAATTGTTCTCACCCTTCATCCGTATCTTTTTTTTGCAATAGTTCATTTTACCACAGATTAGCTGCTAGTAGCTACTTTTGTTTTATCTTGTAAATTCACACCTTTTTGTAGACTCGGCATATACCTACTTATAAGGATAACGTGAAAGGAGACATTTATATGCAACGTTATATAGGACCACCTCTTGGCCCGATCCCTATGCAGCCATTTCCTGTCCAGACAGGATTTATGCAAGCCGCCCCTATGTTTGGCGGACAAATGGCCCCTAATGCGCTTGGACTCGGTGCAAGTGGCGCTGGGCGTGGACTAGGTGGTTTGGCTACGGCCGGGCGTAGTGGAGGTTTGTTAGCCAGGCTATTTGGTGGCGGGGCTGCTCAAGCGACTGGAGGCTCTCTTTCGACTGGGATTGGGCGGGCTGCTGCAGGAGCAGGAAGTGGCATGAATTTAACAACCGTGCTTCAGAACACTCAACGAATCTTAGGGTTAACTCAGCAAGTCGTTCCGATGGTTCAGCAATACGGACCGCTTATTCGTAATATGCCAACGATCTGGCGAATCATGCGCAGTAATGATACACCGACGCCTCCTGTAGCTCCCCCTGTGCCTGTAAGTGCTCCGGTAATGATAGAGCCACAAGGTGTCCCAATTACAGATGCATCCGCTCAATCGACCATTACCGCTGCAAAATCACCACCAAAACCTGTAAAAAAAACGATCGACGGCTTACCTGTACCTAAACTTTATATATAGAATGAGATTTCTTTGTTGACAACATTCGACTACTGATAGTAAAATTTTAAATTTGCATAAATTTATGTTATACTATACGTATTATTCGAATGGAGGAATGCCCATGTTTAAAGTTGGTGATCACGTCGTCTATCCTTACCACGGTGCTGGAACGATTAAGGATATTGAAGAAAAAGATGTTTTAGGTGAAACTCTTTCTTACTACATCCTTCACTTCCCTCTCGTTGATGTAAAGCTAATGCTACCAGAAAACCGTATTGATTCATCTGGTTTACGAAAGGTGATTGATCAAAAGGAATTAGATGTTCTTGTAGATGCATTACAAAATGGACCGGACATCCCACCATCTACAAGTCATTTCTCACGTGAAACAGAAAACTTATTGAAAAGTGGAAGTATTGTAGATGCCGCTCACTTGATCTCATCTCTTTCAAGAAAACAAGCAGAGCGAGCGAATGGATTACACATCCAAGATCGTAATCATTTGCAGAAAGCTCGTCAAATGATCGCGAGTGAACTCGTTCTAATGAATGATATGACAGAAGAACAAGCGTATGAGTTCATTGATAATGCACTGCTTGAGCTAAACTAAGCCAAATCATTGTCACATCTATCAATCTCCTTTATAATATAGGACAAATCGACAATCCTGTTCTCAATTGCTGAGGACAGGATCTCTCATTTTAGGAGGCCTGTCATGAATGTGATGAAAATTTCACCTCGCGGCTATTGCTACGGCGTAGTTGACGCGATGGTGTTAGCACGTCAAGCTGCACAAAATTTGGACTTGCCTAGACCGATTTATATTCTAGGTATGATTGTCCATAATAAGCATGTAACAGAAGCGTTTGTAGAAGATGGTATCATTTCTTTAGATGGACCAAACCGAGTAGAAATACTAAAACAAGTTAACAAAGGGACAGTTATTTTTACCGCTCACGGAGTGTCTCCAGAAGTAAGAAAGCTAGCCAAAGAAAAGGGACTAACCGTTGTCGATGCAACATGCCCAGATGTCACGCGGACGCATGATCTTATTCGTGAGAAAGCAGCAGAAGGCTATGAATTTATTTATGTCGGCAAGAAGGGTCACCCTGAACCTGAAGGAGCTATTGGTGTTGCACCTGACGCCGTACACCTTGTTGAATCCGTTGAAGATGTTGAACGACTAAATCTTCAAACCGATAAAATCACAATCACGAACCAAACGACAATGAGTCAATGGGACGTTTCTGATATTATGAAAAAAGCGATGGAGCTCTATCCTTCTGCTGAAGTTCATAACGAGATTTGCTTAGCGACTCAAGTGCGCCAAGAGGCTGTAGCCGAACAAGCAAAAGAATGCGACCTCGTCATCGTCGTAGGTGATCCAAAAAGCAATAACTCCAATCGCCTCGCTCAAGTTTCTGAACAAATCGCAGGAACGACAGCTTATCGAATTGGTGATATTACAGAACTTAAACTCGAATGGCTAACAGGAGTCAACCTCGTTGGGGTGACATCAGGAGCATCTACTCCGACTCCGATTACAAAAGAAGTGATTTCGTTCTTGGAACAATATGATCCAGAAGATGAATCAACTTGGGCACTCGAGCGTAAAGTCACGATACAGAAAATTCTTCCTAAAGTAAAAGCGAAGAAATAGCAAAAAACGCTGCACTGGTCATAGCCACGCGCAGCGTTTTTTATTGTCCTTTTAAACAAATTGGAACGGATCTGTGTTTGGTTTTGACGCGATCACTTTCGTATCATACTTTTTCTCTTCGATAAACTTATCAAAGAAACGTTTCACGCCCTCTTTCATCACTTTTTCAACGTTATGGCCTGGGTCTACGATATTGAGACCTTCCATCATCACATCATGTGCCACGTGATAATAAACATCTCCTGTGACCATCACATCTGCGCCTTTAAAGAGAGCCTGCATCATGTATTTATTTCCATCTCCACCGAGCACAGCCACTTTTTTTACAGAAGCCGATAAATCACCAACGACTCTTGCCCCGTTCACATCAAAGGCCAACTTCACATGCTCAGCAAACTCTTTTAACGACATTTCTTCTTTTAACGTACCAATCCGTCCAAGACCCAACGTCTCTCCCTTGTTTTCTAATGGGTAGACATCATAGGCTGGTTCCTCGTATGGATGAGCTTTCATAATGACTTGAATAACTCGATTTTGTAGATGCGCTGGAATGATCGTTTCCACTTTAACTTCTTCGACTTGCTCAAGTTGATTAGGTTGTCCGATATGAGGGTTTGTCCCTTCTCCAGGTAAAAAGGTACCGACACCATTTGTATTGAACGAACAGTGGCTGTAATCTCCGATATGACCTGCACCTACATTCCCTAGTGCTTCTCGTACTTGATCAGCATGAGTATGCGGGACATAGACGACGACCTTTTTCAGCGCAGTTGTTTGCGTCGGTGATAGCACTTCTGTGTCCTCTAATCCCAGTGCTTCGGCCATCATGTCATTCACTCCACCTTTAGTGACGTCGAGATTGGTGTGAGCAGCATAAATTGTAATATCATGTTTGATCGCTTTTTCTACAATTCGTCCGTGAGCGGTATTCGTATCAATTTTCTTTAATGGGCGAAATAATAACGGGTGATGAGCCACAATTAAATCGACCTTCTCTGAGACCGCTTCATCAATCACTTCTTCTAACACATCAAGAGCGACCATGATTTTTTTGATCGGTTTATTTAATGTCCCAATCATCACGCCGTTGCTGTCACCTTCTACGGCATATGATTTAGGAGCCCAACTCTCAAACTGTTGGATTAATGCTTGTCCATTTGCGAATTTGCCCATTACAAGACCTCCTGAACCATTTGAATTTTCATCTTTAGTTCCTCTTTTTTGTTTTTTAACTCTGCTGTTTCTGTTGCCTTTTCAAATTGGGTCAAGATGCGCTCCCAATTGCTTTTTTCATAGGTCCATTTTAATTGAAAGGCCTTATTGCATTCACTCATCAAATAAGGTCCTAGCAGCATCTTCTTTTCTTTCTCTTGCTCGTACAAAGGTAAAACATCGCCACGATCAGCGACAAGAATTTCGTAAATTTTATCATCTTCTTCAATAATTTCTTCTGCGATCAAATTCCACCCGTTTTCAAACAGCCACTTTCGAATCGTGATCGCTGATACATTAGGCTGAAGGATAAGACGCGAGACGCCATCTAGCTTCTCTTTTCCTTCTTCAAGGATCGTTGCAATTAATGCCCCACCCATCCCAGCGATCGTCACTGCATCAACGTGATCTTCCGAATGAATCACCTCAAGACCGTTTCCTTTTCGCACCGAGATTCGTTTTTCTAAAGCAGATTGTCTCACTTGTGTTTTGGCAGATAGAAAAGGCCCTTCATTCACTTCGCCAGCGATTGCTGTTGCAGCAGGGTCCTTCAAGCACAAATAGCAAGGTAAATACGCGTGGTCTGAACCGATATCCGCTGTTTTTACTCCTGTTGGTACATATGTAGCCACTCGCTCAAGGCGAGCTGATAATTGACGTTCATTCATTTTTTTCACCTATCATTTCTATATCATTCCTGCTTCTCATCTTACCGAGTTTACAGGCTTTTTTCAACTCTAGCTAACGTTTATCCTCATGAAAAAAAGCGAGAGTCACGAGAACCCCCACTTTTTCTACATTATTCAGAAATAGAAAGTAAATACTGAGAAATTGCATCAGCTTCTACATCATTCAGATTTGATATAGCAGGCATTGTGCCTATACCATTAAGAATGACATCTGTGATTTGATCTTGTGAGTATGAACCTTCAAGAGACGTTAAAGCTGGGCCTGAGCCACCGCCTAAATCGCCACCATGACAGCCAATACAAGAAGCTTGTGCTAGTCCTTCTCCAGCTGTAACTGGATCTTCAAACTCTGTTACTTCTTCTTCTACTTCATCTGCATTCATTGCTTCACGTTGATTTAACCCGATGAATGAAAGCGAGATCATAAGAAGAATACCTACGATTGCTATAATCGCAAAAGGTAAGAGTGGTCTACCTCTCATGCCGAAAACCTCCTTTGCATGTAAACTATTTTCACGTCAGTTATGTAGACGATAAAGATTACCTTCTCCATTTTACTCGAAAACACGACCTGTGAAAAGACAATGAGTAAAGATTTGCTTTTTTGTCACTCTTTTATTTTATCCAAAAGATGCCGAGTACGACAAGTCCTAGTACACCAGCAATTGAAAAAAAGCGCATTTTCTTTATCATTCCTATAAAAACCCAACCTACACAATGCAAAAGTACAACGACCGTCAACGCCATGTTACTACGTTCAAAAACAGTTGTCACTGCTTCCATTGATAGTATAAACAAAATAAGTGCAGAAATAAAATAACAAAATTCGACGAAAACCTTCGGTGTCCCTTCAGTCCTTCTCGCCAAAATAAACACAATTGTCGAAAGAATCAAACCAATAAGCATTTGCAATCCATTTGAAAAATCAGTAAAATAAATGACAAGAGTTGTAATAAAAAAACAGAGCTGCACAATGATCAATGTGAAGATCATCTTTTTGTCTAGAAAGCGCTTACTCACGGGTTCGATTAATTCTTCTTCTCCTTCTGTATAAAGGGTCAATAAAAAGTCACAGTAATGCTTTGGCAGTAGGTTCGATTGTCGCCAGTGTTTAATCTCGCGAATGATGACCTCTTTTCGTTGCTCATCCATCCTACTCCTCCTAAAGTGTCTGTGAGTGATGGAAAAATGGTTCACCCATCTAAGCGATGAGTAAACCATTTGTAACCGAACACTATTTATTGTTTATTCTAAGAAGTCTTTTAGGCGTTTACTACGGCTTGGGTGGCGAAGTTTACGAAGAGCTTTTGCTTCGATTTGACGGATACGCTCACGCGTAACGCCGAATACCTTACCGACTTCTTCTAACGTTCTTGTACGGCCATCATCAAGCCCGAAACGAAGACGTAAAACATTTTCTTCTCGGTCTGTCAATGTGTCTAGAACATCTTCTAACTGTTCTTTTAATAGTTCGTATGCAGCTGCATCAGACGGTGCAAGAGCTTCTTGGTCTTCGATGAAATCTCCTAAGTGTGAATCATCTTCTTCACCAATAGGCGTTTCAAGCGAAACAGGCTCTTGAGCAATCTTCAGAATCTCGCGTACTTTTTCTGGAGTTAATTCCATCTCTTGTGCTACTTCTTCAGGCGTTGGTTCACGTCCGAAATCTTGAAGTAACTGACGTTGTACACGAATGAGTTTATTGATCGTTTCAACCATATGCACGGGAATACGAATCGTTCTTGCTTGGTCAGCAATCGCACGTGTGATCGCTTGACGAATCCACCATGTTGCATACGTACTGAATTTGTATCCTTTTTCGTAATCAAACTTCTCAACTGCTTTAATTAGACCCATGTTACCTTCTTGAATTAAATCAAGGAACAACATGCCGCGTCCTACATAACGTTTCGCAATCGAAACGACAAGACGTAAGTTCGCTTCAGCAAGGCGACGTTTTGCTTCTTCGTCTCCTTCTTCAATACGCTTAGCGAGCTCAATTTCTTCTTGTGCAGATAGAAGGGGAACACGACCAATTTCTTTAAGGTACATACGCACAGGATCATTAATCTTAATGCCTGGTGGTACGCTTAAGTCATTTAGGTCAAACTCTTCCTCTTTTGCAGCTTGTTGAATCGCAGGGGCATCATCTGACTCATTTAGAATTTCGACACCTTGTTCTCCAAGGTACTCAAAAAATTCATCCATTTGGTCAGAGTCTTGATCAAACACAGATAATTTTTCTGTAATCTCTGTGTAGGTTAAGACACCTCTCTTTTTCCCTACCTCAACTAATTGTTCTTTGACTTGATCGATAGACAATTCACCTTCTGCTAATGGGCGTAATGGTTTCTCTGCCATTCGATCCCCTCCTTCCATTGTTCACAATCCAACTCTCGTGGTTGCTCTCTACAACATATTTAGTGAAGCTGCTTTTTCATTTTAATGATTTCCATTTTTAACTTGGCAGCTGCTACAGGATCATGTTCCTGTTTCATCTCTATTTCCTTCTGTTGTATCTCTACCCACTTTGGATAACTTTCAATCTGTTGCATATAGTCAATGATTTCTTGTTCGGAACATTCTTCATTAACAGATAGCATCGCAAGTTCAGAAGCCAAACCGATCAGTTCTGGGTCTTCTAAACGATGAACAAATTCACTAGGATTCGACTCACGCCCTTCACCGTAGTAAGCGTATAAATATGCCACAATAGCATGGTGTTCATCCACATTGAAATTTCCACCGATGCGCTCTTGTACCTGCTCAGCAATTTCAGCATCTCTCATCATATGTGCTAAGAGAAGCCTTTCTGCATTCTTATACGCAGGCAGCAATTTTTTTTGAGTCAATACTTTCGTCGTCCTGCGCGTTTCAGGCTGCTTATGCTGTTGATCTTTCTGCTTTTTCGCCCTAAATAATTGAAATTGTTCCTGCTTTAAGGCGTCAAGAGAAAGGGAAAATTCATCAGCAATCTGTCTGAGATAATGATCACGTTCAACCGCTCTAGTCAATGTAGAAATTTCTACTAACACTTCTTCGATGTAGCGCAGACGTTCTCCTTCATCTTGAAGGTTTTTTCCTTTTCTTAGGAAGCGCATTTTAAAGGCCATTAATGATAAGCTTGCCCCTATTACATCCGTTTTAAAGCGCTCTGCACCAAATTTTCGAATGAAGTCATCGGGATCTAGGCCATCTGGCATCAATGCTACCTTTACATGACAGCCTGCACTTTCTAATATACTAGCTGAGCGAAACGCTGCCTCTGTACCTGCTCGGTCGGAGTCAAAACAAATGGTGACTGTCTCCGCGTTTCGCCTAAGGATTTTTGCCTGCTCAGTCGTTAGCGCTGTTCCTAAGGTAGCAACCCCATTTTGAATGCCTGCTCCCCAAGCTGCGACAACGTCAACATACCCTTCAAATAGAATCGCTGCATTTTCTTTTCGAATCGTTGGTCTTGCTAAGTGCAAGGCATAGATCGTTTTGCTTTTGTGAAAAATAGGTGTTTCGGAACTATTCATATACTTCGGTTTCTCAGAACCAAGAATTCGTCCACCAAAAGCAATGACATTTCCTTGCCCATCCCAAATTGGAAACATTAAACGATTTCTAAACCTGTCGTAATAGCCTTGGTCTGAATCTCTCACACCAAGTAGACCAGCTTTCGCAACAGTGTCTAAATTAAAGCCTCGTTTCTCACAAATAATCGTTAAAGAATCCCAACGATCGGGGGCAAATCCAATTTGGAAATGCTCGAGTTGCTCTTTCGTAAACTCTCTCACCTTGGCATACTCTCGCCCTGTTAACCCTTCTTCAGTTAACGTTAGGACATGATGATACAATTTAGCCGCTAATGCATGCGCATCGATCATCATTTTATGAGGAGTGTTAGTTGAGCTATCTCTTTGTTCGATCTCCGGCAAATCAATATTCACTTGGTTGGCTAAGTGCTTTGCTGCATCCACAAAGGAATACCCTTCATGTTCCATCAAGAAAGAAAATACATTCCCTCCTGCACCACAACCAAAGCAATGATACAATTGCTTCTCTTGTGAAACAGAAAATGAAGGGGTTTTTTCTCCGTGAAATGGGCATAAACCCGTGTACTGTCTACCTTGTTTCTTTAATTGAACATAGTCACTGATCACTTCAACAATGTCCGTCTGTTGACGAATTTGTTCAATAGTCTCTTCTGGTATGCGACTACTCATATTAAGCATCACCATGTTTCTTTTCTGACTGAGTGTATATATGTTCGAGTTTTTTTGCTATATTCCTTCTTCTTTTGATAAAATTCTAGTTAATTGGTGACAAAACCGCATTCGATCTTCTTCCGTAAAGGCTTTTGGACCTTTAGTTTTTCCGCCTTTTCGCCGTTCTTTCTGTGAAAGATACCGCGCATCTAAAAGTTGCATAATGGTTTCTTCGCGATAGACTATCCCTCTTGGTGACAGGACGGAAACACCTTTTGGAAGCAAAATAGAAGCAAGTGCATGATCTTGAGTCACACAACAATCTCCACGTTTTGTATGATTAAGTATGTAAAGATCGGCTGCCTCTTTATCCGAATCGACCGTTACTTGTAAAAACATATCGGGTACGGTAATATGATGAGCAGTTGATGAAACAAATACCGCTCCTACCTCATATTCTTGGCAAATCGACACGATCTCACTTTTTACAGGACACGAGTCCGCATCTACAAAAACGCGCACCATTTGGTTGCTCATAACTTGAATTCAACATCTCCTTCTAATTTCCTGCATACATTTTAAAGAATTTAGCTGTTTTTTGTCGAATGTTACGAATTCCAGCGTTTTTTTCATCAATATGCTATTTATACACATTCTCCTTTACTATCATTACCAAAAAAACAAGAAAAAGTCTTGACTTTTTAAATTTATATGTTCTTTTTTCCAATCAAGAACAAAAGACGCTTCAAATAAGAACACAATTCTTTATTATACGGAACTTTCAATGGTTTGACTAGTATTATTTTACTGACAGGCAAAATTAGAAATGAATACCAAGACCTAGTAACATAATAGAGGCACCTTTTTTTAAAAAGGTGCCTCTTTGTTATGCCTTATTACGTTGAAACATGCTTGAGATTAAGTTAGCTGTTTCTTCAACAGCCTTATTGGATACATCAATGACAGGACAACCGATGCGGTTCATGACATTTTCAGCAAACTCAAGTTCTTCTTTAATACGTTCGATATTCGCGTAATTCGCTTGAGGTTTTAACCCTAGTGCTTTTAGTCGCTCCGCACGAATATCATTTAATTTTTCAGGACTAATCTTTAGGCCGATACATTTTTTAGCAGAGATTTTAAATAATTCCTGCGGCGGTTCCACTTCTGGAACGAGTGGAACATTGGCAACTTTTAAGCGCTTATGAGCTAAGTATTGTGATAATGGCGTTTTAGACGTTCTTGATACACCGATAAGTACAACATCAGCTCGGACAATGCCTCTTGGGTCACGGCCATCATCATACTTAACAGCAAACTCGATCGCTTCCACTTTTCGGAAGTAATCCTCATCTAATCGATAAACAAGCCCTGGTTCATACCTAGGTTGTTTACCTGTCAACGTTTCTATCTTGTTTAACATCGGTCCAATGATATCTACCGTTTCTACGTTTTCTTGTGCCGCTCTTTCAATTAAATAATTCTTAATTTCCGGCACAACTAACGTAAAAGCAATCAATGCATTAGCGCGAGAAGCTAAATAGATGATTTCATCAATCGTTCCTTGGTCTTCCACATAAGGAATTCGACGAACTTCAACCCCTGCACCATTAAATTGGCTCGCAGCAGCTTTCACAACTAACTCAGCAGTTTCCCCTACAGAGTCTGAGACAACATACACAACAGGGCGTTGCTTGAATTCTTCCATCATTACCTCCTCGTATCTGGTGCTTCCCTAGATTGTTTCATCATTTGCTAAATCTACGAGCAGCGAAGTAATATTTGTTTTTGTAATTCTACCAACCACTTCATAACCTGATCCAAAATCAACTTCTTGTACAATGGGCAACCCATCAATCTGCTTACTGATCAGCTTTTTTGCAACTTCGATAATTAAGTCATCTTGTTTGCACACCGTGATGTTTGGCATTCTTGTCATGATAATACTAACAGGGATCGATTCTAAGGCCTGTTTTCCAAGACTAGCTCGTAACAGATCTTTTCTTGAGAGCACACCAACGAGTGACGTGCGTTTATCTGTAACAAACAACGTCCCAACATCCTCAAGGAACATCGTACAAATCGCATCATACACTGAAGATGATTCTAGCACGACAATCGGTCTTGATTGATAGTGCTCAACTGTAATATTTTTGACCTTATCCCCAAGTAATTGAGCGCCTGTTTTTCCCGTATAGAAATAACCCACTCGCGGTCTAGCATCCAAATATCCTGCCATCGTTAGAATCGCTAAATCAGGACGGAGCGTCGCACGCGTAAGTGAAAGACGTTCTGCAATTTGCTCACCTGTAATTGGTCCATTTTCTTTCACAATGCTTACAATAAATTCTTGCCGATTTGTGAGTTCGATTGTGTCCACCGCCTTCAACACACAAATGTGTTATGCTTTATGCTCAATATTATATACTAAATGATCTACTTTTTGCACATATCATGCATAATTCCTTCAAAGTAGGCGATTTAATTAGCTAAATACAATCGATTGGAAGTTAGCAAACGCGCGAATGACAGATGATAATTCCTTCATTTGAGCCAGGCGATTGGCTTTAATTTTTGCATCTTCAGCCATGACCATAATATGATCAAAGTATGCATGAATAACAGGTTCAATCGCTGCAAGACTAGTAAAAGCTGCCTCGACATCTCCCTTTTCCAATGCTAGGTGCACGTCTTTTTCAGCTTGTTGGTAGCTAGTAAATAATGCATGCTCTTGTTCTTTCTCGAATAAATCTACAGTTGGAGAGGCTGTTGTTTCTGCTTTTTTAGCAATGTTTGTTACACGACTAAGCGCCTCCACCATTTTCTTAAATGACTCTTCATTAACTTGTTGCATGAGAAGCTGTGCCTTTTTCACTGTCGTTGGTACATGGATCGGCTCACCTGTCATCACCGCGTCAATCACATCATAGCGAATCCCTTTTTCTTGCAAGGCATTTTTCACACGCAACGTGAAGAATTCAATCACATCACGAACAATGTCCACCCGATCACGCTTTAATAAACCGCGATCTTCGGCTACATTTAAGCTTGCTTCTACAAGATCTTGGATCGTTACATTTAGCTCATACTCATTGACCATTTGTACAATTCCAGCTGCTTGTCTTCTAAGGGCATAGGGATCTTGTGAACCTGTCGGAATAAGACCAATGGCAAAACAAGTAACAATCGTGTCTAGCTTATCCGCTAAACTTACGACCGTCCCAACTTTTGTCGTGGGGCTCTTATCTCCTGCGAACTTCGGTTGATAATGTTCATTAATTCCGATCGTCACTTCTTTTGATTCACCGTTTAACTCCGCATACACCTCACCCATTCGACCTTGTAACTCAGGGAACTCATTGACCATTTGCGTGACAAGATCAAATTTTGCAATCTCAGCAACACGGTCTGTCACTTTTTGATCCGCAGCGTTAAGACCAACCATTCGGCTAATCGCTTCTGTACTTTGACGAACTCGACGTACTTTATCAGCAATGGATCCAAGGTCTTCATGATAGACAATGTTTTCTAAGCGTGATAACGCATCTTTTATCTGAAGTTTTTGATCTTCGGCAAAGAAGAACGCCGCATCAGATAGGCGAGCACGTAGAACCTTTTCATTTCCTTTTGCTACATTTTCAAGGTGCTGATGATCCCCATTACGTACAGTCACAAAATGAGGAAGCAATTGACCTAAGTCATCTTGAACAGGGAAGTAACGTTGATGTTCACGCATCGATGTAATTAACACTTCTTTCGGAATTTCAAGGAATGACTCATCGTAGCTACCTGATAAAGCCGTTGGGTATTCTACAAGATTCGTTACTTCTTCAAGAAGATCTTCATCAACTGGAATGACCCAGCCGTTGCCCTCTGTCATCGATTCTAATTGATTGCGAATCGCACGCTTGCGTTCCTCTGGTCTAGCAATGACGTATTGGCCTAGTAACGTCGTTTCATAATCAGCCGGTGTATCAAGTGTCACAACATCTCCTAAGAAGCGGTGACCACGTGTCGTGTTTCCTGTTTTCACATCTGTAATCTCAAATGGAATCACTTCTTGACCGTACAACGCAACCATCCATTGAATCGGACGAGCAAACCGTAGATCATACTCGTTCCAGCGCATGTTTTTCGGGAAATGCATGGATGTAATCAATTCTTTTAATTGCGGCAGCAGCAAGGCAGTCTCTTTTCCGGCTGTGAATGTTTTCGCATACACATATTCGACCCCTTTTAACTCTTGGAAAAATAGATCATCCGTTGATACGCCTTGACCTCTTGCAAAGCCTTGAGCTGCTTTAGACCAATTTCCGTCCGCGTCTTTTGCAATCTTTTTAGCCGGCCCTTTCGCCTCCGCCTCAACATCCGGTTGTTTCTCTACTAAACCTGTGATTAATAACCCTAGACGGCGTGGTGTTGAAAATGCTTCAATCGCGTCATAAGATAGGCGTTGTTCTTGTAACCAAGTCGTCACTTTATCTTTCAGTTGATTCATCGAGTCCGTCACAAATCGTGCTGGCAACTCCTCTAGACCAAGCTCAAATAGAAAATCGCGTTTACTCATGATCTGCATTCTCCTTCTTTTTTAACATTGGAAAACCTAAACGTTCACGTTCGTTATAATACAATTTCGCAGCCGTACGAGCTAAATTACGAACTCGTCCAATATAGCCCGTTCGTTCAGTTACAGAAATCGCTCCGCGTGCATCGAGTAGATTAAATGTATGTGAACATTTTAAGATGTAATCATACGCTGGAAACACAAGGTTTTCATCTAGCGCACGTTTTGCTTCTTGCTCGTACGTACCAAATAGAGAGAACAACATTTGGCTGTCTGATACTTCAAATGTGTATTTTGAATGCTCATACTCTGGTTGTTTGAAAATGTCTCCGTACGTAAATCCTTCTACCCATTCAAGATCAAAGACATTTTCTTTATCTTGGATGTAGGAAGCAAGACGCTCGAGTCCGTATGTAATTTCTGCAGAAACAGGATTGGCTTCGATTCCACCCACTTGTTGGAAGTACGTAAATTGCGTAATTTCCATCCCATCTAACCAAACTTCCCAACCAAGACCAGCACATCCTAATGTTGGATTCTCCCAGTTATCCTCAACAAAGCGAATATCATGCTTTAAAGGATCAATGCCAAGAGCGCGTAAACTATCTAAGTAAAGCTCTTGAATATTGGTTGGGGAAGGCTTCATAATGACTTGGAATTGGTGATGCTGGTATAAACGGTTCGGGTTCTCCCCGTATCTTCCATCAGCAGGACGACGGGAAGGCTCCACATACGCCACATTCCACGGCTCAGGGCCAATTGTTCTAAGAAGGGTAAATGGACTCATCGTCCCTGCCCCTTTTTCAGTATCATACGCTTGCATGATCATACAGTTTTGCTTTGACCAAAATTCTTGCAATGTCAAAATCATCGTTTGCACGTTCATCGTGATTCCTCCTTCAAGGTTATATACGTCTAGACGGGAAAGAAAAACGTAGGAAAAACAAAAAAACTCTCGTCCTTATGCCGAATAGCTTTCGACATAGGGACGAGAGTTTTTCCCGCGGTTCCACCCTACTTATTCAACTTGCGCGCAAGTCAAATCACTTTCACCGTCTATGCTCAGGAATGCCTTCTGATTAAACTGTTGCCCTAGCTCTCACCATCCTAGGTTCGCTTTCAACAGGATTTAACCGTACTTCTTTCCGTCTAAGCATCATATCATAATACTAGCATCATACTAAAAACTCATCTTCTCTGTCAACAAGCTTCACCCTTTAAAATCGCCCATTTTTTCTAGTTGTTCGAGAAAACGTTTGGATTTTAAAGTTAAACCAGAATATTCATCATAATACGATTGGATAATCAATTTCAATTCACGTTTTGTTTCATCTTTTAAAGAAATCTGACCTAAACGATTCATGTCCATATAATAAAACAATCGTAACAACCTTGCTGTATGAGGAGTTATCCAAAAGGCTCGTTCATCTTTATGCATGCATTTTTTGCATAAAAAACCAGCTTGCACAATGGAAAAGCCCGTTGGAATGTCAGTATCACCGCAACTTGCACATTGATCAAGCTCAGGCGAAATACCGGCAACGGCCATCATTTTCATTTCAAAAATACGAAGCAACACATCTGGGTCAATTCCTTCATCAAGATACATCAATGTTTGTTGTAAAAGATTAAAGAGCGGTTCGTTCGGTTCTTTCTCATCCGTTAGCTTATCCACCATTTCAACCATATAGGTCGCATAGGCAGCCAAGAAAAGATCACTTCTTATTTCTTTGAAAGACGAGATCATCTCCGCTTGATTTAACGTACCTAGTCCACCGCTCCTTTGGAACAAGAAGAGACCGTGAATAAAAAGTTGGGAAACAGCAGCGAGACGACTTTTAGGTTTTTTCGCTCCACGTGCCATGACGCCGACCTTACCATTTTCTCTCGTGTATAACGTAACAATTTTATTCGATTCACCATAATCTGTTGTTCGAATGACAACAGCTTCTACTTTTTGCATCATAGCTACTCACCACGTCTTCATATTAGAACAAACAAGATCAATGAGTGGGAGCGTCTAACGTGTCCATAGCATCAACGTCTTCTTGGCTTGACTCATCATCAGAATCGCGCTCAAGCTCTTTCATTAATAAATACGTATCCAAGTTGCCAGTCATTGAAAAAACCTTCCAGGAAAAATCGAGCATCTCAGATTCCACCTTTCTCTCAAGACTTTAACGCCCTGTACTTCTAGGTTGACCTTGTTTGTACAAATCATGTTAAGGAATAATTGTTAATTTCATCAACTTGACAAAGAGGCGTTGTCATATTTTTGAAGAAACACTTACTGCTTTCATATTAATCGTTTCCATATAAAAAAACAATGGCTATACGCCCAGCCATTGTGAAAATATGATTTCTTTTTTGTTACAATTCAGTTGAATGGAAAAAAAGCGACGTTTGAGCTGCCGCTACGACTAATTTTAGACTACATGTAGCTTCCTGAGAAAGTTTTCGCGCAGAAAGTATCCATTTCCGCGCGAGTATTTAGCTTTTTCGAGCAAATCTCATACGTTTCCGCGCAAATCAGACACGTTTTCGCGCAAATGCAGTAAGGAAATGGAAATTACATTTGCATGACGCCTCTTAACGGCAACCTCCGCTTTTCTTGTCTAGCTGCTGGGCTCAGTGGCTAGTAAAATTCCGTTCGCCTCGGTCGATAAGTCAACATCAGATCACTGCGTTCTCTGTGTTTCCTTTATCTCGGTCACCGTACTCCATTTTATACGCCACTAAACGAGCCCTTCCGCTTTTCTGTCTAGCTGCAGCTCCTTGGAATTCGGGTAAACCCGGTGAATCCAACGAAGTCAAAAAGCGACTTCTTTTGGCTTCCCCTAGTTTTCCCTCATTCCAGAACAGTCGCTTCCGCTTTTCTTTTAATATTCTTCGTCTCTGAAGCCTAGGTCTCTTAGGTGGCTTGGTTTGTTGCGCCAGTCTTTTTGGACTTTGACCCATAGCTCTAGGTAGACTTTTGAGCCTAGTAGAGTTTCGATGTCGGCTCGTGCGCGTTTTCCTACTTCACGAAGGAGGCTGCCTTGTTTGCCGATGACAATTCCTTTTTGTGAATTCCTTTCGACGATGACGGTAGCTCCGATGTAGATCACGTCATTGTCACGTTTTTTCATTTGCTCGATGTCAACAGCAATGGAATGTGGCACTTCTTCGCGAGTCACATGAAGCACTTTCTCTCTAATTAATTCTGCTACAATAAAGCGCTCTGGGTGATCGGTGACTTGATCGCTTGGGTAGTATTGTGGTCCTTCGTCAAGATGGCCGATAATTTGTTCCATTAACGTCGGCACATTACTTCCTTGTAATGCCGAAACCGGAATGACTTCCGTGAAATCATACTTTGTGCGGTATGTTTCAATAATGCCAAGTAAATCATCTGACTTCACTTTATCAATTTTGTTGATGACTAGAAAGACGGGTGTTGACGTTTCTTTTAGGCGTTCAATAATATATTCCTCACCACTACCAAACGCTTCACCAGCATCCACCACGTATAATACAAGGTCGACTCCACGCAAAGTGTTTTGTGCAACTTTCATCATAAAGTCACCGAGCTTATGTTTAGGCTTGTGGATTCCAGGTGTATCAATAAAGACAACTTGCGATTCATTGCTCGTATAGACACCTTGAATTTTATTACGTGTCGTTTGTGGCTTGTCTGACATGATGGCAATCTTTTGTCCAATCACATAATTAAGTAGGGTAGATTTCCCGACATTCGGTCTTCCAATAATCGAAACAAATCCTGATTTAAATCCTTTTGGTGAATTATTCATTTAGATCCTCCGCTGTAAATGCTCCTGGCAATAATTCTGATACTGTCATTTCCTGAACATCACCCTTTAAATTTGTTAAGTATACTGCTGCATTTGGTGGCATTAATTCAACCATCACTTGACGACACGCCCCACATGGAGTCACAGGTCGTTCCGTATCAGCGATAATGGCAATAGCTTCGACTGTCCGGTTGCCTTCCGAGTACGCCTTATACAAAGCCGTACGTTCAGCACAATTGGTTAGACCATATGATGCATTTTCAATATTTGCCCCTTTGAAAACCGATCCATCCTCCATAAGTAATGCTGCTCCGACTTGGAACTTTGAGTAAGGAACATACGCATTTTCACGTGCTTCCTTAGCCTTGTTCATTAATTGTTGTTTATCCATTTTTCTCTTCCTCTCTTTTACTTCGTATTTCGACGAGCATTTCATCTGAGTGAACAACAGCTTCTTTTTGCTCCGCTTCACTCGCTTCATCAGGAGGTACGACCACACCACCTGAAATAATAAACTTTAGACCTTGTTCCACTGTCATATTTAGTTCAATAACATCTTCTTTCGGCACTAAAATCAACCACCCAGATGTTGGGTTAGGCGTCGTTGGTAAAAAAACGTTGATACACTGCCTAGAAGTTACTCGTTGTACTTCCTCTTTAGATTCACCCGTCTGAAACCCAACCGTATACAGTCCTTTTCTAGGGTATTCGACGAGTACCACATTTTGAAATGACGTTCTCTCCTGAGCAAAAGCGTGAACGATTTGTTCAACAGAGGTATAAATGGAATTGGCAATCGGTATTTTTCTAAACGCTTGATCAATGGAATCAAGGACTCTAATTCCTCGACCTTTTAACCGCAGTGCACCAACCCACGTAAGCAATAAGATGGTTAATACAAAGCCAATTCCAAGTAAGCGTTCAGAAAATGGTGTGTAGACACCTAAAAAATAAATGCGATCATCGACAGTAGAAATGACATTCAATGCTTTTAAAATTCCCGTTACAAATGAGCCTAAAAAAGAATCAATAAGAGTAAACAGAAACTGTATAACATAAATAGTAGCAATTGCTGGGAGGAGGAACAATATTCCCGCAATAATATTCTTCTGAAATGTCTTCCACATGTGATGAGAATCTCCTCTCGTACACTTACTCGATTTGATACATTTTATAAAGATGATAGCTTTTCAAGAATATAAGGAATAAACAAAACTAAACCAATAATGACAGCAAAAACACTATACACGAATACAGCCGAAGCGGCAACGTCTTTTGCTCGTTTGGCGATAGGGTGGTACTCCTCTGTTACAAGATCGACGGTTCTCTCAATCGCGGTATTCATGATTTCTAAGGAGAAAATTCCGCTAATCACGAGTAAAATAATTAACCATTCAATACGTGACACATCTAACCAAGCCCCTAAAAGAACTACCACGACCGAGAGGCTAATATGAATTTGCATGTTCTGCTCATAAAAGAACACATGCTTTAACCCCTCAGAAGCGTAGCCAAATGAACGGAGTAGCCGAGAGAATCCGCGCTTATTTCTATCTTGTAAGCCCATACTCGCTTAAGATCTCCTCTTGACGTGAGAACATCGCTTGTTCATCGGCTTCTGTCATATGATCGTATCCTAGTAAGTGTAAAAAACCATGGACCGTTAAAAAACCTAGTTCTCGGTCAAACGAATGACCATACTCATCAGCTTGGCGCTTAATATGAGCAACAGAAACAATGATGTCTCCTAATGCATTAGGAATTCCTTCTCCTACAAGTTGAATTTCATCTTCCATTTCATCATTAAGTGCAAATGATATGACATCTGTAGGTGTGTCTTTGCCGCGATATTCTTTATTAATCTCTTGTATTCTCGCTTCATCAACAAGTGTGACAGACAGTTCGATCTCACCGTCTAACTTCTCAAAGTTAACGGCTGTCGTAATAAGGTCTGTCATCAATTTTTCTTGTTCGGGTGTTAACGTCGTCGTTTCATCATGTAAATCGATCGTTAAATTCATGTTTTCGTCTCTCCTTTATCTTTTTTATCGTCTGGGTATTCAATGCGTTGATGGAACGTTCCTTTTAATGACTCACACATCGTTACCGTAATCTGGTTCAATTGCTTTAAGGTAATATCAGATTCGTCAAATTGTCCGTCTTCAAGCTTGTCTGTAATGATCTTCCGTACTAACCCTTCGATTTTTTCAGGTGTAGGAGCCGACATCGATCGAACGGCTGCCTCGACGCTATCAGCAATCATTACAATGGCAGCGACCTTTGTTTGAGGTTTAGGACCAGGGTATCTAAACTGATCTTCGCTCACCACTTCGTCTGATTCCTCTTTTGCTTTATAATAAAAGAATTTCAGCAAACTCGTCCCATGGTGTTGTTCGGCAATATCAATGATTTCTTTAGGCATCTTATGTTCTCTTAACAGCGCCGCCCCATCATATGGGTGAGCAACGATAATGTTGGTGCTCGCCAGTGGCTTTAATTGATCATGCGGATTCGCCATTTTTTGTTGATTTTCTATAAAGTAATGGGGCCGTCTCGTCTTACCAAGATCATGGTAATAGGCTCCCACACGTGCTAGTAATCCATTCTCTCCTACTGCTTCACATGCAGCTTCTGATAAATTACCGACGACGACACTATGATGATATGTTCCAGGTGTCTCGGTTAAAATTTTTCGAAGCAGTGGTTGATTGGGACTAGAGAGTTCAATTAGCCTTGACGTTGATAAAATCCCAAACCCTGCCTCGAAAAACGGGAGCAAACCAATTGTTAAAACAGCCGCTAAGAATCCCGATAAGAAGGCAAATCCAACGTGCATTCCCACCTCTATCCAACTACTTTGAACGGTTCTCATAAAGAGGAGCGATATAATTGCCACAATATTTACAAGGGAGACAAAGAATCCCGCTCGCAAAATTCGTGACACTCGGTTGGATCGACTTAAGTAATACGTCCCTGCAAAGGCACTAAATAAAATATAGACCCCGTATGTAAAATGGAACGTACCTACTCCGTCATTATTAAAGTAAATGCTTCCTACGACTGCAAAAAGTACACTCGTAAATAATGAAATTCTCGGATGGATTAAGGTGGTGAGCAGCATGGCTCCTATCGCAACCGGAACAATAAATCCGATTCCACTAATATCCAAACCCTCAAGCAAGCTCGACATTTTCATCAACATGGCCGTCACAACAAAGATTAAAATAAAGAGAACCAAATGACTATTGTTGTGTTGAACGGTCGTCTTCGCTTCTTTCAAGTAATAGGCGAGCATTCCTATCATTAATAACACTAACAATGCTAGACCAATATACGGATTTGGATTAAATGAATCTTCAAGTAAACCAACGAGACGAAGTTGTTCATAAATTTCATACTCAACCATTTCGCCTTCTTTTACTAGCAACTGTCCTTCACGAATCATCACAGGTTCCACCCGATCACTCGCTTCTTGACGAAGACGCTCTGTCCCTTCGAGATCATAAATATAATTCGGGATGATAGCAAATTGCGCAATTTCGATCATTGCTTCTAACAGACGCTTACTAACCGTTGAAATAGCAAACTGCTCATCAACAGACTGTTTAATGTCATTTAAATTCTGAATGGAAATCTGCCGACTCATCGCTTCATGTACAGCATTCGCAGTCGCTTCTTGAGCAATTCGAAGTTGAGAAGCGTTTGAATTCATTAACGTCAGAATCGTCTCATCCGACAAATCATTGCTTGTCCCTGAAGAAAGAACTTCTTGAATGTACGCTAGTTGTTCATCATTTTCTTCTTCGCCGTCAGCTTCTTCTACCTCTTCTTCTACTATACCCTCTTCATCAAAAGCAACTCTTCTAATGAGCTCAAATATATCATTCACTTTCACTACTTGATTCTGGGCATAATCTCGTTTTAATTCATAAACGGGGTTGATGGCGTCAATGGCCTCACTTCTTTTCTCTTCTGTTTCAATACGGTTCTCCGTCGTGATTGGCGATCGAATATCTCTGTCTGCAATTTGCGACAAACGCACATCAAGCGTTTCGGGGATAATGTTACCTAGCATTGAAACATATAAAAAGAGCGCGAGAATGATAAATAAAATCGTTCGTATGTAACGATGGTCGCGTATACGCTTCCACCAAGGTATATGATCAATAGAAAAACGTTTCCTCAAGATTGCCTCACCCCTTTATCTTAAAACAACTTTCTACCCTCTGCTTATATCCTCCCTAGGAACAGATAAGACCCTCGTCAAGCGAGGGTCTTATTGAAGCGTTCACTCAAGTTGTGTGACCACTACTGCTTGCTATTTAGCTTTCTTCGTTTTGAGTCTCATACGCAGTTAAAATCTTTTGAACAAGCGTATGCCTTACTACATCCGAAGCGTGTAAATAAATAAAACCAATGTCTTTGACAGGCTGTAATATATCAATAGCCACTTTTAATCCTGATTTTTTTCCTTTAGGTAGATCAATTTGTGTTAAGTCTCCATTGATCACCATTTTCGAACCAAAACCAAGTCTAGTAATAAACATTTTCATTTGTTCTTGGGTTGTATTTTGCGCTTCATCTAAAATAACGAAGGCATCATCTAACGTTCGGCCACGCATGTAAGCAAGTGGCGCGACTTCAATCGTTCCACGCTCCATTAAGCGCGTCGTGTGCTCAACACCTAATACATCGTGAAGGGCATCATAGATCGGTCGTAAGTAGGGGTCTACTTTTTCTTTCAAATCACCTGGTAAAAAACCTAAGCTCTCACCTGCTTCTACTGCTGGTCTTGTTAACACAATTCGTTTCACATGACCTTCTTTTAGTGCAGTGACCGCTAACACCACAGCAAGATACGTTTTCCCTGTACCTGCTGGACCTATACCAAAGACCATATCTCGTTTTTTAATTGCCGAGACATAATGACGTTGCCCGAGCGTTTTAGCAATAATGACTTTCCCTCTCGCTGTGACCGCAACTTTCTCTTCATAAAGCTCATGTAGTTCATCCAACTGATCACGCTTCGCTAGTTCAACTGCGTAGACTACATCACGTTCTGTAATGGAAATCCCTTTTCGAACTAATTGTACGAGTGAAGCCAGTACTTTTTGAACATATTGAATATTCTCTGGGGTCCCATTAATTGAAACTTGTTCACCCCTTGTGACAATAGACACTTCAAGCAACTCTTCTATACGTTGTAGGTGACGATCGTTTGGGCCAAGTAAAGCTTGGATTTCTCTCGTGCTCTTCACTTCTAGTTGAATCGATTTCATCTCTGACAAGAACATCAATCTCCTCGAATGATCGGTTGTGCCGATGTGATATCTTCTAGTACTTGGTAGTGAATCTGTAGTTTAATTTTACCATTCTCTAAGGTTTCGTGCAAAACTTTTTCACCAATAATTTCCGCATCATCTGGAAGTCCACGAACAAGCTCTACTCGAGCCATCCGTTTCGCTTCCTCAATCGCTTCTTCTTTGGTGTACGTACGGTTATACGAAGATGTTTCCCGAATTTCCTTTCGTACATACTTTAAAGGAAGCGACAAATTAAACAAGTGGAATTGTTTTTCTTCGATAAATTCTTGCGTTTGCTCGAAGTCATGTCCACGAAGTCCCCAGAAAGGTAGATTCACACTTGCTATAGAGAGGTAGTGACGATCTTTTGATTCCCCTGTTAACGTGGTAAAAAGCCGTTCTATCGGAATCGTTGCTTCTGACTTGTACCAAATTTCTCCACGAACATCAGCAATTGCTGCAACAATTTCTGTCTTCCCTTCTTTCCCGATCTCTCCTTTGACGAGCATATCACCCTTATCCACGAAATCATTTGGTTTCACTTCTGCTTGACCATGTTCTACAAAAATGTCATGAATAATGGCCTTCTTTTTCGCAACTAAATGTCGCGGACTTACTCGAGCGGCTTCTTCTGGCAACTTCTGTTCGACCACTTCAAATTGATAGGTCGTCCCCTTTTGACGAACCCCGACCCAGGTGGCCCCACTAACTTGTTCTGTTACATCACGTTGAATTTGCTCAACACTCGGCAAGGAAAATTGAAAACTGCCTCGCTTGATCCCCATTTCTTGAACCACTTGGCGCAACTCGTGCTCAACATGCGGGGAGGCTCCTTCCACTTCTACTTTCCAAACCATGTTTGATAAAATAAATATAATAGCCAAACACGCAGCCAGTCCGATTAAAAAACCTGCACGTAAACTCATTTTACGTAAAATAGCAGGTGTCCCTTTCCGATCATGAAATGTCACTTTGCAGTCGGTTGTGCGTAATAGCGGACGAATCTTGGTTGCATCTTCTATGTCCATATAAAAGACAATTCTCTCATCACCCACTCGTTTAACCTTCCAAATCGATAGCCGCTGTTCGATACATCGATTGAGAAATCGCTCGGGGTAAGCTCCGTCCACCCTTACCCTGACATAACCTTTGACAGCTTGCATCCAATTATTTCGCATACTCGGTCCCCCTCTTCTCTACTCGGTCTTAAGTGACATTTATTCATTTAAATAAATCACTTGGTCGATCCGTCCTTCTAATAGAAGCTCCTCTGGTAAAATCGTTTTTATCACAAATTGATCACCTTTTATTAACAGTTGTCCTTGTTTAAGTAACAACCTAAGTTCCTGATTGGAGAATCGTAAAACCCCACGATGGTTTTCAATATAAATATGTAGTTGACCAATCATGGTGATACGCGGCAAGTCCATCATGACATCTGCTGGAAGCTGCATGTTTTTTGTCATCCATACTCTCATCTGTTGTTTAAATTTTTTCATGCACGACCCTCCCCCTTCTCTCATTTTTATGTCAAAGGCTTGTTGGTTATCACAGAAATCTCGATGAGCAAAAAAAAAGCCGCACAGAGTATACTCTGTGCGACTCGTTACTATTATCTCATTCGTCTTGACTGCATAAAACTTTGATGAGGATTTTTCCCTCTAGGTTTCCCTAGTACTTCAGCAAACACAATGGCCTTCATCGCCTCTTTATTAGATAAGCGATTCAGTTCGAGGTCAAGTTTAGAACTCGAGCGCTCTTTGTCTGTTGATGATCCTATCTCATTTCTTGCAGCTAGAATTCGATCATTTCGTTTATTCTTTAATCCTTCATACCGATCGTGTAGTTCTTGCTGACGATCAACGACTCCACTTACTTCTTCACGCTGATTGATCGGTTCAAATGAAACCGGCTTCGGCCGTTCCTCAAAGGTAGGTTGAGCGCGTTCTGGTTCGGGAGATGGAGGTTGCTCTTGCTTAAAGATCTCTCTCCAGTCCACTCGTTCCTCTTGTTGCACTTCCCCTGCTTGCTGTTGCCTTTGTGGACGTTCAGGTCTTTCTTCTGAATTCCCAGCTTCTCTCATTCGATTGAAGAAACTTATTATCCCACCGATCACAATAATGACGAAGAAGATATTGGAGAAAATTAAATCAAACAGTGATTCCATTTATGTTCTCCTCCTTCCATCACTAGGAGAATGCATTATTGACCACGCTTGTTGTTTTGATCATCTTCCCCTGTTGCCTTACTTATTGACCCACGCATATCTGTATCAGCCATCACGTTTTGATAGTTCATATAATCCATTACGCCCATGTTTCCTTTACGTAATGCATCTGATAATGCCATAGGTACTTCTGCTTCTGCTTCCACAACTTTCGCGCGCATTTCTTCGACACGAGCCTTCATCTCTTGTTCTTGTGCCACAGCCATTGCACGACGTTCTTCGGCTTTTGCTTGTGCAATCTTCTTATCTGCTTCAGCTTGATCTGTTTGTAATTCAGCACCAATGTTCTTGCCGATATCAATGTCTGCGATATCAATCGATAGAATCTCAAACGCTGTACCAGCATCAAGACCTTTAGATAAAACGGTTTGAGAAATCATATCTGGGCTTTCAAGAACTTTCTTGTGATGTATAGCAGAACCAATCGTTGATACAATCCCCTCACCAACACGAGCGATAACCGTATCTTCCCCGGCACCCCCGACAAGGCGATCGATGTTTGCACGCACTGTAATACGCGCTTTTGCTTTTACTTCAATTCCGTCCATCGCTACACCGGCAATGAATGGTGTTTCAATTACTTTTGGGTTTACACTCATTTGAACTGCTTCTAATACGTCACGACCAGCAAGGTCAATCGCTGCTGCACGCTCAAAGCTTAATTCAATGTTAGCACGTTGCGCTGCGATTAACGCATTAACAACACGGTCAACATTACCACCTGCTAAATAGTGACCTTCTAGTTTTGATGTACTAAGATCAATACCTGCTTTAACGGCTTTGATCAATGGATTTACTACTCGTGCTGGAATAACTCGACGTAAACGCATCCCCACTAGTTCGAAAATCCCAATCTTCACTCCTGCAGCTAGTGCAGAAATCCACAACATAACAGGTACAAATGTAAATAGTACCGCTAGGAAGATAATTAATACCGCTAAACCAACCAATAATCCAATACTTCCTGGATCTAATGTCATTTTGTTTCCTCCTTTTAATTATAAGTTACCTTTTACCTCACGAACAACAACTCGTGAACCAGATGTATAGACGACCTGGATTTTCCTACCCTGTTCAATATATCCTCCTTCAGATACAACGTCAAGGCGTTCCCCATTAAAAACAGCCGAACCAGATGGTCGCAGCGGCGTTAATGTTTCACCATCCATCTCCATCAATTCTGATCTTGTATGGTTGGTGATATAGCCTTTTTCTGAACTTGTTGAATCCGTGAGAATAAGTTTTTTCCACGGCCCTCGGTGACCAAAATACCTAAAAATAAAGACGGTCCCAAGTGCGGTTAAAATCACTGCTATAAAGATTGAAATGACCATGGAGGACATCGAAAACGATGCAAGCAGCATCCCACCAATGATCGAGCCTATGCCGAGTACACCAAAAATGCCAAAGCCAGGCACAAAAATTTCAATCATGATTAGTAAGAACCCTATTGCGAACAAGAGAATCGATTCCCATCCCGCAAAACCAGCAAATAAATGGCCAAAGAAAAACAACCCTAATGCTGAAAGGCCCATTAATCCAGGGACCCCAAATCCAGGCGAATACAATTCAAGTACGAGTCCGAGGCTTCCAACCGATAATAAAATTGGAATAATAATTGGATTTGTTACAAATCTAGCAATTTGCTCAGCAAAACTGACTTGCATATCTTGTTCTGTCACTTGATCTAGTTCTAGATACTCAAGCAACTCCGCTCGGTTAGAAGCAATCGCTTCTGCATACCCGACACTCACCGCTTCGCTTGATGTTAGCGTCAAAAATTCTTCATTTTTTAAGCCTAAATCAGGTATTTCGACGGTTCGGTCAGCCATTGCCAAAGCATATAGAGGATCACGGTCATTCAATTCCGCTGACGCACGCATCTCAGCTAACCAAAAAGATTGTGTCTTCTCTTCAGCGGCATTACCGGCTCCATCAATCACACCTGCTGACCCCATCGTTGCACCTGGAGCCATCACAATCTCATCAGCATTTAAAGCAATATAAGCACCGGCTGAAATCGCATCTTTGGTGACATACGCAATGATCGGAATATCAGTATTTCGCATTAATCGTGCGATATCACCTGCTGCATCAACCGCACCGCCTGGAGTATGAATCTCGAGAACAATGTAATCAGCCCCTTGTTCTTTCGCCGATTCAAATGAGCGCTTCATAAAAGCCGCTAAACCTCGTTCCACCGTTTGTTCAACAGGTATGTAGTAGACGACTGGATCGCTTTGATTAGTCTCACTATGAACAAAGGATTGAATCGGAATAAGGAGTAACGCACCGATAATCATAAGTAATGATACCTTTAACCGAATACGATTCATTTAACTACCTCCCTTCTAATTGGTCTTATGTAGCTTTACGTGTAATCTCTTCATAAGGTTTCAATTTTTTCTATATTTAGTTTAGCACGAACGAATCATGAACTTCCACTCAAGGGCTGCATTCACAAATAAAAATGCCACGTTTCCGAGGAAACGTGGCATTTGTGTCATTAATTATGATAAGTGTTGTTGCACAAGACGATTCACAAGTCCACCATCAGCTTTACCTTTAACCTTAGGCATAACTGCTCCCATGACCTTACCCATGTCTGCTTTGGTGGAAGCACCGACTTCATCAATGGTTTCCTTGACGATTGCTGATACTTCTTCTTCTGAAAGCTGTTCTGGCATATAGTCATCAAGTATAACGATCTCGTCGCGTAACTTGGAAGCTAAATCTTCACGGTTTGCTTGTTCAAACTCATGGAGCGAATCCTTGCGTTGTTTCAGTTCGCGATTCAAAACCGTAAGGCTATCATCGTCCGTCAACTCACGCCCGAGCTTAATCTGCTCGTTTTGCAACGACGACTTTACCATACGGATGACAGAGAGTTTTTGCTTATCTTTGTTCTTCATCGCACTCTTCATATCTGCAGTTAAACGATCTAGAAGATTCAATGAATACACCCTCTCACTTCTTAGAACTTACGTTTTCTTGCTGCTTCAGATTTCATCTTACGTTTTACACTAGGTTTTTCATAGTGCTTACGCTTTTTAACCTCAGCCAACGTTCCTTCTTTAGAGAGTGATCTCTTGAAGCGACGAAGTGCAGCATCAATCGATTCGTTTTTGCGAACACGAGTTTCTGCCATTATATTCCCCTCCCTCCGAAACAACCAATCAAACGGCACATATCATTCGAGTGCACGTCTTATCTAATTATAATATAGCAGCCTCATAAGGTCAACCCATATTTTAGTTTATTCACTATTTAATAAGGATTTAAAGGCGCTTCACCTTGAATTTGCAAAAAAATGGTTATCATTAAAAGCCAGCTTCATTGTATACGAAGCTGGCTAATTCGTCCACCTATTCTTCAATTAATACAATTTCACCATCCTCAATGGCTGCAATCGATGCTTTCCAATCAAAGCCATTGTTTTCTACTCCTGTTAGATGCCACACAAACTTATCATCAGGTAATGCTTTAACCCCTGCGTCCATTTGCGCCATAATCGCTTCAGGGTCTTCAACCGTTCCAGCTAGTTTCATTGCCTCTACTAACACATACATTGCTTGATAGTTAAACGCAGATTCGGCCGTTGGTACACGCCCTTGTAATTCTTCAAATGCTGAAACAAAGCTCTCTGCTCCACTTGCATCACTATTCATAATTGGTAACATCCCAATTGCACCTTCGATCTCATCATAGCCTCCAAGTACCCCGTCCATTTCCTCAAATTTCGCTTGGTCCATCACCATAAACCCGCCCTCAAATCCAAGGTCTCTCGCAGCTTTCATTAGTAAAGCAGTAGGCTCAGAAGGTCCTCCGACAAAAATCACATCAGGATTTTGATTGAGAGCATTTGTGACGATTGGAAAGAAATCCGTATCCTTTCCAAAATCTACTTCCCCATCATAGACGACCTCTCCCCCATTTGCTTCCCAGACAGGAACTAATTCCTCTGTCCAGTCTTTTCCATATTGTGTCGCTGTAGGTAATAACGCTAATTTCGTACCAAATCGTTCTTGTTGATAATTAACAAACGGCTCTGGGTACTGATCATATGCAGGTGGAATCCGTAACGTCAGCCCATTTCCTTGCGTTAAAATCTCTGGCTCACTCGTATAAGCGGCAATTAGGAAGTCTTCTTGCTCGTTGAACACTTGTGTTGCAAAGACCCCTCCACTATGAGGAACGAAAACAATCTTTGTATCATGCTCTTGCACAAGACGTCTTGCGTTCGTCGCCGCCTCATTTGGTAAATACATATCATCATAGGTGACTAAATTTAATTTGTACGTCGTGCCATCAACCTCAAATCCTCCCGCGTCATTGATCTCATCAGCAGCCATTCTCACACCACTTACGGTATTCTCCCCGTAAAAAGCGGCCGGTCCACTTAATGGTCCTGTGTAGCCGATGTTCAGGATTTCTTCTTCTCCACTTACTTCTACTTCTGGTACATCTTCTTCCGGTGCGGCTTCTCCTCCTCCACCATCACCAGTCGTTCCACTCGCACACGCACCAAGGACCATTGAGAACATAACAACACTCGAAATCAGCCAACTTTTTTTCATCATTCTTCCCCCTGTATTTGTAATCTATCGAAATTCTAAGCGCCAATATACGCTTTACGAATTTCTTCATTCCCCAACAATTCCTCTTTTGTTCCTTCTACTTTTAGGCGCCCATTTTCAAGGACATACCCACGAGATGAGATCGACAAGGCCGCATAAGCATTTTGTTCGGCAAGTAAGACGGTCACCCCGCCCTTATTAACTTCCTTTATGATAGAAAACATTTGTTCCACAATTAGCGGTGCCAAACCCAACGACGGTTCATCTAGCAATAAAAGTTTTGGCTTTGCCATCAAGGCTCGCCCGATTGCGACCATCTGTTGTTGCCCTCCACTTAAACTACCAGCAGGAGCTTGTTTCTTTTTCATTAAATCTGGGAACAATTTGTACACATAATCTAGTTGACTCGTGATCTCTGCTTTGTTTTTTTTATAGGAAAAAGCCCCCATTTTTAGATTGTCATGGACAGTCATTTGAGCAAATAGCATTCGCCCTTCCGCACATTGAACCACCCCCTCTCGAACAATTTGACTCGCTGATAATTTTTGTAGAGATTTCCCTTTAAACAGCAACTCGCCACTTGTCGGTTTTAATAGACCACTAATCGCATGGAACAACGTACTCTTCCCTGCTCCGTTCGCCCCTAAGAGAACGACTAATTCACCTTCTTCAATGGTGAGATCAATTTGCTCTAGCACCACTTGGGGACCATGTGATACCGTCAAGTCGTTAAGCACTAACATGGCTACCTCCTCCTAAATACGCCTCAATGACTCGTTCATTTTCTTGGATTTCTCTTGGTGTTCCTTCAGCAATTAATTCACCATGATTTAAGACAATGACATGATCGGCTAATGACATCACCATCGGCATCTTATGCTCAATCAGACAGACCGTTTTCCCGTGTTTTACCATCTTTCTCATTAAGTCTGCTAATCCTTCTGTTTCATCTGGATTCACCCCCGCTGCTGGTTCATCAAGCAAAACGAGTTTTGGGTCCGTAGCAAGTGCTAACGCAAAGGCGACACGTTTTTGTTGTTCTTGTGTGATCGAAGCAACAGATTCATAAGCAATCGATGATAACCCGACAAATTCAAGTGCCTCTTCGGCTTTTTCGTGACATTGCCTTTCCTCCCGTTTCTCTCGTTTCGTTCGGAATACGGCATCAAAAAAACCTGATTTTGTCCGAAGTCGATGTCCGATCAATACATTATCTAGCACCGTAGACTGCTCAAATAAATGTGTTGTTTGAAACGTCCTCCCAATTCCCAACCGGGCGACATGATTTGCTTTCATCGTCGTAATGTCCTGACCCGAAAATTGAATCTGACCTGATGTCGGTTGATGAAATCCACTAATCAGATTGAAGAAAGTTGATTTCCCAGCACCATTCGGTCCAATAATCGCTGTAATTTTGCCCTCTTGAACTTGTGCTGTCACATCTTGTACGGCAGAGAGCCCACCAAACCTTTTTGTTAAACGATCAATCGTTAAAAGCATCCGTCTTCCCTCCTTGCGTTTGTTGATGTTCGAGCATCTGTTTTTTCTTTGCTCGTTTTGCTTTTAGCATTAGGTACCCACCAACGATTCCTCTTGGATAAAACAAGATTAACAAGACAACAATCGGACCAAACACAAGCATTCTAAATTCCTCTAAAAATTGGAGCATCTGTGTTAGGAGAATGACGATGAATGTCCCAATAATAGGTCCAGCCAATGTACCGATCCCTCCGACAAGCAAGTAAAGCAAGATTTCAAAGGCGACGTGAATATCGGCCATTTGCGGACCAATAAAGCGTACATAGGATGCATACAAAGCACCCGCGAGTGATGCGAGTCCTGCTGAGATCACAAAGGCTAATAATTTGTTTTTCATCACAGCAATACCCAATGTTTCAGCAAGCTCCTCACTATTACGGATCGCTACAAAGGTCTTGCCTAATAACGATTTCGTTAAGCGATACATAAAGAAGATCGTAAGCAACAAGAAAAACAGCATTAGATAATAATAAGAAAGGATCGATTCAAATGTAATCGGCCCAATCGGTGCTGGATTAGGGATTCCGATTAACCCCCTCACCCCTCCAGTGAGATCAGATTTATAGATGATTAAATAAATCAAGAAACCAACAGACATCGTATAAATCGCAAAGAAATGAGATTTTGTCCTTAGCGCTACGAGACCGATAAAGAAGCTAATGATCACCGTAATTAGGATCGCTAAAACAAAAGCTAACCAGAACGGAACGCCAGCTTTAATTGTTAGAAGCCCTAGACCATAAGCACCGATTGCAAAAAATCCAGCGTGAGCGAGCGAGAGCTGCCCAGTCAATCCAGTGATCGTATTTAACCCGTATACAGCAATCGACCATATGAAGACTAGAATGAGAATTTGCATGTAATATTGATTTGGGATCAATATCGGAAAGACGATCACGGCAAGTAATAAGGCTAGAAGAAAGTATGATTTACGCGATAGCTTCATCCTTTATTTGACCCCCTTTGCAAATAATCCATTCGGCTTGATCGTTAAGATTAAAACGAGTAAAACAAAGGCAATTAAATCTTTGTAATCAGAGGAGATATACGTTGCCCCAAGACTTTCCGCCATGCCTAATATATATCCACCAATGATTGCCCCAGGAATACTCCCCATGCCCCCAATGATAATAATCACGAAGGCTTTCATGATCACTAAATTCCCCATACTTGGGAAAACGAGATTAATAGGTGCTGCAAGTGTTGCGGCCGCCGCAGCGAGTCCACCAGCAATAGCAAAGGTCATCATCGACACCCGCGTTGCATTAATTCCAACCAAAAACGCACCGTTCTTACTTTGTGACATCGCAATAATGGCAGCTCCAGTCATTGTTTTTGTTAAAAACAAATGCAATAAGAGCATGAGGGCCACAGCTGCAACGATGACCAACAATCGTTGCATCGTCACGGTTAATCCAAACACTTGTATCGTCTCGCCATATGGCGTCACCATCCGTTGGTATTGACTTCCCCACATGAATTGTGCGAATGATTCCAAAAAGAACAACATCCCAATTGAGGCGATCATTATTGGCAGAGGGTCTTTGCCATCTAATCGACTAAAGACCAATCGCTCCATGACCACCGAAAGGGCAGCCACAATTAATACAGCGATGAGTAGACCTATCCAGTAATGCACACCTAATGCTGTCATGACCGTTAGCGCAACATAAGCGCCAACCATGTATAGAGCTCCATGCGCAAAATTAGGTACATGCAAGATTCCAAAAACCAATGTCAGACCCAGAGCCACAAGACTGTAAACGCTTCCAATAGTAAGCCCGTTTAAGATCTGTTGAAAAAAGAGATCCACATTTTCTCCCCCTTTGACCCAACTTTGTATACTAACTAGTTAGTATTCATATATGTGATTTATGCTCGTATCAAAAGAACTATGACCAAGAAAGAAAGGATAAAATAAAAGAGGCTGGTCTAGAAGTGATTTAACTAAAGAGTCTCCGAACAAATAATAGGCGGTGCAGATATGCCGCTCCTGAAATATACTGCGCTTTCCGCGGGAAGCTGGTGAGCCTCCTCGTGCTTCGCACTGTGGGGTCTCACTGATGCTTTTCATCCCGCAGGAGTCTACGTATATTTCATCCGCTATGAATGTGCATGCTTCAGATTCTCAGTTAAACATTTCTTTTTGTCCCAACCTCTTGTCTAAGGTGTTATGGTTTCAAGATGAGCTTCCCTGTTGTCTTTCTTCCTTGCATCAAGCTATGAACTTCGGCAGCTTGTGCAAGTGGATACGTTCCACCAATTTGCAACTTCAACTGACCAGTTCCAACGTATTGCAACAACTCGCGCATGCTCGATTGTAAGAGCGCAGGCTTACGCATAATTTGTGGAAGGAAAAACCCGATCACTGATTGATTACGTGCCATTAACGACGATGGGTTGAATGGACTTTGCTCGCCGCTTGCCACGCCGTATACGACAAGTCGACCGAATGTAGCAAGGCATTTTAATGTATCAGTAAATACACGTCCACCTGCCATTTCAAGCGCAACATGAACTCCTCTACCGTCTGTCGCCTCAAGCACTTGCTCATACCAATTTTCTTCCGTGTAATTAATTAACACGTCTGCTCCAAGTTCACTTGCTAAGGCGAGCTTTTCTTTTGAGCTAGCTGTAGCTATGACCTTCCCTGCTCCCATTAGTTTCGCTAATTGAACCGCAATCGTTCCGACACCACCTGCCGCTGCATGAACGAGGACCGTCTCGCCACTTTCTAGCTGACCCATTGTTTTCAAAATATGGTACGCACTCAAGCCTTGAAGAGGTAGAGCCACGGCTTGCTCAAAGCTCACACCTTCTGGGATTGGCATTAATCCACGTTCATCAGCAATCGAATACTCGGCATACCCTGTCGCTTTTTTCGTGCCAAGAAGTGTCACAACACGATCGCCAACTTTTACGCTTGAAACGTCACTTCCTACTTCATCAACCACACCCGCCACCTCTGCACCAGGCACGAATGGCAATGGAGTAGGAACTACATATTGTCCTTGTCTTCTTGCTGTATCCGCAAAGTTTACACCGATTGCTTCTATTTTAATCGTTACTTCTTTTTCCTCTGGCTTTGGACGTTCTAAATCAATTAACTGTAATACCTCAGGTCCGCCGTATTGCTTAAACTGTATCGCTTTCATCATCGATTTCCTCCTTAGTTTCCTTTAAAATTAGGTTTACGTTTTTCTTTGAAGGCTAATACACCCTCTTGATGATCCTTCGTTGTTATCATCATCGCTTGTGTTGCTCGCTCTGCTTCTAGTATTTCAGGTAAGGAATTTGTATCTGCGGCATTGGTTAGCCTCTTCATTAAACCTAATGCTTTGGTTGGACGTAAGGTAAAGGAATAGGCATACTCGCTTACTTTCTTTTCCATTTGATCAAGTGGAAACACCTTATTGACTAGCCCCCACGATTGTGCGGTTCTCGCATCGAGTGGTTCGGCACTAAATAAAAGCTCTTTCGCTTGATATGGTGTCAGAGATTTTGGGAGGAAATAATGCCCTCCGCCATCTGAGACAAGACCAACTTGAGCAAAACTGAGAATAAATGACGTATCTTCAGCTGCGACAATCAAATCACAAGCAAGCGCCAAGTTAAACCCTGCCCCAGCAGCAAAACCATGCACAGCAGCAATAATTGGTTTTTCTACGCTTCGCATTTGTTCAATTAATTGATTGAGCTCTCCGATATGATCATACACATCAACAGGCGTCGCTTCTCCCATCGTCTTCACATCGCCGCCTGCACTAAAAGCGCGACCGGCTCCGCGTAGGACGATGACTTTAATCGCCTCATCTGATTGCGCTTGTTTCAATGATTGTTTCAATCCGTTAATCATTGCTGGACTAAAGGCATTTAAGGCATCTGGTCGATTCAACACTAACTGCATGACTCCATCTTCAGTCGTTACGAGCAAGTCTTTCGTTGCTTCTGTTGTCTCTTTACTTTCTACACTCATATGCTCATCTCCTCTTTTAAACGGTTAACCAACCACCATCTATTAATAAATCCGTCCCTGTCATATAACTAGCATCGTCTGAGGCGATAAAAGCGATCGTTTTCGCTACTTCATCAGGTCTACCGACTCGACCGAGCAACGTATGTCGCTCAATCGACTGAGAAAATGCAGGGTTTTTCAATCCTTTTTCAGTCATCGGGGTTTCAATAAAGCCTGGGGACACAGAATTGACCCGCACCTGATAAGGAGCTAATTCACCCGCTAAAGATTTCGTTAAATGAATCACTGCCGCTTTTGCTGTGCTATAGCTTGGAATTTTCGCACCCGCTTTATGACCAGACAAGGAAGCGACATTGACAATCGCCTTACTTGTGCCATCTTGATTTCTCATTAGCGCACCTAAAAATTTAGACATTAAGTACACACTCGTCACATTCGTCGTCTGAACACGGTCCCACTCGTCTTTTTCTAAGGAAAGAATTGGCCCACCAGAAGAAGTACCTGCATTATTAATTAACACATCGAGTTTTTCAAAATTACTTTCTACATAGTTAGCCAATAATTCTACTTCTTCTTCGACCGTGACATCGGCCGCATAGACGTAGGCACAATCTCGATTGGTCTGACTATGGATTTCATTCGCTACCGCTTCTAACTTTTCTCTTCTACGACCTACGAGAATTAACGTCGCTCCTTCTGAGGCAAGCTGGCTAGCTGTTGCTTGACCAATCCCACTCCCTGCACCAGAGATCAGTACGATTTTATCTTGAAAACGACCCACGAAATTCACACCCTTTGTCATCAAATAGATTCATAGACTGTATTACGCTAGACGAACGTAGCGGCCATTCTCATTTACTACACCAGCAATCGCTCGATTCCGATCAATTCGACCAGAGAACGTCAGCTTAGTAAACGCGCGACCGATCAAGGAACGGAGCCCCTGTACTTGTTCAGTATCTGGGAATCCTGCTAAAAGTTCCTCTGTCACAACCTTCACACGATTGAATGAGGATTCAGAGGCCGTTGTCGCCAATTGCTCTTGCAACGAATCGCCACTCTTGTAAGCTCGCATAACAGCAGATTCAGAAGCATATAGCTCAATCCCTATATCCGCTAGTTTAATTAATACTTCTTGTTCTGCTTCAAGGTCTGGACCAAACTGTTCAAACGCCAACCCAGTTAAGGCTAAAAAGGCTGTACGGATGCTCTCAATAGCTGCTCGCTCTCGCGCCATACTTCCTGAATAACTAGTTACTTGACCCGTTTTTAATTGATTAATAGCTTCTTTAATCGCATCTTGAACAGGTAATTCCCCTTTAACGCCTTTCTTTAAGAAGAGTCCTGGTACGAGCAAGCGATTGATTTCATTTGTCCCTTCAAAAATTCGATTGATTCGAGAATCTCGATACATCTGCTCAATCGGGTATTCTTTAATGAACCCAGCTCCTCCGTGCAATTGAAGAGACTCATCGACCACATAATCAAGTGTTTCAGAGCCATACACTTTACAAATCGCACACTCTAATGCGTACTCCATCATTCGTTTACCTATTTCGCTCGTTGTGTGTGTATCGTCCAGATCGCCTAGCGCACCTTCAATTAATTCAGCCGTGCGGTACTGGAGAGATTCTGCAGCAAAGATTCGCGCCGCCATCAATGCGACTTTCTCTTTCGTTATGCCGAATTCACTAATTCGCTTTTTGAATTGCTTTCGCTCATTCGTATGTTGAATCGCTAGACGAAGCGCTTCTTTTGATGCTCCCATGCAAGCTGATCCTAGATTAAACCGTCCTAAGTTTAAGACATTAAAGGCAATGACATGCCCCTTGCCAACTTCACCAAGGACATTGGCAACAGGCACTTCACAATCTTCCAAAATGACACTTCTTGTCGATGACCCTTTAATGCCCATTTTTTGTTCCTCAGGACCTAGGGATAAGCCTTTAAAATCTTTCTCAACAATAAAGGCTGTAAATTGCGTTCCATCGACTTTCGCGTAAACGATGAACGTATCTGAAAATACGGCATTCGTAATATAGAGCTTTGTTCCGTTTAGTAGATAATGTGTTTTTGCTTCATTTAATATGGCTGTTGTTTTCGCCGCAAGCGCGTCTGATCCAGAGGACGGCTCAGTTAAACAATACGCACCTAAGTATTCACCAGAGGCAAGCTTCGGTAAGTATGTGTTTTTCTGCTCGACATTTCCGAAATAAGTAATCGGTAAAGTCGCAATGCATGTGTGATTTGAATGTGCGACACCATAGCCACTTGACGCACCAATTTCTTCACCGACAATCCCTTTACTAACCTTGTCTAAACCAAGTCCTCCGTAGGCTTCAGGGATACTATGTGCTAGTAATCCAAGTGACCCTGCTTTCTTTAAAAGACCGACAATGACATCGAAATCTTGATCTTCAATCGCCTCACGTTTAGAAGCTACTTCTCGTTCAATAAACTGCCTCGCTGTTTGTGCGATCATTTTCTGTTCATCATTTAAATCCTCTGGTGTAAATACATCCTTTGTCTCAACGCCTTGAACGAGAAAATGACCACCTTTGATTTCACGTTTGGTTTGTTCCACTTCTGGTCGCTCCCTTCTTTGTTATCTTTTTATTCTGATAAATTAGCACAGTCGGGTCGACTCCTAATTCAGCCACGCCTCGTACCTCTTCTTCAGAGCTATACTCTAAAAGGAATTTTCCGACGGCTGATTGCGCTAATAGATCATATCCATTGTTTTGTTCGGCTAAAAAATGCAGTTGAGCAGCAATTCCAGCATCATTGAGCGATAGACTGCTAAGACCCGATCTGAGAAGCCTCAATAAATAGCCAGCTCCGTAAAAGTCCTCCAAACAAAATTGTCCAGATGATCCTGCGCATACAATCACAATGTTTTGACCTCGTTTTAACCGACTCAACACGTCATCTATGACCGCTTCTCCATTTCGTAAACAAGCAGGATAGACAGCATCTGCTTGTTCTGAGCGATTAAGGGCTACTGTTCCATTTGTTGTCGCTAATATAACGACCTTATCTCGTACATAAGGCTTAAGGAGTGATGGGCTCGGCGAAAGAAACCCATCAATCACTCTACCTTCGTGCTCGCCGACTAGTACAAATTCATCTGGGTGATAATACGTTGAAAGATGGAGTGCATCCTTCTCGCATGAAACAGGAATGACCTCTTTTGCTCCGTATGCAAAGGCATAACTAATTGTCGTCGTTGCAAGCAAAACATCTAAAACAATCACGATCGACCCCACTAGCTTTTCTGGCTCTATTTCTTCTTTTTTTAATAACACATGAACATGTGTCACCCGACTCACACCCTTCTAGCAAACATAATCTATCGTTCGTTCGTTGATGTTGTTCGGCCGTGGGTGATGAGCGCTGCAACCGTTTCGTTAAATCTAGCAAAGCGCGGGTCCTTTGTTTGCCCTTTTTCATAGCGATAATAAATTTGTTGAGCAATCACAGCCAATTTGAAATAAGCAAAAGTTAAATAGTAGTTAATGTCACTCAAGTCTCGCCCACTTTTTCTGGCGTATTGTTCAACGAATTCACGTCTCGTATAAAAGCCTTCTTGGACGGTAACTGGCGGTTTTCCGAACCCTCGCTTCAATAAGATTGGGTCACTCGGCTCAATCCAATAGCTAAGCGCAACTCCTACATCACAGAGCGGATCCCCCACTGTCGCCATTTCCCAATCAAATAATCCGACCATCTTTTGTCCATCTGCTGAAAACATCGCATTGTTTAATTTGTAATCGTAATGAATAACCGTCGCATCAGTTGATTTCGGAATGTTCTTCATTAAATAATCCGTCAATTCGATAAGTCCTTCATGATCTTCGGTTTTTGCCTGATCGTAGCGCTTGATCCAACTATGCACCTGTCTTTCTAAAAAACCTTCTGGCTTCGTTAATTCAACTAGCTTCGTCTCTTTGTAGTTAATGGAATGCAGATCTACTAATCGATCAACCAGCTGTTCTGAGATCGTTCGAGCCAAATCTGCAGTAGGCTCGAGCCCTTTCGGAAAATCAGTATCAAGAACGATCCCTTTTTTTCGTTCCATTAAAAAGAACGGTGCGCCGATCACATCTTGGTCTGAACAAAAATGAATTGGCTTTGGGATGATCGACAGATGGGGCGCGAGTGTTGCCATAACCGTTGACTCTCTTGCCATGTCATGAGCACGAGGAGCGACGGGGCCCAGTGGTGGGCGTCGTAACACCGTCTCCCACTCTCCAACTTTTAGTAAGTAAGTCAAGTTTGAATGCCCTGCTTGAAATTGCTCAACCACAAGCTCCTCACTCGGTAGACCTTCAATATGGTTTTTTAAGTAGGTAAGCAATTGATCCTTCTCAAGTTCTTCCCCTCTTCGCACAGCTTTTGTCTGCTCCACGGTCGCAACCTCCTTAACGGTGCTTAAACACAGGTTTACGCTTTTCAATAAACGCCGTCACACCTTCTTTAATGTCTTCGGTTTGAAACACTTTTGTAAACAGATCAGCTTCATGTTCAATTGCTGCCGGGAAGCTCATATCTAATCCTTCATCGACTGCTTCTTTAATGCACTTAAGAGCTGGGAGAGAGTGACGGCTTATTCGTTTGGCAAGCTCCATAGCTTTGTCTAATCCCGCTCCTTTTTCCGTCACATGATTGACCAAGCCAATCGCAAGAGCTGTGTTTGCGTCAATCGGATCGCCTGTGTACATCATCTCTTTCGCTTTGGCTTCACCAATTAATCGAGGCAAACGCTGGGTGCCTCCACCGCCAGGAAACAATCCAAGCTTGATCTCTGGTAGCCCAATTTGTGTATGCTCTTCAGCAATGCGGATGTCACATGTTAAAGCTAGTTCACAACCACCACCGAATGTTAGGCCGTTCAACACAGCAATGGTTGGCTTTCCACAAAAGTCAATTTGATTTAAAAAGGCATGAGTTTCCATTACTGGCTCTTTCATATTCGGATGAACCATTAACCCTGGGAACTCTTTAATGTCTGCACCCGCCATAAACGCATCTTCGCCTGCACTTGTTAAAATGATGCATACCGTCTCGCGGTCTTCTTCAAGTTCAACAAAGATGCTGCGAAGACTCATAATGACTTCTTTATCCATCACATTTAACGGCGGGTTATTAATCGTAACAACTGCTACCCCGTTCTCTTTTTGCAATTCAACTTTAGCACTCATTAATTTTTCACTCCTTGTTTTGGATAGTCGTACCAACCCTTACCTGTTTTTCTTCCAAGTTCCCCGGCTTTCACTTTCTCTTCAATGCAAGCTGGTGGAAGGTCTGCAGGGTCTTCTGATTCAGCAAAACGTTGTTGGTGAACAAAGTAGGCGACATCAATTCCGGATAGGTCCATTAGGGCAAATGGGCCAATTGGATGATTTAAGGCCTTTGTGCAAATGAGATCAATATCTTCAAAACTCGCATAGCCCTCTTCATATAACTTCACGGCCTCTGTTGTTAACGCGCCTAAAATACGGTTGGCGATAAATCCTGAAATCTCTTTATGCAATAAGACTGCTGTTCGGTTCATCTTTTCGCTGACAGCCATCGCAATTTCAGCGGTTTGAACCGATGTTTGCTCACTTTTAACTACTTCGACGCAGTCCATTACAAGCGGGGGAAAGAAAAAGTGCATGTTACAAATTTTTTCCGGTCGATTCGTTGCATCAGCAATTTTCGAATTGACAATCGTTGATGAGTTCGTTGTGAGAATCGCATGCTCTGGTGCGAATTCATCGAGCTTAGCGAAAAGTTCCCTTTTTACGTCAAGTTTTTCAACAATTGCTTCAATCACAAAGTCGGTTTCTCTAACGGCTTCTTTCAAGTCCGTTGTCACATGTAGACGTGCAAACGCTTGATCTAGACTGTTTTGATCGATCTTCCCTTTTGTGACCCACTTTCCCATTTGGAAGTTTAAGCTCTCTTTTGCTCGGTCAAGAGAAGATTGCTCAATATCTTGTAAATACGTTTCATAGCCTGCTAGTGCGGATAACATCGCAATCTGATGTCCCATTGACCCTGCTCCAATTACGGTTACTTGTCTAATACTCATCATTGTATCCATCTCCTTATACTAACTAGTTAGTATGTTTTATTTAAGAATAGCCCTATTCAACAGGACTATTACGCGTTTTTCAAGCCATTGAGCATTAAATCGATATAGATTGAAGAGATAGCTTTTTCATCAAGTGGACCCGTTGGATCAAACCAGTGATAACTCCAGTTCACAGCACCCAAAATCGCTAAGGTTACGATGTTCACATCTAGATCTTGACGAAATTCTCCAGTCTCTATGCCACCTTCAATTACTTGACTCATATTCTTTCGGAACGTATCGCGCTTTTTAAAGATGTCTTTCAAGTGTTCTTCATTTAAATGTTGCATTTCCCGAAAGAATACACGCGCACTTTGTCCGTGACCTTCAATATGATTCATTAACATATACACCATATCAAATAAGCGATCGTTTGCTGCATTTTTCTTTTCAAGAATATCACGCTGACTTTGCAAAAGGTCTTCGATATACCTCAAATGAATTTCCATTAAGAGTTCTTCTTTGCTTTTGAAATAATAATAGAATGTCCCTTTCGTTACACCAAGAGCCTCAACAATATCTTGAATCGATGTCTCGGTAAATCCGTTATTGCCGAATAAACCAATGCTCACTTTAATAATCTTCTCTTTCATGTTTACGCCTCACTATCTATCTAAATTGATCCGTATAGTATACCACACATCAGCTCACATCTTGTCAGATTATGCTATACGTTTATTCTATCTGGATCAATTCAACCTTATTTGAGTGGCGTTTCTAATTTAGTATGTTAATCCACCACCATCAACCATTAACGTTGTTCCTGTAATATAGGAGGCTTCTTTTGATGCTAAGAAAAGAATAGCGTTTGCGACTTCTTCTGGTTGACCGACACGCCGTAGTGCGTTGGCGGAGCTCATGATCTTCCACTTCTGTTCTTGTTCCCTCCAGCCATCGACAATCGGTGTATCAATCACACCCGGTGCCACAGCATTGACACGGATCAAGTCTTTTCCAAACTCTAGTGCTGCATTTTTAGTCAATGTAATGACGCCAGCCTTAGATGCATTGTAAGGCGCGACATATTTCTTCCCTTTGAAGCCGAGAAGACTTGAGACATTAACAATCGCTCCTCCACCATTTTTTTTCATGAGCGGGATTGCGTATTTCATGCCGAGATAGACCCCTGTCAAATTCACATCGATGACCTTTTGCCATTCTGATAACTCTAGTTCTGTTAACTTCGCTTCTCGGTTGCCAATCCCTGCATTATTCACAAGAATATCAAGGCGACCAAACGTTTTTTCTGCAACATCACACGCATGCTTCATCTCGTCTTCCTTTGAGACATCACAACGGACAAATATGACAGAAGCCCCTTTTGCTGTTAACTCTTTTGTTATGCTGTTTCCTTTTTCTTCATTAACATCCGATAGAACGACGGCGATATCAGCTTCGATCATTTTCTTCACCGTTGCTAACCCAATTCCTCCGGTAGCCCCCGTCACTAATGCTACTCTTTGCATCTGATCGCCTCCTTACATTGCATGCATGCCACCGTCAACAACGAGTACATCACCTGTCACATAATTAGAAGCTGCCGATGCTAAGAACAATGCCGCCCCTTGTAAATCATGCTCCCCACCTAATCTACCGAGTGGTGTTCGCTCGATAATAAAGGATTCATTTTGTGCAAGAAGCCCCTCTGACATTTTCGTCGGAAAGAATCCAGGAGCAATCGCGTTCACACAAATTCCGTGAGCTCCCCATTTGGCAGCTAAGTCTTTTGTTAACGTAATCACGGCACCTTTACTTGTGTTGTAGCCAATCGTATTCATAAATCTCGGGTCAGCCCCTCCGAGTCCCGCAACAGAGGCAATGTTAATGATCTTGCCTGATTTCTGCTCAATCATCACTTTCCCGGCTGCTTGCGCCATTAAAAACGACCCTGTTACATTCACATTCATCACTTTATTCCAAGCATCAAGTGGCATCTCCTCTGCTAACGCACCCCATGTTGCCCCACTATTGTTCACTAAAATATCAACCGTGCCAAATGTATCAACGGTCTGCTTGATCACGTGATTGACATCGTCTTGCTTCGTCACATCACACTGCACAGCGATCGCTTCGACACCCTTCTTTTTTACTTCTTCTACAACCTCAAGGCACGCTTCTTTTTTTCTTGAACATAACACAAGATTTGCCCCCGCATCAGCATAGGCATGTGCCATCTGCCTTCCTAAACCACGACCCCCACCTGTAACGATGGCCGTTTTCCCTTTTAAACTAAATAACGATAACGCATTCAATGAAATTCCCCCAATCTGTTTTCTATGAATGAGAAAGGTGGAAAAGGAATGAACCATCCATTCCTCCCACCTCAGCTAACTTAAGAGGATTGCTCTGCTTTCACCTTCGCAACTTCTTCATCACGTAATTTACGCTTTAATAGCTTTCCGACCGCTGACTTTGGAAGCTCCTCGCGAAACTCAACAGCTGTAGGAACTTTATAGGCCGCTAACTGTTTACGACTAAATTCAATAATGTCTTGGCTTGTGATCATGCTGTTAGCTTTAGGCGTAATATAAGCTTTGACCGTTTCCCCGCGATACGGATCCGGTACGCCGATCACGATAACCTCTTGCACGGCCTCATGTTGATAGAGAACTTCTTCAATTTCACGAGGGTAGACATTGAATCCACTCGCTAAAATCATATCTTTCTTGCGATCAACAATGTAGAAATAGCCTTCATCATCCATCTTCGAAAGATCTCCTGTAAACAACCAACCATCACGCAACGTTTGTTTTGTCTCTTCGTCCTTGCGCCAGTAGCCTTTCATCACTTGAGGGCCTTTAATAATCAGTTCTCCAACTTCGCCTACCTCAACTTCTTTCCACCCAGTATCCGTTTCTACAACGACCTTGGCATCTGTATTCGGTAATGGAATGCCCACACTTCCTGCTTTACGCTCTTGGAAGGAAGGGTTGAAATGCGTGACCGGTGCCGCTTCTGATAACCCGTACCCTTCACATAACTGCCGGCCTGTTCCCGCTTCAAAAGCCTCAAGTGCTTCAACCGGTAAAGACGAGCCACCACTGACATAGCTTGTCACTTCATCTAAGCCAAATTCTTTGTATTTAGCCACTTGATTCAAGCCGACATACATCGTAGGCACTCCACCAAATTGGAATGGTTTCTCACGTTTGATCGTTTCAAGCACTTCTGTCATTTCAAAGCGCGGAATCAGAATTTGATTTCCTCCATGACGGATTGTTGTAAAGTTACAACACGTTAAACTGAAAATATGGAACAACGGTAGCACGTTTACGACTTTGGCATTAGGTGGTGGCGCCATTTCGCCGCTAAACATGAAGTCATACGTCTGCTCCACATTAGACACTAAGTTCAAATGAGTGAGCATCACACCTTTTGAGACCCCCGTCGTTCCTCCCGTATATTGTAAAACGGCTATGTCCGTTGCTGGGTCCATTTCAAGCTCTGGTGCTGGTCGAGTTGTTTCCTTCAGGTAGTCATCAAACAAGACGTCTCCTGCATCTAGTTCTAGCTCTGGGTCTGGCTTTAATGCAACAACAATCGCCTTTTTCGTCGGTACCTTTTCTCTCACAGCTTTAAAGAGAGGATACAAGTCTTGTAGAATCACAATATGAGTCGCACCTGAGTCATTCAATATGTACTCTAGCTCACGTGCGACGTACATTGGGTTAACTTGGACAACGACACCTCCTGCTCGGAACGCCCCGAATAACGAAAAGAGGTAATGCGGGCAGTTCGGCAGCATAATCGCTAGTCTGTCACCTTTATCAAATTGATCTTGAGCCAGTCTTCCGGCAAGCACGTCACTCAATCGCTTTAACTCAGCATAGCTCCATGTTCTGTCGTAAAAAGTAATCGCTGTGTTCTCTGCATGCTTAGCCGTTGTTTCATATAGTAAGTCTGTCAGTGTTTGTTCCTTAATCACTGATTTCTCCTCAATATTGTTCTCATATAATGATAACCAACGTTTTTCCATTTCTTATTCCTCCCCAACTGTAATAGGTGATTGTAAGTACGGTTTTAATTCTTGTTTGGCAATAGAAGCGATATGCACTTCATCTGGGCCATCAGCGATACGTAATGTACGAATGTTGGCGTACATCGCAGCAAGTGGGACATCCTCGCTTACACCAGCCGCTCCAAAAGTTTGGATCGCACGGTCAATTACGCGAAGCGCCATTTGCGGTGCAATGACTTTGATCATCGCAATTTCTTTTTTCGCTACTTTATTCCCGACTGTATCCATCATTGCTGCTGCCTTTAAAGTGAGAAGACGCGCTTGTTCAATTTCGATTCGTGAGGTTGCGATCCAGTCTTGAACAACACCTTGTTTCGCCAATGGTTTGCCAAATGGAGAACGACTCGTCGCTCGCTCACACATTAATTCTAACGCTCGTTCTGCCGCTCCAATCGTCCGCATGCAGTGGTGAATTCGACCGGGGCCTAGACGACCTTGTGCAATTTCAAATCCCTTCCCTTCACCAAGTAAGAGGTTGCTAGAAGAGACACGAACATTGTTAAATTCAATCTCTGCGTGACCATGCGGGGCATGATCGTATCCGAAAACGGGCAGCAATCGTTTCACATTCACACCAGGAGTAGCCATCGGAACAATGATCATCGACTGTTGATGATACTTATCAGCCGTCGGGTTTGTTTTCCCCATGACGATTAATACTTCACATCTCGGATCCCCCGCACCTGATGACCACCATTTTCGCCCATTAATCACATAATCATCGCCATCTTTTTTGATGTCGATTGCAACATTTGTCGCATCAGATGAAGCAACATCAGGCTCTGTCATCGCGAAGGCAGAACGAATTTTCCCATCAAGCAAAGGCTTAAGCCATCTGTCTTGCTGCTCTTTCGTTCCATATCGGACGAACACTTCCATGTTCCCTGTATCAGGTGCATTGCAGTTAAATATCTCTGGGGCGATAAATGATCGACCCATAATCTCACATAACGGAGCATATTCTAAGTTCGTTAACCCAGCACCTTCTTTGGCATCAGGCAAAAACAAATTCCATAACCCTTGTTCTCTGGCTTTCTCTTTCAACTCTTCCATAATCGGTGGCACACTTGCAAAACGATCTGACCCTTGATCTAACTGACTTTCATACAAGTGTTCATTCGGGTACACATAACGCTCCATAAACGTATGGAGGTCATTTTGTAAACGCTTAACTTTTTCGCTATAAAAAAAGCTCACCACTACACCCCTCTCATTTTCACACATTACTTACTAACTAGTCAGTATGTTCCTAGTGGAAAAAGACAACTCTTCGCTAGAACCGACTTATTTGTTCTTAAGAGTTGATTTCACTTATAACTATACGACAAACTATCAGAACATTCAATTATTAAATTTGTTTTTTTTTGTCATTTTTCATTTACCTTGTCCATAAAGTGGTACAGAGGTGATCCATATGTTTAAAGAATTGTTTTCATTATTTGCAGTATTCATTGCTCTGTTTTTGTTTGGGATGATTATTATGCGTGCGGGCTTGCTTCCACTCGGAGGAAAACTTTTCGAACGGAATGTTCACCGTTTTACAGATAAGGCGTGGAAAGGGTTACTCATTGGGACTGTAGCAACGGCTCTTCTACAAAGCAGTTCGGTTGTTTTAGTGATGACTGTTGGTTTAGTTGCAGCGAATGTCCTCACGTTTCGCCAATCGATTGGTATTATTTTAGGGGCAAATATAGGCACAACGATTACGACCGAAATTATTGCATTTGATTTGTCTTATCTTATTTTCCCGTTATTGATCTCTGGATTCATTTTTTTATTTATCCCCAATAAAAAATCCTTTCATATTGGCTGTGCAACCTTTGGTTTAGCATGTATTTTTATAGCGATGGATGGCCTTGAATCACTTGCCTACCCGCTCGCCACTCTCCCTTCAGTACATACATTGTTTGAGTTTACGAATGAGCATACTTTAGTTGGAGTGATCATCGGCGCATCTTTAACAGGGCTTGTTCAATCGAGTACAGCGACTACCGCGATTGCCATGGGCTTTATGAATGACCATCTCTTAACGCTTAAATCCGGGATTGCGATTATGTTTGGAGCTAATATCGGGACTTGTATCACAGCATTCCTTGCGACAATCGGGGCTGGGAAACACGCAAAACTCGTCGCATTCGCCAACATTTGGCTCAACCTAATCGGAGTGGTCATCTTTTTACCAATGATGGATTTCCTCGTGCAAATTGCCACCTCATTAACCGACGACTCCATGCAGCAACTTGCACATACGAGTGTGATCTTCAATACCGTTTGTTCTATTGCCTTGCTGCCTTTTGCCACAATGTTTGCCAGAGGCATTGAGCGGATGCATCTTAAAAGAGAGAGCTACTAACTAAATAAAAAAACAAAGTGGCGTAGTTCGTCACTTTGTTTTTGGTTACAAAAAGAAATGTATGACGGCACTTACACCGATTGCGAGTAAACCGGTTAAGCCTATGAAGATTCCTACTTTCCTTCTCATCGCTTTAGCTTCGCTCGATTCAGCTTGCGATGGGCCATCACCATGTCGGCCCTCCATCCAATCCTCTAACAAAATGCCAGAGATAATGATTGCCACTATTCCTATCATAAGCAGGAGTGGTACCACGCGAACGCCTCCTTTTTACCACCACTATACGCAGGTGTAGGAGGAACTATTCCCGTTAGCAGGCAACTTAGGAACAGGTGAAGGATTAATTAAGTATGTATTCTTTACTTTTCAACCATTTTAGATTAATGATCTTGTTGAGTGATCGATATTTTTTGAGAAAGGAAGTAAGCAATTGCCGCAATTAAAAAAGTCATTAATATAGGAATCACGGATACACGTCCAAATTCAATTTCCTGACTTGGAAACGGTTCTCCCGCGTGTAAATCAGGCGTATACTGAGCTGTTAACATCCACCCTACCGATACTTCCATGACCATATATAAAAAAGCAAAGCTTATGATGAAAACAAAAAAACGTTTCATTTTATCACCCTCCCCCATTCTTATAGTCGAATCCTAGCTACAATGCTGATCCAGGCTTTTAGATAGCATAACTTTATCTCGACAGACAATGTCGTTTTCAATAATGCTTTCTTGGTAATGTGTAAGAAAGAAGTTTTTTTCAATTCGATCCATTCTAAATCCACACTTCTGATAAAAGGCTAACTGGTCAATGCTAGAATTTCCCGTTCCTACTTCAATCCATTTATAGTGACTTTTTTTGGCCTCATTGATCGCATGTTTGACTAATGATTTGCCTACTCCTTTTTTCTGTTCACTTATTGCAACAGAAATATTAACTAATTCGATTACACGTTTATTTTTCGGCCAAATGATATATACCCCAACAACCTCACCTGATTCTTCTGCAACATAGCACCGTCCTTTCTCTAAATATCCTTGAACCATCGATTCAGAGGGATCGGCTAGTAACAATAATTGGATTGGCGGCTGTTCAAACTGGTCTAGCTCTCTAATCAACAAAGTCTTCTACACCCTTTCTATTTTTACATGTACGAATATAAATGATTAAGGTTTCACATATTTCTAATATTCTCATAAATTCCTAATTAATTCCATGAGCAATTATTCTTATTATCAATTCTCGTATCATATACTATACTAAAAGGTAACTATAACAAACGACACCTGAAGTTTTTGAAGGGAGCTTGTCATGAAAGAGATTGCGATCGGAATTGTTGCTTCCATGTTTTTTGCGGTTACCTTTATATTGAATCGGTCAATGGATCTTGCTGGAGGGAGTTGGTATTGGAGTTCTTCCTTGCGATTTCTGTTTATGTTTCCATTTTTGTTGCTAATCGTTGTAAGCAGAAACACTCTTCTACAAGTGTTGAGAGAAATTAGGCATCAGCCGCTAGCTTGGATGATGTGGAGCTTTGTTGGATTTGTTCTCTTTTACGCCCCCTTAACCTTTGCCGCGGCTTACGGACCTGGCTGGCTAATAGCTGGTACATGGCAGCTGACGATTGTTGCCGGGGTTTTACTGACGCCTTTGTTCTATAAAAAGGTGCAACAAGGCGACCAATCTATTCTTGTCCGTCAAAAAATCCCGCTTGGCGCGTTGTTGATTTCTATGCTTATTTTTCTTGGTGTCGTCCTCATTCAATGGCAACATGCGAGCCAATTGTCGATTGGAGTGATCTTATTGGGCGTCGTCCCTGTAGCGATTGCTGCCTTTGCTTACCCTCTTGGAAACCGAAAGATGATGGAGCTATGCGGAGGGCGCCTCGATACATTTGGTCGTGTATTTGGAATGACACTTGCTAGTCTACCTTTTTGGGTCATCATTGGGATCTTTGGCTATGTGAATGTAGGTCCCCCCTCCCCAAACGAGCTCCTGCAAACATTTACCGTTGCCATATGTTCGGGAGTGATTGCCACCACCTTGTTTTTCATTGCCACCGACCGCGCCAAAGATCATCAAGGCTCTTTAGCAGCGGTTGAAGCAACGCAATCGACACAAGTGTTATTTGTAATGGCAGGAGAAGTGCTCTTGCTTTCTACTCCTTTACCTAGTGGAATAGCCGTTACCGGGTTAGGAATGATTGTTGGAGGGATGCTTTTATATAGTTTGTATACGAGGAAAATTGGTCGTGAGCTGCAGTTCAAGAAGGCTAGTTAACTATCAAGCTATAGATGATTGTGTAATAACCCCTTGAGCTCACTCAAATCATCAATGACTATATCTGCTTGAGAGAGTTCATCTTCTCGTGCAAAATCAAAATTACACCCTACTGATAGTAAACCATTATCTTTGGCTGCATGAATATCCGATAGACGATCACCTACAACTGCTGCATGAGTAATCCCGTATTTTTCAATGATTCTTTGAACTAAATCTGATTTATTTAATGATTCAATCTGTTGAATGCTAAATGTTTCTGTAACCCATTGATCTAATGTGTAGTGACTCACAATGGCCTCTAAATAGTCGGTTAACCCATTACTTGCTATGTAGATGGAACAATCATTTTCTTTTAAATAACTAAAAACTTCCTTCACATTGGGGTACAGCGCCCCTTTTCCAATTTTAATATTCTCAATCAACCTTTCTAGAAAATAAGCATCCATTCGTTCTCTGACTTCACTTGAATGGTTCGGTAACAACGTTTCCCACACTTTAGGTAAGGGCACGCCCATAATTTCACGATACTGATCAATCGGGGTTTCTCCAACCCATTTATTTAGTGACCGTAAGTTGTTAAACGCATCATCAAGTGATGCTTCTAAAATTTTATCCGTTTGAAATAATGTTCCGTCCATATCAAAAATGAATGATTTCGACATTTTAATCTCTCCTATTCTATGTGCAAATATCTTTTGCGAAGTTAAAAAAGAACCGCTTCTCTACATTTTACAACAACCTCAAAACTTCTTAATCTCTTCCATCACTTCTTTTAATAGATCGATAGACTTCATCACATCATGATCTAACTGCAATCCGTGATTGGCACCTGGGATCACTTTACAAGTCATTGTGTCATGGCTTTTTAGTTCGTCGATCCGCTTTTTGGAGTAGTATGGATCTTGGTCTCCAATCACACAAAGACTCTTATATACACTATTCATCATTGCATCAAACACTTCATCTTTATTAATGAGTGGCGTCAACCAAACGGCTTTCATCGTACTGCTGAATTTTTTATCACGTACCATGGAACTTAATGCAATCGTACCAAGTGACTTAGCCACCACGTAAACCGAATCATAGTGACGACCATCTAACTCTGCTTCAACAGCTCGCTCCACACCCGTTATAAAATCTTGAGCCTTTAACTGAGCCAACTCTTCTTGATTGTATGTGTAGTTCACGTGAAGAATATCATATCCTTCGTTGTAAAATAATCCTGTAGAAAAATGCAATAAAGGCGCTTTTGTTGTATAGCCAGCCCCAGGTAACATAATCGCAAGCTTATTTGTTTTTTCTTCTTGTTTCAAAAGGTGTGTAGACATTGCCTCTTGAACACAGACATACTTTTCTTCCATCTCGATACCTCCCATTAAACAACATACTTAGACACCCTTATTTTAACAGAAAATTCATTCAACCACTTCTTCATTCGGTTTAAATCCTTTACAAATATGTTTTAGCCAACAATTATTGGGTAAAATAAATAACGATCTATGGAGGTGTTCAAAGTGTTTATTGCCTTAGTTTTCTTTTTATTCATGTCCTTTTTTCTATCAGGTAGTGAAACTGCTTTAACAGCAGTAAATAAAACAAAAATCCAATCAAAAGCAGAAAATAATGACAAAAAAGCTCAAAAGCTTTTAGATTTAATTTCAAAGCCAGATCAATTCATTACGGGTATTTTAATAGGGAATAATATTTCAAATATTATGCTTCCCACCCTTGTCACTATAATCGCTATTGACTATGGAATTAATATTGGAATAGCAACCGGCATTCTAACAGTGGTCTTAATTATTTTTGCGGAAGTCCTCCCAAAATCTATCGCTGCAACTTTTTCAACAAAAACAGCCTTTATCGTAGCTCCAGTTATTAGGTACCTCATTATTTTATTTAAACCACTCATTTATTTATTGTCTAAGTTTACAAATAACGTGATTAGAATCCTTTCTAAAGGTAATAAAGAAGACAATGGATTTTCCAAAGAAGAACTTAAAACAATGGTAGACATTGCATTAACGGAAGGAACGTTTGTAAAAGAAGAGTCTCAAAGGATTAAGGGAGCCATTGATTTTTATACAAAAGATGTACGAGATGCTCTTAAAACCCCAAGAACCGAAATAGACGGCCTTCCTTGCACTGTTACTTTCGAAGATGCGAGGCAGATCGTCATGGAAAGTAATTATACTCGCTATCCCGTTTACAAAGACAACATGGATAATATTGTAGGAGTGTTTCATTCTAAGCTATTACTTAAATGGTCCTTAAATCCTTCTATGGAAATAAAAGACTTTATGGATAATTCCCCTCTTTTTGTTACGGAATCTGTATCAATTGAGCGGGTATTCAAAATGATGCTTAAGGAAAAAAAGCATCTAGCTATTGTCATTGATGAGTACGGCGGCACAACAGGGATCATTAGTCATGAAGATATAATAGAAGCAATGATAGGTCAAGACATTGAAGATGAAACAGATGATGCAGGTGAAGTTATAATCCAGGAATTAACAGACACACATATTACATGCCATGGAAAACTTACGATTCGACGCTTTAACGAAATTTTTAAAACAAAAGTTCCAGAAGAACATGACACGATTGCCGGATTTATTTACAAGGAACTCGGTCATATCCCTTATGAAGGTGAAACGTTTGAATTCCATCATCTACATTTTGAAGTAAAAGCTATGATCGACAATAAAATCGTTCAAGTTAGAGTTACTAAAAAGCTCAAACCTCAAATTGTCTAGCTGATACTAGCAATTCCCACTTGTAATCATCTTACAAAAAATGAACCAAAAAACCGTACCAGCCACAATGTGCTGGTACGGTCTTGTTTATGATGAAGGCATTCCGTGTACGGATTTAATTTCAAGGTATTCCTCGATTCCGAAGTCACCCCACTCACGGCCGATTCCAGATTGCTTGTAGCCACCAAATGGTCCGTTAAAATCAGTGTCTGCGCCATTGATGACAATGCGACCTGCTCGAATGTTTGATGCCACATATCGCACTGTTTCGGGATCTTTCCCCACTACAAAACCTGCCAGTCCGTAAACCGTGTCGTTTGCCATCTCAATCGCGTCTTCTAGGTCATCATATGTGATAATCGCTGAGACTGGCCCAAATATTTCTTCCTGTGCAATAACAGAATCATTAGACACATCCGTAAATATTGTCGGCTTCGCATAATAACCAGTCTTCAGTCCTTCAGGCTTTCCTGTTCCGCCGACAAGGAGAGTCGCCTCTTTTTCGCCTTTTTCAATATACGATTGCACGGTATCCCATTGATCCTCAGACACGAGTGGTCCAGTCGCAATGCCTTCCTTACGAGGGTCTCCCACTGGGAAAGTAGGCAGCAATTCGACAATCTTCTTCTCAAATGACTCTTTCATAGACTGTGGTATAAACACTCTTGTCCCTGCAGAGCACACCTGGCCCGTGTTATTCATGATGTTAGACAACGCTGTTTTAGCTGCATCTTCCACATCGGCATCATCAAGGACGATGATCGGTGACTTACCACCAAGCTCCAGTGCGACTTTCTTCTTCGTTTCCGCAGCCTTTTTCATGATCGTTTCACCTACAGCTCCAGAACCCGTAAAGGAGACGAAATCAATGTCAGGATGCGAGCTAATCCCATTTCCTATCACCGAACCTGATCCGTTCACAAGGTTAAATGCACCCTTAGGTACACCTGCTTCGTCAATAATTTCTGCCAAGATGATTGCTGCAAATGGTGTCTTAGAAGCAGGCTTTAGAACAACCGGGCTCCCTGCGGCAATCGCACTCGCAATTTTGGTAGATGTCTGGTTCGTCGGGAAGTTCCACGGAGTAATCAGACCACTCACACCGACTGATTCTTTGATGAGTGTGTGACCTCCTCTATCCTCTGAGAACGAAAAGTCAGAAAGGGATTCAATTGCCTGATTGAAGTGGCCAAGTCCCATTTGATAATGCACCTCTTCTGAAACAGAAAGCGGTGCACCAAGTTCATCTGTCATAATATCGACGAGCTCCTCTTTCCTCGCCTCATAACCTTTCACTATATTCTTAAGCCACTGGATTCGTTCTTCTTTCGTCGAACGAGAAAAGGCTGGAAACGCTGCCCTCGCAGCCTTTACCGCTTTATCTAAATCTTCTTCCGTACCTGAGCTGATTGTACCCATAACTTCCTCAGTTGCCGGATTAATGACCTCAATTGTTTCAGAGCCAGTTGACTCAGTCCATTCACCATTAATATAATGCTTTAGCTGATTTCGCATGGGAAAAACTCCTTTTATTATAATGATCTTCTCTATCATTTCCAAAATACGTCTACAGCACTCCTATTCCCAGCAAGTCCAGTTCTAAAACAATTGATGTCTGATTGTGCGGTCATCCGTTTAATTTTTCTTTACACTTCATATCCTGTATTAACCTCATTAATTAACTATTATTCTGATAAAGTTTGAAGGATTTGCCCTAAGTGGTATGATGGGTATAGATATCTTGCTACTTGCATTTTTAATGGTAAATAGGAACGTAACACGTCATACAATTAAAGATTTTGTGATTATAGAAAATACTGCAGGAGAGGGTGAGTTTATGGACATGATCGATCATAGGAGTTTGAACGAAGCATCAGAAGCAGTCTTTCAATTGTTAAAAGAAAGCATCGGTATCAATACATTTTTTATAGCTAAAAATGATGGAAAGACAGTTGATGTTCTGTCAGTAGAGAATCAAGATAAGACTCTTTTAGAAAAAGGGTTTCAAATTGACTTTCAAGAATCCTATTGAATACACATTTTGTTGAGTGGTCGGGAACCACTCGTTATCCCGAATCTGAATGAACATGAGCTTACAAAAGATATGAACGTTACAATAGCATTTGGGGGAGGATCCTTAATTGGCGCGCCCATTTTCCTTAAGAATGGCAAGAAGTTTGGAACTCTTTGTGGAATGGATAATGTCCCGTATGATTTTAACGAAAAGGATATTAAGCTCTTCAAGAGATTGGCGACCCTACTAACATACGTCATTGGTTTAGATGATTCTTATCAACAGATTCTGACATTATCAGCACCTATCGTTCCCCTACTCAAGGGCGTGGCTATTCTACCTTTGATCGGAGAAATTGACGAGGAACGCGGAAACAATATTTCAACAATGATTATTAAAGAAGCCCATAAACTACAACTAAATCATTTAATTATAGACCTCTCTGGTATATCAGATGTAGAAAAAGAATTTCTCTATCTCTCGAACCTCGTGAATGTGTTGAAATTATTAGGGATCGAGGTCGTGTTTACTGGAATACGACCAGACTTGGCAAGAAAAGCAATTAAAGACAACCATCGTTTAGATAATGTATCTTGCTTTGGGAACCTTCAACAAGCATTGACACACTTAGGTATCACACTAACCGTCTAATGACATCATTAAAAAGTCCAGCACTCATTTGGAGTCCTGGACTTTTAGATCAAAGAAATCATTTTTATAAAATCTGGTGTCAGTCCCTTTTCCTGTTAAAACTTTAACGTACCGAGTGACTGGCGCCATAAATCTAGAAAAAAGACCAAACTTAACCCTGTTTGGCCTTTTCTCTATTACACAATTCTTCGTCCACTTTTGCCTAACGCATAATAAATCCCGTGTTGCAATGACTGAAGACATTCGTATTCTTTCAGGTTTGTTAACGTTTTTGTAATCGTTAAAGCAAGCTTTGCAGAGATTCCGACTAGAATAACTTCTGTTCCAAGCAACCTAGCTGCTGAACCTAATTTATCAATGGCTGCTGCTTGTCGTTCGCTCATAGTTCCATTTAATCCAGTTAAATCCAACAACAAGTACTTCGCTTGGTATTTTGGAAGTTGTATGAGGATGCTATCTAATAAACCTTCCGTCCTCTCTTGATCGTAGACACCTATCAGGGGAACAACAATTATGCCTTCTAAAACAGGTATGATGGGAGAAGATAGTTCTTTAACTAGATCCTGCAACGCCTTTGTTTTATCATTCACAAGATCTTCAAGTTGAGCGATTTGCTCTGCTTCTTGACGTCTTGAGAGTTCATGAATGTTACGTTGAATATTTACTTTGGATGGGAAATACTTCACAATACTGTGAGGATGGTCCGCGTCTTGATACTGGAGGATTTTATACCAATAGCTTTTTTGGAATAGCCCTGATAAAACACCTGCATAATGAGAAGGAACAAAGATCCCTTTTGTTTTCTTATCATCCAATTGATTCATTTTATATTCCCAATCGTCTTGGATATAAAGACAGAACGTATCATGTTCAACATCTATTTCTTTAATGTCCACTTTCCCCCAACCCGCTGTTGCATAAGTATTTGATAACCACTCTACTACATTTGTTGTATTAATATTTTTCATATCGCGAAAGCCCTCGCCAACGATTAGTCCTTGACGAAATCCGGTCGTTTCAAAAACAAGATTCGTTGCTTCCACACCTGAAATTTCTTTAATTGTATCAAAAAAGGTTTTCATGGCAGAAACCCAGAAAAAGACAACGTCACCATTCTCAAATAAGACATCGCCTGTTTCTAGATCCCACTTTAACTCCACTCCACCTACTGTTATTTCTGTTTTTGTATCCATATGAATGCACCCTCCGATAGTTTAGACCTCAAGTGAATCTACATGTACGTAGGATTTTCAATTAATTTGACAAATTGACTCCCTAAAGGTATTACTACCCTCTTCCCACTAAATCTAACCATAACAAAAGCCAGCCTGGGTGGTTACCCCTTACTTATCTGCCTCCGTTAGCGTAGAGATCTGCTAGCTATGGAAAAATTGATGTGATAGTCGGCGCCTTTTGCATCACGGTGATATCTATAGTGAGCGTCTTTTTATGGTTATGGCTAGTTGATCGAATTAGAAGTTGAGTGGGAAGAGGTCAGTAAGTGTAAGGAATCTTGTGTCAGTCCCTCTTCCTTTAAAAACTTTAGCGCATGGGGTCAGACAACATAACCTTACTGTCTGATCGAGTACACTACTTCTGTAATGGTTTCATATAATTGTAGATGAGCATGAATATGACCAGCTGTAAAGAAAGTCATGGCTAATATGAACCCACAGACGAACCATTTAGCATGCTTCCGATTCTCAATATATCTCTTATAGACACATCCAAAAGCTGTAACTAATAGGGAGAAGATAGCTAAATTAACATTCCATAATTGTTGGGCCTCTATAATCGGTAGCATCACTTGTAAGGCTTGATTTGAGATCAATTCAAGTTGATATCTATCCTTTTGCACAAACCCCTCTTCAATGGTCATTATGCTTTGATCTTCGTGAAGATGAAAGTGATACCCGACAGGATTAAACTCGGTAAAAATAATGAAAAAGACTGATAAAACTATAAAGACTAAAAATATAAAAAGAAGAACTTTTTTAATGAGGTCCATACAAGCTGTTCCCCCTTACTTATACTGATTTTGAACAGGTGTAAACTCTTCACTCTTTAACGAGTACTCCTTCAAGTGATCTTCCCCATGTACCTCTGAAACAAGACGAATGGCGTCACTCGTGCAGCAACCCCCGTTCATCTTACTGATTGTATTTGAGAATGGGATGACATTTACCTAGCCACTCATCAAAACAACACTTAAGCATAATGTGAACAAAACTAGCGTCAACGGAGTCATAATATACTTTTCCTTTTTGCTTTGAGAGAAGGCGTTTGCTACTGTATTTAATACTAGAAACATAGTAATCACCCATAATAAGGTATGAATTGGGAGAGAAAAAGGATTCGCCATTACATCCGCATGAACTAAAAACACCATCGCCATGAATAATAAGATAATAGCATTAACCGCACTCACCACGCGCAGTGGTTTAGGTAGAACTTTGTGAAACCCACCAAGGGCCGCTTCACCGAAAGGAAATCCTAGAGCGAGGGTTATTTGAAATATAGAGACACATACAAATATGAACGCAATAATCAAACTAATAATCAGGATATTATCCAATACAAATACCTCCTTCACGTTTATAAATGTTCTTAAGATTTCATGCAGACATAGATCATCTCACTTCCTTTAGTATGCAACGGCTGCTTGTGCCAATTACGATATGAATGGACAATTTCAAAACCATGTTGACTAAGTAACCTGACCATTTCTTGTGGAAAGACATACCTCAGACTAATTTTCGTTTGTTTCTCCTCAACTAATTTCCCTTCTGAATTCTTGTATTTTCGAATCGTTGTGTAATGTTGCAATTGTTTAATCGGGTCATACGTACTCAGCGTAGATAGTTCGACGTTCATTTTTAGATCAGGATCATTGTACGTTTTCCAATATTGTTCAGTGGGAGGTTGAAATAATTCATCTATACTTGGAAACCTCGTTCCAAAGATAAATACACCGCCATCTTTAAGGTGATGACGTACCCCTTTAAGAAGGCAATCTTGGGATTCATTCGAATGAAAATGTTGAAATGAATTTCCGACTAAATATATGAAATGACTGCTTACGTCTAAATCTAATGTAGTACAATCTTGCTCCACCCATTGAATACTCACACCAGCTTCAGTAGATTTTGCTCGAGCATGCTCAAGCATTCCCCGGTGGAGATCAACGCCCATCACATTAAAGCCTTGTTTCGCTAACGGGATCGCTGTTCTCCCTGTACCACAGGCTAAATTAATGATTGGACCACTCCCCTTAGATGCCCACTCTGATAACAACGAAAGTTCAGGATAATACCCTTCATTTTCTTTATCATATCGTAACGGATCTTCGTATTCTTGAAAGTTATTCATTCTATTTGCTCCTTCCTACTGAGAGTAAAAATCAGCATAACTTTTAATATAAAGCGTCATTTTCGAGAAAATTATAAATGCATTTCTTTTGCATTACTCGGCAGCTTTTGTATGTGTTTAAGAAATTTCGTTATATTGTTATCATCATCAATTGGGTATGTAAAATCAAAATGTTTAGCTACATCTTTTGATAAGATTCGGAATAACTCGCAAGAAACAAATATTGAACTCCACATATTTTCATAGTTAGAATCAGAGTACGTTTCATGATACAGATCCCAATATGGTTCAGGGAGATATTGTTTAAAATACTTACCCATTTTCCCTGTTGATATTTGAAAATCATACTTTATTCCAATCCACCAATTTATCATCAAATCCAAAGAAGCTCTCGTTGTATTTACAAACATTAACTTTGCATATGGCAGTTCATCACGCCACATTCCTTTTGCAACATTTTGTAGACACCACCAAAAATTATTCGTACAACTATCATATTGTCCTTTTGTCGGCTTTTTAACGTGATAGTTGATATCTGAAGGTGATGGAATGGAGGGCAAAATATCATCTTTGTCTAGTAAGGGGGTTGTAAGGCTATCTTCACCATAATCCTCAAGCATTGCTTGTATTGTTTGAATACGAAGATCAATTCGATTTCCGTCTGAAAATAACATTAAATATGTGTAGGATCGCTCAAAATTTATATCATGGCCAATAGCTTTATCCAATTTATCTGGCTCTTGAACCATCAATAGATCCCCAAATTTATTTTTCCATCTGTCATCTTTTATGAATGAAGAAGTTTCCGTCACTACATACACAATATCGTAATCTTGAAAAATGTCCTTTGAAACATTAGGGTTGGTTCTAGAACCATTCATATACACGGCTCTAATTCGCTTATCCTTTTTAGCAGTTGTTAGTATTAGTTCAAACATTTCTTGTTCGGTTCTCATGTTCTTCCCCCTTACGATCTATATGAAAATCTGGTGTCAACCCCTCTGCCTTTTAAAACTTTAACGTACTGGGGGACTGGCACCAAAGAAACTTGATTATGTTTTGTTCAAACAAGTAATCTAATTCCTATGTATCTTTCATCGCATCATACTCTTTCTTCAGCATCCCCATAATGACTTCATCTGAATATTGGTTGTTAATATAAAGCGATTCTCTTATGATTCCTTCTATTTTGAATCCTGCTTTTTCGTATGCTTTTATCCCTCGAACGTTATGTGAATATACTTCGAGTTGAAGTCGATTTAAGTTAAGTGTGTCAAAAGTAAATTGTAGCGCTAGTTGGAGAGCCTCGGTACCGTACCCTTTATTAAAATGTTTGGTGTGATGGAGGGCAATTCGGAAGGCAGCCTTATTATTCTCTTCATCTATTTCCAAAATCGCTAAATCTCCAATCAACTCATCTGTATCAATTAGACAAATAGAAAAATCATAACGTGTTTCGTCATGCATGATTCTTTGATAATACTTATTTAATTGCTCCCTCGAAAACGTACTTCTTGTGCCGGTCATATACCTTATCTCTTCATCTTGAACGGCTTCGTATAAACTCTCTAGATCTTCCTTTTTGATTGTTCTTAGATACACAGACTCACCCTTCATTGCATTCACCTCCCTCTATATTTATAAGGGCCTAAAATCTGTTGTCAGCCCCTCTTCTTTTTAAAACTTTAGCGTACCAGAGGACAGCGCACTGAGGGTCAGACACAAAAGGATGATATTTATTAAATTCCCAAAAAATTAATTCAAATAAGATATAAATATACATGAATCAATTTCATAAAGCCCAAATCAAAGTGCCGATAAAAGCCGAATTTTCTTCTGACACTTTTTAAAACAAGTGATTAAGCAGCTAGATTACCCTTTTCTTCAGAAGAACATTTAGCTATTCGATCTCACGCGAGCTTCGCTCCGTTATAAACCAATTGCCTCAAATCAAACTGTACACAGCTCGCGTTCCTGTGCAGTAACGAACGTTGTTTAACTGGAAGAATCCTTTGAGATAAGCGATGACTCGCTCGATGGAACTTCGTTTCTTGTAGATGGTTTTCCATGCTTTTGAACCTCTGGCTGGAGCTGTGTAACGACGCAAATCAGTGGTGATTTTCACTTTATACACCTTTTAACACAACGTATCTTCGGCTAGAGGGCAGCCGCTGCACTCTTTCGGACGTGTGTATTTGAGCGTCTCGTACTTAGAGTCATAACTATCATAACGATAGGGATGTTCTCGAACACAAGTAGGGGCAAAGTACGGATCAAATCCTTCCATCTCAGGTTCATTTCTCTTGTTGTAGGCAATGACTGATTGAGCACCCATTCGGTAGATTTGTTCATAAATCGCTGGGTAGTCATACCCCGCATCGAGTGTGCCAAAGCCAATTGGGAGATTCGATAAACGCTCTTGAACTCCCTTTAATAAAGGGATTGCGGCTTTTCCATCATTTAAGTTTCCAGAAGAAAAGAGCGATTGAAGGATGTATTGACTTTTGTCCTTTGTAACCAAACCAAAAGACGTTCTTGCCTTCACTGTTTTTCTTGATGCCCCATTTAGGATCGAGAGGAACTGAAGCTCGTAGTTCAGCTAATGACACGTCAAGCTGATCTTCTATCTTTTTCTCGAAAATCGGAAGCGCAGCTTCTCGCTCAGTCTGTTCTTGAAGCCATTTTTCCTGCTCCTCTTTGGTTTTTCGCCCACGTTTTTTGGGTGCAGTTTTGGGCTTATCTTTTTTCACTGGTGCTTGATCACGTGCTTCAATATGAGTCGCATCGATGGCGATCGTGTCATCGGTAATAAACCCTTCTTGAATGGCCTGAAGGATGAGCGTTTCTTGAACGCGTTCAAGAACAGGCGACTCTACTAATTTAGAGAGCATTCTTGAATAAGACGCTTCGGATGGAATCGCATCAGACAGAAGAAAACCACAATCTAAACGGAACATATAATCATGTTTGAGACGTTTAATCAAATCCTTTATCGTTGGAATTCGCTCAAGAATTCTAGCGATAAGCGAGTAGAACATCGCTGCATAATTAAGTTGAACAGGCGCGCCGTATAAGGCTTTTTTGGAAACGACAGTTAGCACAGGGTAAATATCAATCGTTGAAAATACGGCTTCAAATCGGTGGGTAGGTTCTAAATCATATAAATCTTGCAGGTCAAATAGGCTTCCTTGTCGTATAATAGTCATAAGGGAGTCTTCCTCCAGTCTTTAGTTTGGTTTGGTCACTTAACTAATTCGACTTTTGGGGAGGTACTCCCTTTTTTATGTCTTGAAAACCTTGCGGGACTAAGGGTTCAAATTATGAAATTCGTTCACATGTTAACAGATTTTTATTGAAGCTCTAGTTTAGTAGCTGTTCCAGAAGGAGGTTCAGTGTCGAGTAAACCATCCAGCCATACTAATATTAATTGACCTTCTTGAAAATCATCAACAGAGTAATTTATAGGTATTCCCAGTTGTAATTTATGATTTATATAACCTCTATATCCTTGTGGTCCTGCATCAATAATATTAACAGTAATGGTATCATCCTCATTAACACTAACTATTTCTGCATTGAGATCAGCATTATTAGATTGAGAAGATTCACTTGGGGAACAGCCCACTAAAATTAATGAAACTAGTAGAAAGAATAGTAGTAAATATTTCATTTCAATTCCCCTTTTATGTAAGTTACTAATAAAATTATCACACCAAAAAATATTTGTAAATATTAACAATATGTAGAAATAATAAAGTCGTTTCTTTAAGGATTACAGAGTACAGATAGGTAGGGATTTGAAGTTATCGCTTCCTTTTCCCCCTGTTCACACCGTACGTGCGACCTTCATCTCATACGGCGTTCCAACTAATCCAATTCATTCAATTCTAAAATCTGGTGTCATCCCCTCTTCCTTTCAGTACTTCAACGTACCGGGGGATTGGCACCAAAGAATTCAAACTCACTAATAGATAATTAAATGATTAGAGGATTATTTCAAATATTTTTTGATAGCCAAAAGGTAAAATCGAAGCAATTAATATACCTACTACTGTAAAAGAAGTTGCTAAAACTCTATATCTTAGAATCGTAATTTCTTTTCTATTATAAGCTATACTCAATACTTTAATAATAGAATAAACTGTTATAAAAATGATTATAGCTGAAAAAATACTTATTAGAATAACAGGCATTTTTAGACCTTCCTTTACAAAATTTTTGTTTCTTACGATCGTTCACTTAACATACGAAATAGCAAGGGAAATAGTTTCTCTACTTTATTAACCTTCTCCGTTAATTGAAGAAGCCTCAGCACTGTTCTACTGAAGAAGTATCCATTACTTTAATATTTTTACTTGTTTCCATCAAGCTGCCGACTTATTTTTGAAAGCAGTCTAATAATTTCAGCCATTCCTACCAAAAAAATACCGCCAAACATACTACCTATACTTACTAATAAGACCAAGCCCTCACTCGTATCAAACTCTATTAGTACATACATTCCAGTTATAACTGCCATGATTCCAGGTATATATGTATAAAGAGCAACTGCATTCAAATTTTTAAAAGTAGTTTCCCCTCTACAATTATTGGTTAATATATCATTCATTAACTGTGGTAAACTTCACTGTTCCATTATCATATTATTTGATCACTACGTTGCCATCCTTTTCTTCGATCGTAATTTCTCCTAACTCTTCTATTCTGAGCTCCACAGGAAAGAACTGTGCCTTTTTTGTTGAAAAGAACCATTGGCGTTGCTCTCTACATATAATAAATAACCCGTGTTCATCACCGACTGGTGTCAACTCGGTGCTATCCTCTTTCCAATTTTGTACACCTATTTCATTAAGCTCTCGTGCAAAAGGTATAACTTCTTTTACTACGATCCCAATTTCACTCACATTAATGATGTCTCGAGATGAGAAGTGATGCTCAGTTTTATTATGTAAATTATGACGTACAATAAATTCAAGAATGTTACCAGCTGGGTCCTCAAAATAAATGGCATGAGCGTTCCAACTTTTAAAGAAGACTTCGTCATCTTCATTGTGAGTGTTAAGCTTGACCCTATGTTTAATCCATTTCTTAGCTTCATTCATACGATTCTCTGGAATATTAAAAGCAAAATGATAAAATGGTTCTCGTCCGTCATTGACTTCGTTAAAAGTAAGTAAAGTTGAACCTGCTTGCACAGAAAAGCCCTTTGAATTTTCGTCTACTAAAGTAAGGCTCAATTTATTAAGATAGAAGTCTTTTAATTCTTCGCGTTTATGTGTTTGAAGAGTTAATGTCTCTATGTTCATCTTATTTCTCCTCTAATCACTTGCTCCCATTCACTTAAGTACATTCGCCCCGTTATCCCTTTTTCATTTTGTAATGGACAGATCAGCTCTAAACTATTTCCATCTGGATCATTAAAGTGAATTTTTGCATGAGCCATTTCATTGTGAGCCATGACAAACGGTTCAGTCGGCTTAAAACCAAATGCTTCTCTTGGCGCGAATTCTCGATCATTCAACCAATCCACTGAGTTCTTTAAGTCTTCTAATGTAACTTCAAATGCTATGTGCCGTATCGATGGATGATATTCTAAATCTACTCGATCTGATTCCCACAAACCTAACCAACTCTTATTCTTCTCAATCCAAAAGAATGCGAGCGTATTCTCATGAATGTGTGATAATTCCAACCCGAGACCATTGTAGAATGCAATTGAACGACTCAAATCCTTAACAGGTAAATGCGCTTCATACAATCCTTTAATCATTTAATCACCCTCCAAAAAACATGACACTTCTGCTCTCTATTTGTACTTTATAGGAAATTTTTGAAGATTACTACAATTTACGATAGAAAATTATATGTTATTTGAAAAGCTAATTACAGTACATGAAAATCTGGTGTCAGTCCCTCTTCCTGTTAAAACTTTAACGTACCGAGGAACTGGCACCGAAAATCCATTAAGGAATGTTCCCTTTTATGAAGCTAAACTATTCATTACTTCAACAAGAGAAGAACTTCCGTCAGCATAATAAACCAGAGTGAAATGGCTTCAACAGTAGTTCCGTACTGCAGAAAGTTTGTTAGATGGATTACAAGGTTAATTAAACCAAACTTCCTTTTTTAAACTAACAACCTAATCAGTTAAGCTACCTTTTAATGTTTGAGATAGGTACGGAACCCGTTATGCTTCTCCTGACCTCTACATCTCGTTGAATTTGTTTTTAAATTTTTTTGCTAGTTTGAAGAGCATCACTTAGAACGCTTTTCTTAGGTAAATGATAGTAGAAATCCCCCAAGAAATTGCATAGAGTGACATGATAGCAACAGCTGCTCCCGTATATAAAACCGCGATAGATAGATTGCCGATGAATTCAGTGATTATTGGTAAGTACCCTAATATAAAGGAAGTCACAGGTTGTGATATCCATGTTAAAAGGATAAAGCTAATCAAAACAATCGTTGTGATATAGCCTGGTTTAAAAATGTAAAATAACGGAAAAGTCAATGCTGCAAACAAAAAGAATAATCCTCCACCAACCGCAATATCGGTTATCGTAAACGGTTTATTGAAAATAAATAACGCTAAACTTGCCAACCCAACTGAAAAACTCATATAGGCAATAGCACCAAGATACCGTGAAGCGATAATTTCCTTTCGTGTGTAAGGTAAAGAATTCAGCAATATATTCGTCTCTGCTTTTTCATCGTAAGCATATGAGTTAAAGGGTATAAAAATACTGGCGACCAGAAAAACTAACGCTGGTGGTACATTCAAAATAATAAAAACTAAGATAAATGGTAGAAAGATTAATAGCTGCCTTTTCTGCAATATCACATCACGTCTGATTAAATTAAACATGCTGCACGCCTCCTTTACAGTAATACATAATATCTTCCAGGGAGGCACGTTCAATGATAACTGTGTCTCCAAATATATTTTTCACAGCAGATATATTATCTGTTAAAGCTTCAAATCCTGTTGGTGCACGATGAATATTAACAAAGTTTTTTTCCGTGTCTCTATCTAACAGTTCTGTTCCACCTTTAACAAGTGCATAATTTTCAACTAGATCGTTAATGGTCTGATTAAATATTAACTCCCCATTTTGTATAAATGCGATATAGTCTGCGATACGATCTAAATCTGTTGTAATATGAGTAGAAAAGAAAATAGTGCGACTGTCATCAATCATTAATTCCTGTAATAAATCTAGGAGTTCCCGTCTAAAAATAGGGTCTAACCCTGCTGTTGGCTCATCCATAATGATCAGTTCTGCATGGTGTGACAGTGCTATCGCTAGTGATGCCTTCATTTGCATTCCTTTTGAAAAAGTTTTTATCGCCTTATTAAGTGGTAATTCGAATTTATCCACATATTGATAGAACAATTTATCATCCCATTGTTTGTAGGCAGGTCCAATAATTCGTTTGATATCTTTTAAGTTTAGACCTTCAAAAAACACGTTGCCATCGTACACAAATCCGATTCGCTCCTTGATCGCCTTTTCGTGTGTCTTGTAGTCTAAACCAAAAACCTTAACTTCCCCTGTATCTGGTTTTAACAGATTCATCATCATTTTAATCATTGTTGACTTCCCTGCCCCATTTGCTCCAATGAAACCTGTTACAAAGCCTTGTTTCACCTCTAAATCAATGTTTTTAACTGAAAAATCTTTGAATTTTTTGTTTACGCTTTTTAATTCAACCACATTTTCCATTCGTTTCACTCCTCATATAAAATTTTCAATAAATCTTTTAGTTCATCAAAGGGCAGCCCAATTTCTTTACTATTTGTTATAACTGCACTCAGTTGTTCCTCAATGACTTTCAGCTTCTTCTCTCTAATGACCTCTAAATTTTGCTCTGCGACAAAAGATCCTTTTCCAACAATTGAATAGATAAAACCCGCTTTTTCCAATTCCTCATAAGCCCTTTTCGTTGTTATGACACTAATTTGTAAATCCTTTGCAAGCTGCCGCATGGAGGGAATTGCTGTTCCCTCTGGTAGTTCACCTGATAAAATTAACGATTTAATCTGATTCGTTATTTGTTCATATAACGGCTCCTTTGAAATATTGGAAATAATTATTTGCATGCTAATCCCTCTTTTTCATCGAATAATGTATATATTCTTTATATACATTATATACACATATGGAATTTTGTGCAAGATTTTATTTGCAACAAATTATTTGAAGGACACCCTTAACTCTAAAAAATAAACAAAAAGAGCACATTTAAAATTATTCTAAACGTACTCTTAGGAAATTTAATATTAAGTTTTATTAAATGCTTATTGACTCTTGAAATTCTATTCTTGATCTTCAGAATTGTACCGATTTGAGAGCCTTTTTATCCCTCAACTCTTAACCTTTTCTGCCCTAATAGCATTCCTGTAGAGCGTTAATTTTCAACTTTGAAAAAAATAGAGCTCCTCAGTAAGATATGAGTATAGACACCACTCTAAAACTCAAAATCTAAGGAGGAAGCTCTACTATGAAGTTTAAAATGCAAGACAAACAAAATCAACTAATTGAACGAATTTCTGATAAACATCTCGTTGTTGGTGTGGATATTGCACAACAAGTTCACGTTGCTCGAGCTGTGAACTTCCGTGGGATTGTAGTAGGCGATCCTCTATCTTTTGAAAATAATGAAGAAGGCTTTACTAGATTACTGCAGTGGATCAATGAATTAAAAGAAACAAAAAATTTCAATACATCGATTGTAGGTATGGAGCCTACCGGACATTACTGGCTTAATCTATCAAAATGGCTATATGAACAAAACGTTGATGTGGTAACGGTTAACCCTCATCTTGTCAAAAAGAATAAAGAAAATCGAGATAATACTCAATCTAAGAGTGATAAAAAAGACGCTCTCGTAATCGCTGATATGGTGAAGAATGGTTATTATGCCTTTATCCGTCCAACTCCAGAAGCTTTTGAAAAACTTCGAGTACTTATGGCTAACCGTGATGTGATTGTTAAACGGCTTGTCAGTTCCATCAATCAATTAAATCGATGGGTAGATCTTATCTTCCCTGAACTTCGACAAGTGTTTAAGGACATAAAAGGGAAAGGGGCAATCGCAACCCTTCGCTTATTCCCTACCCCCATCGAATTACGTTCCATGGAAGCCCAGGATATCGTTGAAGGATGGAAAACAAAAATGAAGCGACACGCTGGACTAAAAAAAGCCCAATCACTAGTTGAATTAGCTAAGCATTCTGTTGGTAATCAACAAGCACATGATGCTTATAAATTACACCTAGAACAATTGCTTGAAGAATTTGATCTCGCTACAGTTCAACTTGAAAGAGTTGAAAAAGAAGTGACTGGTGTACTCGAACAAATTACATTCGCAAATAAACTACTTGCCATTAAAGGAATTAGTGAAATTTCACTAGCTGGCATTTTAGGAGAAGCAGGAGATCTAAGCGGCTTCTCTCACGGTAATTCCCTATTGCGATACGCGGGATTACATCTAGCAGAAGCTAGCTCGGGTAAATGGAAAGGACAAATTGTCATTTCTAAACGCGGCAGATCCCGGCTACGACGTTTCTTGTATTTAGCGACCATGAGCCTTGTCATGAACAATCCTGAATTTAAAGAGCTTCACTCCAATAATGTGAAAGTAAAAAAAATGAAAAAAATGAAATCAATTATGAAACTGCTTGGGAAACTTGCACGAATATTAGTTGGAATATCTCGAAAAAATGAGTCTTATTGTCCTAATAAAGTTCACGCTTTAGAACCTCTAGCAGCATAAAGCTTATTCTAAACACAAGGAATTCCATTAAAATTTTAAGGAGTACTAAAAGTAAGTAATTACCCGTTAATTTTTTATTGAATGTTGCCTTATTCGTAGGATTTCAAAGAAAGCACGGAGTACTGGATGTCTTCAACCAAAGGGCAATGACCCGTTCCGATAGCAAAACCGGCCTCCACCCCTTGGATAGGCATGACGAAGGAATGATAGGGCTTAGACCCGTTGAGACATGGGAGGGATAGCCTCCAGGGGCGGCGTGGAGAATACGTGCATTATATGGTAATAACTGGAGTTTTATCTACCTCCTTTATTTCAGCATGCCTTCATGTAGCCAAAATGGACCGACACTCATTCCAATCATCTATTACTGTTCTTACAAGTGGTTTGAAATCCTGCGAATAAGTGAGCATTTGAGAGATATACCTATCTAACTGAGGGAGTTGAAGAAGGAGAGCAATTCCTTATTCAAGGAAAGCACCGTTAACGCAAGAAGTAATAACTCTATTCCAATATCGCCTCGTTAAAAAATAATTTATATTTGATATACACTTACCTTGTCCCAAGTAGCTTCCCAATTCTTTTTAAGTATCCGCTCATTGTAAATACGTGCAAGGTTTTCGTTCGCCAAAAAATAAGGAGTCGGTTTAACTTCTAAATTAACAACATCACTTACGCCATATGGGGCTGTTAAAATAACTTTATCAATTTCATCTAACTTTACTCCTAATGCTGTTGCTGTTTCCGGAAACTTTGAAATTGCATCAACAGAAGAAGAGTAGGGTTCAACATTATTTCTAAGGTGCATCCTGGCTTCATTCTTAACTGACCAAGGAATATTCGGTAAAATCAATGTGAGGGTTTCTTCAATCCTCTTTTCTTCTAATTCATTAAGTTGTGTTGTATCGTAATAGATTACATCAATATCTGGAATCCTTGTCCTTTCATTAAATCCATGTAAAACATCCCAAATTTTCGACCTAACAAAACCTGCACAAATCCACCAATCAGTTAGGTTTAATGACCTTACAGTTTTTAATATTTCCATCATCCATTCATCATCTTCTACTAGAGCAATGATTTCATCCTCATCTAATACATGCGCTTTATACAATCCTTTAATCATTTAATTACCCTCCAGAAAAACATGATACTTCCACTCTATATGTATTTTATAGGGAAATATTGAATATTACTACAATTTGTGATGTGATATTTGTATTTTTAAAATAATCGCTAAATTGAGAGCATAACCATGTTATACAATGATTAGTTCAAAAAAAGCACACCAACTATAATTGAATGGGTATGCTCAGAGACTTTTTTTTACAGTCATTTTTCTCTCATCAGAAAGAAAATGAAAGGTTATCTTTTATCTAAAGAGTTTATATCCTCTTTTTGCAGCCATTCGAGGGTTTCTTCAAGACCCTTTTTATACGATGTTTTCGGTAACTTGCCGATTAGCTTTTCATACTTCTCTCCGCTTAAAATAATTGGATCTTCTGTTAAATACATCATCTCTACCATTTCTCTCATAAACGGTGAAAACATGCCTAGAAATGCAATCATTCGTTTCGATATCGGTTTGAATTTCTTTTTATATCCATTAATTCCCTTTATAGTTTTCAGCACCTCTTCCCCCGTTATAGGGTGTGTTGCAGAAATATTCCAGTTTTGGTTATACGTATCTTCCCGAAGAGTTAACTCAACCATTGCTTTTGCTCCGTCTCGGTTATACAAAAACTCACGGCTTTTTGATAGACTTCCTACATAGTTTGCTCGCTTATGTCTTGCTGTATCTTTTAATGTTTCATGAAGAATGGCATTTTCGCAATTTGGCCCGTATAGATCAGGCATATGAACGATTAGAGATTCTACTGCACTTTCTTTTAACTTTGTTTCCATAGTTAGCCTAATCTTACCTTTTTTCGTATGCGGTCTTTTTGTCGCATCTTCGCCTATTGGTGAATTTAATTGATTTCCGTAAGCATAAATATTATCTACTAATGCTATTTTTGCTTGATTTACACTTGCAGCTTTAATCATTCGTTCGATACATGGTATGTGGGTATCTTCCCACTTCGGATATGGGAAACTTACAGCGTGAAAAATCACATCTGCTCCTTCGGCAGCAAATATGAGATCATTTTGATTCAAAGCATCTCCAGAGACTATCATCACGTCATCAAAGTCACCGAAAAGTGAAATCAACTTTTCCCTACCTCTCGCAAATGCTACAACTTTAATACCTCTAGCTCTTAGTTCATAAACTAAAGCACTCCCTATTCCCCCTGAAGCTCCAGCTACTAATACTTTATTCATTAAAATTCACTCCTCACCTTTATTAACCAGTGGTCAATTAAAAACAAAAAGAAATGCTCTATACCTTAAGCGGGATGTAGAGCCTTCATTAAAAATTCAATATGGACAAACGCAGCATCTTCTGCATCTTGATAACTTTTTACAAATCCACGGTAATGAGAAACAAAACCATGCAGGGAGACAAAGACAGAATAGACATCACTTATGGGTACAACGTTTGAAGATAAGGAGTGAACAGATTTAGCAAACGTTTGGTAGCTACGATTTGCCGCATCATGGGATAGTCCATCAACTTCTTTATTTCTTGTCATAAACATCAGCTCATACTGACTTTGATGATTTAGTCCGAATTCAATAAACGAGCGAAGTACGTGTCGAAGCTTTTGCTCACTTTCACCACTGCTTAAGACAATTTCCTCAATTTGTTTATTTAATGCGTAAAAATAACCCTCTATAACAGCATAAAACAATTCAGCCTTGTTCTCAAAATGATAGTACAGAGCTCCATGGCTGCAGCTAAGCTGTTTAGCAATGCTTCGCATAGAAACCTGTTGATAATCTTTTTCTATGAATTGCTCCCTTGCTTCATTTACGATCATTTCCTTTGTTAATTCATTTAATGATGATTTGCGAGGTGACATTCTTATCTCCAATTCTTGATTTCTTTGACCACTGGTTAATTAATTATACTGATTATCCTTGAAAAAGACAATTCATTTATTCTCCATCTTTCAATTAAATTTAATTTCTGATTACAGCCACAAAAAGGTATCATCTCTGCCTTGTTTTTTTACCAATTATTATCATTAAGTTTACCAATATGGAAACGTATCGATTTGAAGTGAACAAGCCTAATCCTCCTTAATTTCATTGAGTAATTAGGCTTATATAATCTTCCACAAACGTGCCAAGTTGTGCAATATCATTTTCATTAAATAATATTGTTATACTGTGCAGCTTGATAATATGTTATTTCCTTTTATCTTATCGAACACAGGCACTCGTTCTTCAAATTCATCATCTCTCTATAATAAAACTGAACCGAAATTTATTAATCAAAACATTATTTTATGACTACTTTATCTTGCTGAGGTGGTTGTTCTAACCAGCTATTTTCAATTAGTAATTTTTGCGCTTCTCCACCTAACTTTGCCGTGTCGTCCAGAAAATCCGTATACTGTCTTTTCAAATCATTCCTCATACTAGTAGCTAATGATGTTGCATAATCAGATATTCCAATTGATGATAAAGTTGTTAATTGATACATCATTAGTCTATCTGAAAAGGCAGGTTGAGAAGAACTAAAAACTTGTGTTTCTGAAGGCATTGGTGCTGGCAAATGACTGCTTGTTAAAAACTTTGTAAGTGTTGTTATAACCTTTTCAGAAAGTTTCCCAGCTTTTTTTAGGAAGTCCCGTACTTCCTTTTTATCCGCTGTTTGCTCAAAGGCTTGTGTTATTGTATTTCCTACTACATTCGCTTCAATGTTTCCAAAGACATGGGATATTTCGATAGCATTCAAATTTCTTTGATCTCCCAATAAATTGATTCCATTTAAATAGTCTTTATCCTCGACAAAATCTGATTTTCTAGGTGGTTCAATATATGGAGGTCTCACATACAATCCTTTATCTAACAAAACATCACTGACCTCATCAAAAACAGTAAGAACTTCAGATGTACATTCTTTAAAATGTTGCCTAATATCTTTACGAGTAGACATTGTGTGCATAAGACTAGAAGTTGAAGTTATTATTCTTGAAAGATTTTTTATATATAATAAAGCAAAAACGTCTGAAAAGAGCCGAGGAGCATTTACGTCTACATCTTGACTACTGAATCCTACAGGAACTTGGACTTTTTCTAATTCTAATATCTGTTTCGTATTCCCCTTTATTTTCTCAACCTTTTGAAGCGTATTTGTCAGAGTGGTTAACACTTCATTGTCCTCTGCCTTTGCAATAAAGTATTGTAACATACACATACTATGAGTGACACTAATATATTGTTTCCATAAAGACGCCATTTCTGAAGAAGTAAGTTTTATACTTTCTGGAGAACTCATGAGTTAGATACACTCCCTGCTCAAATTAGTTGCTCTTAATATTAGCTTTATGCTTTAAATTATACCTTTTAATTTTTCCATAAATCCTTTACTACGAAGCATTACACAAGTGTAGGGAACAAAATATAAATAACTCAGTAATTTTTGGACAATATAAAGCAGTGTTTGTATGAAGGAGTGAGTATATGCCTGAATTAAAAAATCATTGGATCTTATTACCGGGGCTAATCGAGGACAGGGAAAAGCTATTGCCCAACACCTTGTTGCATTAGGGGCTAAAGTAGGTGTAGGCGCACGGAACTATAATGATGCAATAGAAGTAGCGAAGTCGATTGGAGACAACGCCTTTCCAATTCAATTAGATGTTACAAAAGAATTAGAATGGATATCAGCAGTCGAGATGGTAATAAATAAATTTCATAAGATAGATGTGTTAGTGAATAATGCTGGAGTTTTAAAACGAAAATCATTTATGGAAACAACACTGGAAGATTACGAACAGTTAATTCAAGTTAATCAACTTGGAGTATTTATGGGTATGCAAGCAGTGATTCCACAAATGGAAAAGCAACAAAAAGGTTCCATTATAAACAATGTTTCGATCAGTGCATTTGCCCCAATTAGCAAATCTTCCGCTTATGCTGCGACAAAAGCTTCTGTCGTAGCAATGTCCAAAGCCGCAGCTATTGAATTAGGTCCAAAAGGAATTCGAGTGAATATAGTCCATCCGGGTGGAATCGAAACTGAAATGGCAACTCAAGGAAAGGGTGTACCTACTTATTACGAATCCGTACCACTAGGACGAATTGGACAACCGATTGAAATTGCTCGAGCTGTAGCATTTCTTGCTTCTGATGAAAGCTCTTATTGCACGGGCACAGAAATAGTCGTTGATGGTGGGCTGACGTTGGGTACTACAGATGAGTGAGTCGAGGAGATAAGAAGAGAAAGAGTGAATTTCCATTATTCAAAAAGACTATCACTTTAAACTGACATTGTATCTAAAAAGAAGCAATCATTCTAACTTATGATTGCTTCTTTTTCTTTGAATTTAAGGATTTTTGATTTAAACATATTTCCGGCCTAAAGTTTAGCTATTTTAGTCGTGTTTTAGGTATTGGCCTAGTGCTTGTTGCAAAGTTCCTAACTTCTTAATTTCTGGACTTAATTTAATTCCCAAGTCAGTAATATCCTTTGCTACTTCGGTTCGTAATCCTGTTAATACAGTTGAGCATCCCATCAATGAGATACCATCAATAACTTTCATAAACTCATAGGCAACTTCTTGTTCTATACTAGCGATACCAGAAAGATCCATTATTAACGTTTGAATTCGTAAATTTGATACCTCTGATAATACTTTTTCCTTTAGAATATTTATACGATTAACATCAATTGATCCAATTAACGGCAATATACTAATATTACTATCGATTGGAATAATTGGAACCGATAAATTTTCGACTAATTCTCTTTGTGCATTAATCAGAGAATCCTTGTATGTAGAGTAACTAAGAAAAAATGTATTTAAAAAATTGTCTACTCTATTATTTATCTGTGCTTCTAGTTTAAAGCAATCGTCAATAGTATATTTATTAGCTAGATCATAAAACTTCTGTATATAAATCCATAAAGTTCTACGAGTTGCTTGTATCCATTCCAGCTTAAAAGTTAATTCCATAGAATGCGTTGCCCAAGCTATCCCTTCCTTTTTCGCAAATCGTTTTAGTTCATTATCTTCATTATTAATAATATAAACCGTTAATTGGTGTGCATTATTAACTAAATCTATATTACCGATTTTTAATATTTCATTAATCTTACTTTTAACATTTACTGCTTCATCCAACAAGGTGGATTCAAAATTATTCTTATTAGCTTCGAAAAACTCTCTAAGTTCAGATGAAGATTCGAAATCTTTATCCACTTTTAATTCCCCCCTGCTTTTTTTAATAAAGTTAGTATATTACTCTAATTATACGAACGCAACCCAATTCTTATAAATGATAAGCTACCTTCAGCTTACGTTATCCTTTAATTTCATAATTGTCTTCCTATATATAGAAAATGAATACAAAAGACACCACATATGGGTGTCTTTTGTGTTCATTAATACGTTGTTTCTAAACATGGTCGTCGGGCTGAAGGTTATTTTGGATATATTGTTGAGCGTTTTCCACTTCTTCAGGCTTAGCTGAAATCGACTTATACCAACCTTTACTAGCCATCACTTCATAAATATGGGAATGGAGATCGTTTGATGTTTGAAAACATTCTTCATATACCTGACGTAATTCACTGTGACTCGTCTCAAGAAGAGTAGAAACTAAGCTCTTACATCGACCTTTTTCTAATTCAAGAGACAATTGAAGCATTTCACGATCCGTAAGGCCTCTACCTTGGATATTGTTTGTCAAAATGCTCACCTCCTTTAGTTACTGAACTCTTGATTGATTAAAGTATGTCGAAATTTTAAGAACGTTTTTTTGATGAGATTCAGCTAGATGTTCTAAAAGGGATGTCATCTCTTGATCCTCACATTGAGTAGCACACCAGTTCATTGTTTTCGCAATAATTTCCTCAGCACGAATTTCATCTTCAATAAGAGCTAATTCTTTTGTGGTTAACATTTTAAAGAGTTCCTCCTACCCTGTTACATTTTTGGGAATTTAACAAGTTTGCCACCCTCACTGTCGTATTGAGCCTATATGAGAATTCGTTAAGCTGAAGTAATTCAAGTATTAGCTCATTAATTCAGGGAAGGGAATTAAACAACCAATTTCATTATCAAAGCTACCACTTGTAATAAATGCTTATTTTAACCATAGTCTTTCAACATCTAATGGTACGATCACTTCCTCATTATTTATTGCTCGATGTAATAATGGGTTCTCAAATTGTGCATTTAATTCTTCTTTTACTCTTTGTCTCAAACTTTTAGTTTCACTTGCGTAGTTCTTTCTTTTCTTCATCCGTAAATTCCTTCCCTTCTTAAATTAATGAAGCGGGCCGTTTTCGTTAACATACTTTCCATAATCAGGGATGGAGACTTCTTTAAATTCAGTTACTAATTTTTCTAAGCTCGTGGTTAATTCACTACCTGACATAGGCACCCCATGACCGGTAATAGCCGCTACTGGCTTTAAATCTCGAATGACTTTTACAGATTCATATGCAAGGTCCCAGTCGGTGGTTAAGTATCTAGGAGGCCCATTTATTTCTTTTTCTTGAGTAAGGGTTTTGTACAGAGAATCTTGTCTTACTGTAATAAATGCATCGCCAGCAATTAGGCTACGATCTTTATCTCTAAAAAAAGAAACGTGCCCAGGGGTGTGACCTGGTGTCGGAATCCAACGGAACTCATCCAAGAAAGGGACTGTTCCATCACTTGGCAAGGGTTTGAGATGTTCTTTTATATTAATAGGCTCATTGGGGAAAAGAGAAGAGATCTTAGCAATATAACCTCCTTCTACAGAAGTATCAGGTTCAGGATATTCGCGCTCTCCTACTAAATATGGATATTCTAATGAATGAGCAAAAACAGGAATATTCCAATGATCAATTAACTCAATAATCGAGCCCACATGATCAAAATGACCATGTGTTAAAATAATTGCTTTAGGACGACTGTTAGGACCATATATTTCTTCAGCGGTTTCAATAATTTTCTTCGAACAACCGGGCATACCTGCATCAATCATTACAAACTCTTCCTTAGTAGGATCGCCCACAAAAACAATATTAACGATTTTGCTGGTATAACTAAATAAATCAGGGAGTACTTGAATACAAACTCCATCCCCGACTGAGGTTACAGGTAGAAATTTATAGTCGCTACCATAAGACATGTCTTTATCCATAGCTAACCCTCTTTTTATTATCATTTTTAATAACATCGTTGTTAGCTTATCAATAATATATAAAATTATTCGAAAATCGAACGCATAGCCTTAAAAATGCAAAAAAATATTCATGTGTTTTCATAACAATAAATTTGAAGTTAATCATTTTAGTAGTTTTATGTAAAATAAACCAAGGACATTTGCGTCCTTGGTTTATGGAATACAACATAGAAAAGATAAACAAAGTATCGGTCCCCTTTAGGAATGTACATTTTTTTGGGGATTATAAGATAGGTGATAAGAGACGCGAAATCGATTCTTTAAATCGAATTACCTTTGAGCGTTTGTCATATAACGTTTGAGTTAATTCCGTGCACGATTTCATATCTTCTTCAAAAGCTAAAGCAAGTTTTTGTGAAGTTTGACGGTCATAAATAAACGCATTCACTTCAAAATTTAATTTGAAGCTTCTCATGTCAATATTGGCAGTCCCAACGGAATTAATCTCGCCGTCCACAACAATTGTTTTAGCATGTATAAATCCTTTTTCATAAATATATACTTTCGCGCCAGTCTTAAGCAATTCACCAACATGAGAATAAGTTGCCCAATAGACAAATGGATGATCCGGTCGATTCGGTATCATGACGCGAACGTCTTTACCAGATAGTGCAGCAATTCTGAGTGCGTCAAATAAACTTTGGTCAGGTATGAAATAAGGTGTTTGGATGTAGATCGACTCTTTAGCTGACATAATCATCCTAATATAGCCATTTTTGATCTGTTCCCACTCTGAATCAGGACCACTTGAGACAATTTGCATCGATGCATTCCCTTTGCTAGTTTTTAGGGGGAAATATCGATCTTCATAGTGAATTTGGTATCGCTTAGATGCTTGATTCCAATCGAGTATGAATCTTGTTTGAATCGCATCTACCGCCTGCCCTTTTATTCTCAAATGAGTATCTCGCCAATAACCAAACTTATCACTAAATCCTATATACTCATCCCCAACATTGAAACCGCCAATGTAACCTATTTGACCATCAATATTCACTAGTTTTCGATGGTTTCTAAAATTCAATCGAAGGTTTATTAAAGCTACCTTAGAAGGGAAAAACACTCCTACTTCTCCTCCAGCCGCTTCAAGTTCAGCGAAATGTTTCGATCTTAATTTACGAGAGCCCAATTGATCATAGAGAATTCGTACTTTAACTCCTTCTCGTGCTTTCTCTTCAAGTGCTTTGATGATCTTCTTTCCGAGTGTATCATTCCTAAAGATATAATACTGAATATGAATAAATTCTCTTGCCTCCATAATGTCTGTCCATAACGCATCAAATTTTTCTTGCCCATCAACAAATATCTCGACTTCATTTTGATTCGTTAATATCGCATCGTTATTGACTAAGTGCATGGCAATCAAATCTTTGTATTGCTCAGTATCAGGATTATCATAACGGTACTCGGAGTTTCGCATCAGCTTTAATTGATCATTTATTAATCCTTCAATTCCTATTTTATTGATCCCATTCCAATCGAATAGTCGTTTTCTTGTAAGGTTCTGCCCGAAAAATAAGTAGACCACAAAGCCAAAAAAGGGGATAAAAAATAAGATTAATAACCATGCCCAAGTAGCCCCAATATCTTTACGTTCAATAAAAATAATGATCGCTGCAAAGATTAAATTAATGACAAACATTACAGCTAATAATATTGAAGACACATCCATTTTGCTAATACCTACCTAACTACTTTTTTTCACTCATTTGTTTTATTCATAAGCCGAACTATCATAAGTGAAAGAGAATAACATTTGTTAACCTCTTTCTTCTATACTAGAAAAAACTCTCATTTTCAATAGTCCCTTTTGTTCTTTTATAAATCCTCACATTAGACTTATATGATCAAACTCTAACTCTTAGATTCACTATTATCATATTAACATACAATTCCCAATCGAATTTCTAAATTTAAAGAACTGATTTCTTCAGTAATCTGGTTGAAATCATCAAAACAGGCGCATTCCTACTAAGGAGGGCGCCTGTTTGTTGTATATGAATTGATATGAGTGAGGCGGCTAGTCTGTTCGTCAAGTCTCTCTGAGATTCACTCTCTTCTAAGCAGTGACAGGGTAACGTCCCCTTCGATGTTCTTTTGAATGATACCATTTATAGCATAGAATAATGATAATGATGAGATCTACCGCATCGCCGCCGTAATACATCAGCATGCCCCCGGCTTCAGCTTCCGCTCTAGGAACACCTTCGGGAGGATAAGCGTAGATGAATTTGGATAAAATTTTATGACCGGCTAAGGCAAGTATCAAGACCAACGACCGATAGATATAACTATATTGTTTGGGGATCGGATCAATATATAACAACGTGGCTGCAAAAAAGTAGCCAGCTAGAAAGACATGTAAATGAACGAGTATGTGTACCCACATCATTGTTTCCATCATAATGTAAAGGTCAGTCGTATAGAGAACCCAGAGACCTCCTATATTTAAAACTGCTGGAACTACAGGGTTCGACAAAAAATGAAACAATGGTCTTTTTAAAAAGACAGTTACCTTACGGGCTTTTCCAGTAGAAAGAGCTCGTAAAAGCAACGTTAATGGAGCCCCCAGAACCATCAATAATGGTCCCAGCATACCAAGAAGCAAGTGACCAAACATATGTACCGTAAAGTTCTCATGGGCAGCTGTGATCATCGGGTTTACTAAGGTGATGAAGCATAATAAACTCCCCGCAACCCATAAAGCCGTGCGATACCAAGCCCAAGGCCTATCTCTGCGCTTTGATAGGACTATTGCTACTAAGTAGAGGATAATTCCAATTACAAAAGGTGCGCTTAACAGGAGTTGCGTAAGAAAATCGATGGAATGCCCCGAGTGTGTCGAACCATGATCGTGATTCATAATCTTACGTCACCACCGATTTTCTTCATCTTCTTATGAGTTTGATAAACGATAGTGCCTCCAATGATTGCGATGACACTAGCAAGAATATTCCATGTTAAGTCATAGGGAAGAAGGTTAACACCATAGCGAATCTGGTGAACCTGCAATACTTTGTGATTGATAATTCCATCATATAAGTTAAATACCCCTACGCCAAGGAGCATACTACCCACCCATCGTTTCCCCCACCATGCATGACGACTTCTTAAATCGGCCAACATAAACAGCGCAGCTACAGTGGCAAACCAACTAAAAGCATGAAAGAGCCCGTCGGATATGAGCCCAACCTCAGTAGTAGATCGATCATAAAAATGATGCCAATTGAGTAATTGATGGAAGACGACCTCGTCAATAAAAGCGACCATACCAACTCCAAACAAAAAACCTGATAAAAAATTCCTCCGAGAATAGAGGTGTTGTTGTTTATTCGGAACTTTCTTCATAAATCAATCTCTCCTTTCCTTCAGTTACCATATGAAAAAACTTTAAAGCTACCTCTCTCTATCACGGTTTTAAATATTGTTAATATATTCAAACACTACTATTTCTACCCATCTGTTTCATTGTTTATACCCAACCACTACATCGTTTATGCAATAGTTCAGCAAAAACCCTCTCAAGTCGCATTAAACATTGCTTAAACATTAGAACACTGAGGGTACATCAATGATTCAACATCCTATACCTTAATTACCCTGGTTCCCTATGACGCGCTCATGAAGACAATCACTCTTTTCCGAAGCCACAAGAAGACATCGAAGCAGATGTAGCAATAATTAGGGCTGGTGTCACCGGTATGAGATCTGCTTATTTGTTATCGCAAAAAGGATTAAGAATGGTGCTCTCTATCATAAATTGATTGATTTTGTAGGAGAAGGAAACGGAAGGGTATATTATGAGGCAAATGAGGAAGCTTTAGCTTTTATCAACTTGACTTACTTTTGTATTTGACAATTTTAAAGAGGGAAATCCTATTAATTTGTTTAAAAGATACATACACTGTTGTGCAGATAAAAATTCTGTCATTTTCGTTACGGTACGCTCACTACATTTAATGTGCATTGCTCAAATGAGATACATCATTCAAATTTCAATAACGTTAAAAAGAGCAGCACCTAGGGAATGTGTTGCTCTCTTGAATCCTCGTACCCGTTGCTTCAATAAATACTAGCTTACAATTAAATCACCATTCTTTTTATACAAGTCAATTAGTTCTTCTAGGTGTGTGTCAATTTCCTCATTTAATTTGTTAACATTTTCTAGAACCATTAAATCTAGCCCTTCGGATACTGCTGGATTATAAAACCTTTCATTTATGTATGCTTGGATATAAGCATCTCTTGAATAGTGTGTATCACGCCAAATTTCATAATATTCCTCTAGTGTAATTTCCAGTGCAGTAGCTTGTTTTTCATAAAATTGTCTCTCGCTCTCTGGTAAATGTTGAAGAATTTCTGATGTCTCGAGTCCTGGATATAAACTATTTTTGTTACTTTCAATTTCATCTCCCGATACTTGGATTCCCATCGCTTTGGCTTCATTAACAATTATTTCTTCTTTTAAATAGATATCTATATGCTCATCATTTAATGGGTATAAAGCTAATACATCTTTCCCTTTAATCTCTTTGCCTTTTAACACAGCAATAACATCTTCATTTTCATAACTTGATCCAGAACATGCGGTTAATAATATAAGGAATAAGAAGATGAATAATAATTTAAATTTCATGAATGCCTCCCAAAACCTTATGTCTTTCTTGTACTACCAGGGCCTTTAACTCATTAGGAACAGCTTCCATAACAACTATCCATATTTTAATAATGCACCAATTACTTTATGTTAAAACCTTTACAATCTAACATTTAATTTACTTTTTCGTGTATCAGAGAAAATGGTGAAGAGACACTATTTTTATCAAATTCTTGCTTCAACAAAGAATACATATATAAATCATCATATTCCCCACATGTAAACTCATAACTCCTCAATAATCCTTCTCTGATAAAACCTATCTTTTCTACTAATTTTTGTGAAGATAGATTAGGTGGCTCGATTAGAGCTTCTATCCGTTGCAAATTCAAATGTTCAAATCCGTGACTTATGATTGTTTCAACAGCCTCAACTGCTATACCATTCCCCCACTGCTCTTTACTCAATTCAAAGCCAATTTCAGCACGGGAATGCTTAGATACAATGTTATGAAACCCACAACTGCCAATCATAACTCCTTGCTCTTTTAACGTAATTCCCCATCTAATACCCGTTTTATTGTTTTGTATTGATTGATACCAGGAAATCTCATCCAAAGCATCGTTTATGGAATTGAAAGGTTCTAATCCGTAATACTTCATTACTTCTTTATCAGACAGATAATTCAAAATGTCTTTTGCATCCTCTTTTTTAACTTTTCTTAATATTAATCTTCGAGTCTCAAGTACGGGAAATGTATCAGTATCTATCTTCATTGAAGCCTCTCCTCATTTTATGTAACTTTTTTAGTAACTTGTTTCGTTAGTTTAATATAATACCATATATAAGTTGCTGTATTAGTTTCTGCTATGCCTGGACCACTCATCCAAATTTATATTAACAGAACAAATATACCTGAAAGAGCATTCCAAGTATGCCTTATTATTTCATAATCATTTACCCATTCCTTTAAGTATCAGATTTCACAACCTATATCAAAATTTCGACTGATTAAGCGAAATTAGACTTATACCGTTATTTTATACTTTTGATTATTTTCACCATCATACGTGCTGCAACAGTTTGCCCGTAAAATTGGTTGGTCGTTCCTGTAAAGAAGAGTTCAGTCTTTGGATGGTAAAATGAAAAAGCCCCTGTCTGTCCCCAGTGTCCGATCAATCCATTTTTTAACTCTTTAACAAATATAGGTTGATTTGCAATCCCAACTCCATAAAAAAATAATCCTGGACCAAAAAGAAGTTTCCAATCTTTAAGCTCATCGAAATATTCTTTCGGAAAGAAATGTCCATCGAAAAATGCTTTTAAAAATATCATAGATTCCTTCGCAGTTGATACAATGCCTCCTTCTGGTCCGATAGATGACATATATTTGGGTAGATAGATTTCCTTATCTTTGTAATAGATAGGGGCAGGCTGATTCTCATTCACATCTTCAAATAAATACGTATCCTTTAAATTTAGTTCATCAAATATAAATTCTTTGAAGACCGTATGGATGTCTTTGTTGGTAATTTCTTCAATAATCTTACCTAAAAGCTGATAATTTGTATCAGAGTATTGAGCCTTTTTACCAGGAACAAATGTCGGTTTCTTTTGTTTTGCACTCTCTATTGTTCTTTCAAATCCCCAACTCTGATCTTTTCCTGCAGTTAATTCCCTAACTAGATTAGCAGAAAAATAATCAGGAATTCCTGATGTATTGGACATTAAGTGTTTGATTGTTATATCTTTGGAGTATTCTATACCTTTATATATGTGGAGTTCATGTAGTATTTCCTCAGACAAATACTCTGAGATTTTATCTTGGAGATTCAGACAATTTTTTGATTTTAATTTTAGTAGAACAGCCGTGACGTATAATTTTGTTACGCTTGCGATAAAATATGGTTTATTTACAGTTAGATTTCCAGCCCCGTATAAGAGCGATAAAGAACTGTCCACATTTTCCACACATAATACAGCACCATAAATGTTTTTCTTTGACACCGCAGTCGACACTAATTCAGCAACAAATGATGACTCAATTGTTCTTGACAACGATAATATCCCCCTCTTATTCAAAGTAACCTTTATTTTTATGATGGTTCTGCATCAAAATATTATATTCACAACCTTAATACTTATAGCATTATTCCTGTTCAAAATTTCTGCCCGTGAGTTGAAGAAAAAACTAAACAGTATAACGTACATTCCAGCTTTTTGGAAACTCAATTTTATTTGCATAAGCAAAGCGAATTAATTGTCCGTGATGCTGAACCTCATGTTCTAGTAAGTCAATTAGTATATTAGCATTCATTTCACCTATGCTGATATCTTGGAAATATTTCTCTATGTTTGTTTGTGTTTCTTTCAATTTGCTTGTTATTAACGGTTTATTATTACTATCAGTTAAACTACAAACAAAGCCATTCCATTGACCAACTCTGAAAGCCTTTAAGTAACTTTCTCTCGCACCGATAATACAATATGCTTGTTCTCCAATTGTATTTGAAGGGACGTCAGTAATTCTTAAACTTAAACAACCATCCTCTATATGATTATAAAAATCGTCTGTTAAAGTCAACGCTTGTAAAATCCTTTGTTTTACTATCTCCATCTTTCATTCCTCCACCTTTCATCAATGGCGCAAACTAGCTTCGTTAGTACAATAAAGTTTGTATAAGTGTCTTCAAACCAATGCACTTTACTCCTTATGACTTAAAAGATCGGTTTGTATGCAAATGGGTATTAGGCGCGACAGACCAAAACCCTGCGAACCAAGTAATACGAATTTCCGCTTACTTAACTCCTCTTCTATAATCATACGTTTCATGTGGTAGATTTAATTTAACCTTGTTAATCATCACGGTTTGATCATCCATCCATTCAATTTCTGCTTTTTCCGTACGATACTGCCAATATATCTTTTTTGGTCTCTTCTTCTTCTCATTAAATACTAGCTCTCCTAAGACAGCATAGGAAGTCGTCGCACCACCATCTGAAATATAAGCATTTATTGTGTATGTACCATTTGGGGATGTAGATGTATTGATTAACTCATCAGCAAACCTTGACCAATCAAAAAAGATCCAATAAACTGCGTAACCAACAACGCTCAGTATGATAAAGAACCAAACAATAGTTACTAAGAGCAATTTTTTCATCTGTTTACTCCCCTAATTTAAGTGTACTAGCGAGAGTACAGGCTAATTCTTATAACGTTTGTTAACAAAAGAAATTGCCACAAATACAAACACACTTATGGCCACTTTCACTATTGATACCTGCTCGAATAGTGGTGTATGTGTAGAACGATTTGATGAGAAAATAGACCACCAACTTGGTTCAGGAAACCAAAGTGATGCAAATAACCAAAGGAAGTACACAATAGTTGTGATTCCATAGAACACCTTCAACATCCTGCCCCCCATCGTTACTCCCTATGACTTAAAAGATCGGTATTCTAACGGACCCTCAAACGTATGTAAATCCATCTAAATTATACCAAATAAGAGGTGTTAGGAGCGAGGTTCGTTTAATCATGTGCGAGTGAATATTCCGTACCCTTCAAAACTTCTATTCTCTTCTTTTAGATGAATCAGTTAGAGAAAAAAGTTATTAAGCTAAGCTTAGTAACTTTTCTTCACTTGCATTGCTTTCACTTGCCAACATACTTGCTGCTACTTCTTGCATGTTTGGATTCCATTTTTTCAATGTTTCTATACGACATAAATTTCAAGTTACTAAATCTTGCTAATGAATCTAGTGATGATTTATGTCCTCTTTCATGTAGTTTCGAATCATCCTCACTTCGTCTTTTTATGTTTACACTTCCCTTTAACTACTGGCGTAAGTTTCATCATACTACTGAAATTACGTAATCGATTTTTAGGCATTAATACAAGCAATAAGTTAGTTTCAGTCATAACCTACAAAGAAAAGGAGTGAATATTATGAAATTTAGTTCAAATAATTGTTGTGAAAGATGTTATAAGCGTAAAACATGCAAATCTAAAAAAAAGAAATGCATTTGTCCCCCGGGACCTCCGGGACCTCCGGGACTTCGGGGACCAGTGGGACCTCCGGGACCAATAGGACCTCCGGGAGCTGGGGGATTACTTGAATATGGTTATATTTATAACCTCACTGCTCAGACGGTGGCTGTAAATGCTGATGTTCTTTTTAGTAACACCGGAATAACTACAGCTGGAATTACGCATATACCTGGAACCGCAGAAATTGTAGTTACCACTGCGGGAGACTACGAGGTTACTTTCTCCGTGTCTGGTGTAGAACCAAACCAATTCGCAATATTTATAAATGGTGTATTGGTTCCAGAGACAGTCTATGGTTCAGGAGCAGGAACTCAGCAAAACAACGGTCAGGCTATAATCGCTGTAGAAGCTGGAGATATTATTACCCTTCGAAATCATGTATCTGCTGCAGCTGTCGGCCTTCAGACTCAAGCTGGAGGCACAGCAACAAACGTAAATGCTTCTATTGTTATTAAAAAATTAGATCAATAATGAACTCTCATAAAATCAGAGTGAATTTGTAATGAGGTTTCATTAAACGTTCTTGACAATTAAGAGCGAATTTGAAGAACAAATCTGTAGTTCACCGAGTACGAACCCATTTTAATAATTTGTATATCCAATCAACTTACAATCAATCGCCCCTCAATTTTATGTGAAAGATGAAATTGAGGGCGCAATTGATTTTTTTATATAACGAAATAAAAAAGGATATACAGCATAAATTGTCCTTTTACATACCTTAAAAAATAGGGAAATCGTGACTTAAAGGAGAGGGTGGATCATGATTCCATTAGTCTTAGCATCATTTTAAAAAGTGACGAGGATACTAAAGCAAGATGTCTCGATTCGGTAAAAAACCTCGTAGAAGAAATTATTAATGTAGACACAGGTTCAACAAATAAAACGAAAGAAATTGTAGCACTGCAGAAGATGTTTTAACTGAGTGTGTTAGGTGCGAAGTTTTTTTCGTCTGCTGTTCTTATCGCAATAAGGTTATGAGCACAACTACCACATAGATCATCAGAAATAGCCCGATCCCCCTCCATAACAATTCACCGTAATATTTCTTCCAAAAAAGTGTTGATTCGATTGGTTTTTGAGCAATCATTTCTTCTTTATCCTCAATTGGTAAATGAATAGGTTCTTCCATCAACTCATGGAGTTCATGACATTCCCTACAAGTCGTTAAATGTTCTTTGATTAACTGATTGGTTCTATCACTGCAATCGCCTTCAACATATAGAGGCAACAGGTCTCTTACTAAATGACAATTCATTCTACCTCGCCTCCATTATTGGTCATATGTTTACGCAATTCCAACTTTGCTCGGTGTATGTTCGTCTTTACTTTTGATAACTTCCAATTCAATATATCAGCAATTTCATCGTAGGATAACTCCTGATATTCACGCAAAATAATGACTGTTTGATATTCTTCTTTCAATGAATGAATCGCTTGCATCATTTGTTCGCGGTCATTTTTATAAGCTAATTCTTCTTCCGGCTCCTTATACGTGTATTGCTCTAATGTGAACAATTCTTCAATGGGTGAATGAATGAATTTCGTTTCTCGGCGGTACCAATTAATGAATGTGTTATGAGCAATCGTGTACAGCCATGTTTTTATACTCGACTTTCCCGAAAAAGAAGTTAGTCCTTTGAACGCTTTCATAAAGGTATCTTGGGCTAAATCTTGAGCTATCTCCTTTTTTCTAGTGCGCTGAAATAAGTATGTATAGATCTCATCGTAATAAAGAGCATACAATTCTTCTAGTGTTTTCCAGTTACTCATTTACCAAAAATACCACACGGACATCCAGATTGAGAGCAAAATAAACAGGGCATACATCAACGTCATCATAATACGTATCCCCCAGATTTTCTCCTTATCTGCCTGATGAAAACTTTCACTCTCATTTTTATCTAATCCTATAACACATTCACTACATGCCTGCTCATGCCTCATCATCCATTCTTTTGAGTCAACTTCGAGTTCATCGTCCACATATAACTCATACAAATCTCGAAAAACTACACATTCATCCTTCTTATTCATAAAGTGCCACCCATTCTTTTGTTTCAATATCAACAAGATACAATTGATGTTCTGCTTTTTGATAAGGTCGAATAACAATCAACCAAGCTAAACGAACAAACCCATCATCATCGACAACTTGAGTCAATCTATATCTCGTGGCATAAGGAGTATAGTCTAGCTCATCTTTAATCACATCAAAAGCTTCCTTCCTACTAGCCACTGAAACCTTGACACTAGGTCGGTTGAAATAATCAATATCTCTACTGTAGTTGAAAGCAGGGGCTACTTCACTGTAACTAAATCGATGTACATAGAAAATTTGATCTATAGCAGGCTCATTAAAACTCCACTCATAAAAATAAGTATTTTTTTTCCGCGTCCACTCTTGCTCATGTAAATCTAACTGTTTCACAATCATCTCTTCTACTTCTTCTCCGTCAAACTCAATCTCTTCATTAAGATCTAATTGAAATTCAATGACATCTCCTGTGCGTCCATCTATTTGTACACGTTCACCGGCTTTAGTTGAAATACTTATCCTTACAGGTAAATAACTGTATTCATTATGAACATCATCAATAACATAAGGAGGTACTTCCTTCCCTATTAATCCATACCACTCTTTCAACGTTTTCTCAATGCCCTCTTCTGTGATCTGCACTCCTAGTAATGAATCTACTTTGTACAAGTTTAGTCGTTCATGAAATTGGACCACAGACTCCTTTTCCCACGTAATTTCTGTTTGCATCCAATCCTCACCATATGACGAGCCATCCGTCATTTTAGGGAATAGTCGAATCGTATAACGCTCACCTTCTTGCTTAGCCTCCGTATTAATTTGCGAACGCTCAATTAACGTTCGTCCAGTTTTTTCTAGATAATCAAACGAGCGATCAATATACTCTTCTTCAGTTAACGAGTCCCCTATAGGACCAGTTTTGCGATGAAGATTCATCACTTTTCCCGAAACTCCATCAATATCTATCGAATAGTTCACTGACCTAAACCAATAACGATTATGAAAATCCTGTGTTTCTGGTTGATTCATTGTAAATTCTGTATCATTTGTTAGCTTTGAAGCGATCTCTTTTGCTTCGTCGACATTGATCAGCTCAGCAGACTCAAAGTAACGAAGTTGGATGTCAGATTGGGCCGAGGTTAACGCCACATCCGCTAGATTTAAAAAGGGATTAGATAAAATAATGAATAGTAGAGTGACTAAAACAATAAATGGTTGCTTTAATCTTTTAATTATTAAATGGCTACTTTTACCGATAAGATGAAACGTTAGTAATAGGGCAAGAAAGGTAAATAGATTTGTCAACTCCATAATGTCATACATGTGGCCCGTTCGATTCATGATGAACACCCAACAAACAAATCCTATAGTAAATCCATAAAAGGCAACTACCTTTTTCCAAGATATACGCCAAAAGTTTTCAAAGAATAGATACAAACTCGCACTGACACCTATCAAGATAACTAAGTATGCCAGCACATCACTCGGGTAAATTTCACCTCTTGCTACATAAAAAAAGAAGCTCGTTAATAGTTGTATTACTGGCAAGCTAAGGACCGCAATATCAAAAGTGAAAAACATTCCTTTTCGCTTTAACTGATTCATCGTCACAATGTAATAAAAACCAACAACAACTATATAGCCAAAGAACATAAAGTGTAGAAACTGTCGTAAGGACGGCTGCCTTTCAACATAAACAGCTGATATTTCCGTTACATTCACTTGATGAAGCATCTCAACTGTCAGTCCTACAAGTAAAACCAATCGAACAACAACCCCTAGATAAACAGATGATTTGGACAGATCAGTATTTTTCATACACAACGTAACCAAGGAAAAAATAGCAATCCCCGCTATCGTCCACTGAATAATCCATTGACTGAAATGACTAAGTAAAAAGAAATTCTCTATATGTAATACAAACCGACTAATTACCTCCACGCCCCCACACCTCTCTCTTCATTTTCTATGAGCTCACATTATATAGACAATATAGATTTGAAAAAGTTTCAATTTATGTGGGGTTTTTTAACAAAAAAAAGCTTAACGACTACTAGTCGTTAAGCCCGAATCAATCAGAAATTTACTTACTTCTTTCGATATAAGTACATGGTTAGTGGTGCGAAGATTGCCATAATGAAGATGAAAACAAAGAAGACCCAGCCACTTTGTTCAAATGTCGCGATACCGTGCATCATTTATAAAAATAAATTTGATAAAAGAGTTAAAAATGATAATATTATCAATATATACTAATTTCAATTTCAAGATCCTTAATAATTACAAAATATTTATGGATGGGGGGAGCATTCTATTGGCACTATTCTTTGGTGGCTTATCAATCTGTCTCTCAATCTTATTTGCTATAATATCTGGCCTACCTTTGACTTCAAAACTAGGTTTAAAATTTCCTTACGAAGGATATCTTTTCTTGGGCCTAACATCAACATTTTTCTATTACTTTTATATATTGAACAACTTGAAATCTTCATTTAGTTATTCCAAATTTTTATATGGGATACCTTTAGCAATTATAAGTTTCTTTGCAATAATGTATATACAATACAATGTCGCATATTTCTCTAGCGACGGCTTTATACACAATGAAGCCATTGGAAATACTCTCAAGTCTCAAATGAGTTTTGCCGATTATATACTCATATCACCCAAAGAAGGCGTTTTCTTTATGTTAGGAAGCTTTTTATCACTATTTATTTTTATGGGGCGAAGAATAATCTGTTACGAATGTAAGAAGGGCTTTTTAGAAGAACAGTGGCTATTTGATTCCGATATTGATGACTATTTAAAAGATGTAAAACTAGTTAAGCCACTATTTATAGATAAAGATACTAATAAATTTAAAGTTTTTGTAGAAGAAAGACAAATGTTTACAAAGTTCCATACTCAGCAAAAGAATATGACTTATTCTTTCTACCAGCTCACCTGCCGCCACTGTGAGTCTAAATATATAGTTAGTAAAAGAAATAGAGATATTGGCGATAAAACTACTTCAAAGAAAAGTTACAAAATATTAATGAGTAATACAAAAAACACCTAAACAGACTATTTCTGCTGCATAGGTGTTATTCGTCTTACTTACTCAACTAGTGTCTAATTTTAATTATTTGTTCATGCGTTGTTAAATAATTGGGTTCACTCTCCATAATGGTTTTAACATCTGCCAATATGTGGTTACCCCTGTTATTCAACATTATTAAGTAATCATTCTTATTTATATTCATCTTTTCTTTATTGTCAAATAATCTTGACAGCCCTTGTTGGTGTAAATTAACTTTTTCTAAAAATATAGAAATTTCTCCTTCACTATTCATCAGTAAAATGTCTACGGTATCTTCCCTTGCAATAGCCCCTACTTGTATCCCTGAAATTTTATTCTCTTCTTCGTTTTTTATAAAAGTCAGGCTAGGATACACCGGTTTCAGGATAGCTTTCTATATTTTCAAATATTTCTTCCCAATTTGGTTTAGGCGGGTCATAATAAGTGTCCGTTTCAGCCCAAGTAGTATTAGAAAATGAAAATAATAGCAAAGACGATATACCTGTTATTAATATACTCTTTTTCATAAAAACACCTCCTAAAAAGCTTAACGACAACTAGTCGCTAAGCTCAAGCCAAAGTCAGCAAGGAATTTAATCCCTATACTTACTTCTTACGGTATAAGTACATCGTAAGTGGAGCGAATATTGCCATAATGAGGATGGAGACAAAGAAGACCCAGCCAATTTGTTCTAATGTCGCGGTACCGTGCATCAATCCACGAACAGCCGTTACAAGCAGGGAGATCGGGTTGACGTCAACGAACTTCTCCAACCAGCCTGGTAAAGTCTCCGGGTCAACGAACACATTGCTGACAAAGGTGAGTGGAAAAAGTACCATCATGCTTACCATCATCAGTGATTTTTCAGAACGCATAATTAATCCAAGTGTCGTCCAGATCCATGACAAGCTAAAGCAGAAAAATAAGATTAATGCTACTGCTTCAATCACCCCGATAAACCCACCATCTGGTCGAAATCCAAGCAGAAGACCAAGACTAATCATAATGGCTGATGCAATCGAGTAACGAACCGCATCCACAAGCAGTGCTCCAACTAATGCAGACGGCAGCCAAATCGGTAATGTACGAAAACGATCAAATATCCCTTTTCGAATATCATTGTTCAAGTCGATCCCTGTGTACATCGTAATTTGTGAAACAGTCATGACGAGAATACCTGGAAGCAGGAATTGCAAATATTCACTCGTAGAGCCAGCAATCGCCCCACCAAATAAATACGTAAACATCAATAGAAAAATAATTGGAAAAACAGTCACATCAAATAGTTGCTCAGGGATATGTTTAATCCGAAGCATAGCCCGTGAGGCGAAGGTTAAGGATGAAGATAATGCACTCGGGCGGTCAGGGCGCTTGCGTGAGGCAATCGCATCGAGTAATTTAGCATCCGTGCCGCTTTGTTCTTTCGGCTCTGTTGTTTGATTTATCATCATCGCGCCTCCTCCCTTGCTTTTGTTTCATCTTCAGGCTGATCCGTCAACGTCAAGAATACTTCATCTAGACTAGGCTGACCGAGTGAGAAGTTATGTACACCAATCTTCTCTTTCGCTAATTCTCCAAGGGCCTCTGCTGCTAGAGAAGCATCAGCTACTTGCGCGGTAAGAGAAGAAGCATCACCAGCAGGGGATACTGTTACCTCAAGCTTTTGTGTTAGAACCTCGATCGCTCTTGTTCGATCTTCAGGATCAAGAAGCGCAACATTTAACGTCCCCGTACCGACGGACGCCTTTAAATCTTTGCTCGTTCCTTCGGCAATAATCTTCCCCTTATTAATTACGGCAATTCGATCAGCTAATTGATCGGCTTCCTCTAAATATTGTGTCGTCAGTAACACCGTCGTACCTGCATTCACTAAAGCACGGACAATGTCCCACACTTGATTGCGGCTGCGCGGATCTAATCCAGTCGTCGGCTCATCAAGGAATAAGAGCTCAGGTGTGACCACAATACTTGCCGCAATATCAATACGGCGACGCATGCCTCCTGAGTAGGTTTTCACTTGCCTTTTTGATGCTTCGTCGAGACCGAAAGCACTTAGCAATTCGTTCGCTCTCCCTTTGGCCTCTTTTTTTGAGTAACCCATTAATCTTGCAATCATCACGAGATTCTCAACACCGGTTAAATCTTCATCAATCGATGCATATTGACCAGTCAGACTAATATGACTTTTGACGGCATCTGTTTCTTTCACTAAATCATGACCAAAAATACGTGCCGACCCCTCGTCTGGTTGAAGTAATGTGGCAAGCATGCGAATCGTCGTTGTCTTCCCTGCCCCGTTCGGCCCTAGAAAGCCATAGACCGTTCCTCTTGGAATCGACAAATCAACACCATCAACTGCACGGTGGTCACCGAATACCTTCACAAGCCCCTTCGCCTCAACCGCCAAATTGGTGGATTGTTCTGTTTGCTTATTTATACTCATAAGCCTCACCCTCTCAAATGTATTAATTAATAAAACCTTACTTCGAAACCTAGTGTCAGTCCCTCTGCCTATTACAACGATCGTAAACTGGGAAACAGGCATCAAAGATCCACGGTCTATCCCTATAAAATATCGAGAACAGTCCACTACTTAAATACTCTTATTTAATTTATACTTGGCAGGTTTATGTGCATTTAGGCACCATTATTACTCGAAAAACGATTCTAAAACGGACATATCAAAATCTTCAAGCACATAATATTGTTGATTTACACTTGCTGTATTGTCACTGTAGATGGTAAACTCTTTGCGCGGACCTCTTAGAAAGATTTTATACAACTCATCAGTCACGACTTCATCCAGATTACCTGTTTTTTTCATAGACATATTCATTAAATGAACTAATAAATCCTCTTTAGTTTCATCGTCGGTAATTTCAACTTCTTCATTCGCATTTAGTTCCCAGACTTCAATAGACTCTACATCAGTCTCCTCAACATCTAATATCTGATTCAAGGTTGTGGTTGACGAGCATCCAACTAAGAACATAAACATTACAGTTAATAATAAAAAGAATTTAAATTTCAATATAACCCCTCCAAAACCATAAAATGTCCACTTCAGCACTTACATGACAAAATAAATAACGTTAAGAATTTATTGGTTGAGGCTTCTTTTACAGACAGATAATGAGTAATATCCATTAATAGTAGCTTCCAAAAAGCTGATGTTAATCTCTCTGCTTCAAAACCACTATTTATTGCTTAAAGGATAAAGGCTCCTAAGCATTAAAGAAGGAGCCTTTGTCTCATTTATTTAATGACATTTAAATAGTTGTTAAGGCTATCTTGAACGCAGCCTGCAATTAAATCGATAAACGGTTCCAGTTCTTTTTTGACACTAGCGATTTCAAGAGTTTTATAATATTCAAGCCTTTGGCTGTTTTCAGCCTTTACAATAGCGGGCGGATAACCATGGCTTAGTAAAATAAGATTCATTAGGAGCCTGGCTGTTCTCCCATTCCCATCCGAAAACGGGTGAATATACACATACTGAAAGTGAAACCTTGCTGCAAGTTCAACCGGATGCATTGCGTCTTTATTTTGCTCGTACCAGGTAAACAGCTTTGCCATTTCTTCATCTATCATTAAGAAGTGAGGAGGGGTGTGCTCGCTACCTGAAATTCGAACGTTAATGGATCTATATTTACCCGCATTTTCGTTATCTATATTCTTAAGGATGAGATAATGTATATCTTTTACTGTTCGCTCAGTCAAAGACTCGCTCTTTTGAACTTGCTCTTCAACAAAGCTGATCGCTTCAGCATGGTTAATGACTTCAAAGTGCTCCTGAAGCTTTTTCCCCCCGATGGTCAACCCCTCTTCAATGACCACTTTTGTTTCCACTAGTGAAAGGGTATTTCCTTCAATGGCGTTGGAGTTATACGTCCACTCAACCCGGTACACGTCTTGAAGGTTTTTTACTGCGGCTGAAGGTAGCGGTCTGTAACTGTCAAGCTCGGTTTTCAACTGATCAATTGTGTTAAATCTAGTCATTTCATACACCTGCCCATCCTTAAGAATCTCCCGAATCTATTATGCTTATCATCGATAATGACTGTTTTTGTTGGTCCTTAATTATACCACATTTGATAAGTGCACCCAGCAGGCCAGACAACCTTTAAACCTCCCGAGGGAATATCAACTTATGATCAACAAATACTTTACAGTGGATTCTAAAAGTACCGCCAATCGTAACCTTAATTGCTTTTCTCTCCCCATTATCATTAACAAGCACCCCTGTTAAAGAAGCTCTTAATGCCAATCCGAGGTTCTGATCCTGTAACTGACCGTCGATATAAAGCTTTTCACCATTAAACCAACTATTCTCTATCTCAATTTTATGACCTTCATACATAACTTGGAATGTCTTTTTCATATCAAATTATCCCCCCCGCTGATTCTCATATTATTGGTTCATTTTAACATATATACCCATTACAATATTCCTTAACCTATAAAACTGTCAGAGAATACATAGGAAAAACGCTTGGAGAATTCCAAACGTTATTCATCTTCATTCTTTAAGTAACGCCGAATCTGAACAGGCACCGACCTTACCTTCGTCTCTCCATTAAATTCATTCCAACACCCATACAAACTACACCAATTAATAGTAAGATTGAAAGTGGTTCGATCAAATGAGTCAGACTACGTTCATAGATCGCTGCACCCTTTAGTGCTTCTAACCCATAAAAAATGGGCATCCCTTTTGAAAGAGTCAGAAGAATTTCATTTGTGACCGTCTCTATTGGCCAGAAAGCTCCACCAAGCATCGCTGATCCACTCGCTACAATTGGAATGATCGCTTGTAGTTGTTGGCTCGATCGAACGAGACCTAAAAGAAGGATTCCAACTGCGACAATCGTAAAGGTATATATAGCATTAATGAGAAGTATTGTCCCTATACGACTTCCAATGTCAATTCCAAAAGCAAAATGAAACAAGAAAAAGATTAGGGTGATTTGTAAATATCCAATGAGAAAACAATAGAGAAGATGCCCCATGTACAACTGTGATTTGCTAGCTGGCGTCGTTATAAGACGATCCCAAGTTCCAAGTCGCTTCTCTTCTGCTACATTCATTAAGCTGTACGAGATTGTATAGATAACAAAAAACAGCGTCATCCCAAACAGAGTATGAAGCCTTTCATTGAATTCAAACGATCCCGATTCTCCATCCACTGCTTGCGTGTTTAAGCTAAGCACCGGTTGCTCAAGGTTCTCTCTCACCTCTTGACGAAATTGTTTGTTTGCTTCAGATGTTTGGAGCTGCCTTAATCGAAGTTCCTCTCGATATACTTGCTGAATATATGAGTCTACCATCATTCGACTTGGTTCATCCGCCGCAATAAGGATTCGATAGTCATCTACTAATAGTTTCAACGCTAACCCTTTATTTCGGTTGGTAACTGCTTTTATTGCTTCCTCTTCATCGACCAAATTAAATTCATACGAATCAGATTCATTAAGTCTCTCAACCCAACTCATTGCCTCTTCTTTGTTCAAGGATTGATCCGAAAACGTTAACACCTCTACTTTACTATCTCCCCCTCCTCCTGCTAGTACCGCTACAAAAATAATTGTTAAGGAAAAGAATGATAACACCAAAACAGGAGCACGTCTTAACCTTTTTAATTGTAATAAAAATACCGATGTCATAATTAATTAGACCTCCTATGTGGGAAGATCATTACACTGATAAGTATGGACATCATCCCTATCACAACGACTCTAACCAATAAAGGGAATATTTCCATCATCCCAAACCCTTGCATCCACTGAAGATATGCCGTCAATGCCGCTCCGTTTGGTGTCCAGTTACCGAACATGCTAATGATTTCAGGCATGTCAGACGTCGGAAAGAAACTCCCACCTGCAAAGGCAAAGATACTGACAACTCCACCTGCAAAAACATTAGAAAACGTGTCGCTATCCCATCTATTAGAAATGGATGTCAACAGAGAGGCTAACCCTCCAACACAAATGGCAAGTGCGAATGAAATCAATAGCATACCACTCCAAAAAGATAAAGAGTTGCTCGTAAATGGCTCAAAGATCAGCTGTGACAATCCAAATAAAATGAATAATTGAATGAGGCCAATCACCGTTGCAGAAATAAACTTACCACTTAAATAAAAGAACGGATGTGTACCTGATAATATAATTCGATCAAAAACATGCTGCTGTTTTTCTACATAAGCTTTGCTTGCAAGTGTGGAACTTACATATAACACGAACATAACAGCCATTCCGATGGTGTAATATTGAAAAGAGGTTACTGGCTCATTGGCAGAAAGGGTCTCAACTCCTCCAATTTCTTGTGAAACCTCCTCACTTCCTTCGAATCCTTCTCCCCCTTGTGAGGCAAGTGAAATAGCGGTCTCAAAATTGAACGTACTAATGAAACTATTGATGATATTACGAAAGATATTGGCTTGTAACGAATACTCTTCTACGATCATCGAAAATTCGCTTCCCTCGCCACTGTTTAAATACATTTTTTGCATCGTGTTATACGTAAAGTCTTCAGGAACAATAAAGATTGCCGTTATTTCCCCTGTAGATAGCTCTGTATCGGCTTGTTCCTCGCTCATCTCTATTACCTCTACCATATTCCTAATAGACTCATCATTAAGAAATTGTTCGAGCGTGTGTAAGGGAGTTTGTGTTATGGCAACCTCACTAATGCCATCTACCGCTTCATCTGGCAGAGTACTATCCTCGAGTTCGTTTATAAATTGCTCGATACCTAGCTCTTCCTCATCATGAGAAACAAGAGCAACGGTCATATTCAATGCTTCTGTGTCTCCGCCAAGTAACCCTCGTAAGGCAAAGCCTAGAATCGTTAATAAGATTAACGGCATGGCAAGAAGAACAATTAATTCTGTTCGGTCACGTAAAAGAACAAGAAGATCTTTTTTCAAAAATGTACCCATGTGACCCCTCCTAATCTCTGAGTTTTCTTCCGGTTAAGTGTAAGAAAACATCCTCTAATGTAGGAATTTGAACATTTACATTCAAGATTTGTGTTTGATGACGTTCTGCTGCTTGGAAAACACTCGCTAATAGTCGGCTACCTTTTGGAACAATAAGTTTTATCTCTCTTTCAGACTCTACAATTTGTTTAATTTCATCATGTGCTTTTAACTCTTCTGCAAATGAAGGATAAGGACGATCTAATTCAATGACGATCGTCTCTTCTCCAGATAGAATCCCTTTCAATTCTTCTTTCGTACCCGTTGCTATGACTTGGCCATGATCCATGATGTAGACCCGGTCACACAGTCGTTCTACTTCTTCCATGTAATGGCTCGTATAGAGCACAGTTAATCCCTTTTCTTCATTTAAAAGTCTAACGGTCTCTAAAATGTGACTACGTGATTGTGGATCAATCCCTACAGTTGGTTCATCCATAATAAGAATTTCTGGCTCGTGCAGCATCGCAGCAGCCATATTAATCCGACGTTGCATCCCGCCTGAATAGGTTTTGACAATATCCTTTTGCCTTCCATCAAGGCCGACAATCTCTAGTACTTCTTGGATTCGCTTCTCTAATTTTTTTCCACGTAATCCGTAGATCCTACCGAAGAATTTTAAATTCTCATATGCTGTAAGCTCTGTGTATAAGGCAATTTCTTGCGGAACAATCCCTAATATTTTCCTCATACGCACAGGATCTTTAAGGACACTTTCCCCCTTTAAATATACCTCTCCTGATGTTGGCTTCACTAAAGTTGAAATCATCGAAATCGTCGTCGACTTTCCCGCTCCATTAGGTCCTAGAAGTCCAACCGACTCCCCTTGATCTAAATATAAACTAACCTCATCAACCGCAATCTTACTTTTAAATACTTTCTTTAGTGCCTCTGTTTCTAGCATGAAACATCCCTCCTCAGCCTTTTGCCCGAACTTTATAAGAACAGTATATAAAGAAAAAGACAGTGTACCCACTGCCTTCAGTCATTTATTATGTTAGAAACCATGACTTGAGTCACTATTTCAAACAACATTATGTCGTATCGCGTATATAGCAAGCTGCGTTCTGTCTCTTAATTGTAACTTGTCGAGGATGTTGCTGATGTTATTTTTTATCGTACCAATTGATAAGTAAAGCTCTTCTGCAATTTCTTTGTTGCTTAGCCCTTCTCCAACAAGCTTCATAATAGCTAACTCTCTAGTTGTAATAGAAGAATCTACATCAGATTTCTCTGATTGCTTAATTAATTTTGGCATGACCTTTGCTGCCACATGTTCTTCAAGTGACATGCCTCCTGCTAAACAACTGCGTATAGCTCGGATTAACTCCTTTGCATCGGCATCTTTTAACATATAACCTCTCGCACCGTTACGTAAGGCTTGAAGAGCATATTCATCATCATTAAAAGTCGTTAGAATCAATACTTTCTGGTCTATTTTTCGCTTATGAATGATTTTCATTGCTTCTAATCCATCCATAATGGGCATCCGGATATCCATAATAATCAAATCATAATGATTGGACTCACATAACGTCAGGGCTTCTTGCCCATTTGCTGCTTCCCCTGCGACACGGAGTTCAGGGTCGGTTTCGATCATCATTTTCAACCCTTGCCTGACCATCCCTTGATCTTCAACTAACAAGATTCGTATCACTTCTTTTCCCCCCTTTGATGTAACGGCAACGCTCCACGTACAATAAATTGCTGATTTGCTTGATAGACATCAAGGTTACCACCAACTTTCTCAATCCGCTCTCGCATCGCGAGTAAACCAAATCCCTCAGTAAACGTTTTTTCTTGTTTAAGCGGATTAATCACTTCAAACCGAAATACCTCTTGAGCAGGAGCTTCAAATAAAATGGTTACATCACGCCCCTCACTATGTCTCATCATATTCGTTAATGCTTCTTGAACCGCTCTATAGATGACAATCATTTGCTCGTTACCTAATGGTGCAGAAAATACTCCTGGCTTAAGTGAAAATTGGATTCGCAAGAAATTCTCCGCTTCGAGCTTACGGATAAGGTTAATAATAGCAGGCAATCCCCCAACCTCATCTAGCTGTAAGGCCTTTACAGCACTTCTAGTTTCCTCTAAACTTTCTTTCGCTAACTCTTTTAATTCAGAAAGCTTAGAAGCTGTTGGTTCATCTGCCTGCAGTCTAGCTACTTCAAGCTGCATCATCAATGCTGTTAGTTTATGCCCTACTGAATCATGTATATCTCTTGCAATCTGCGTTCTTTCCTCTTGCCTCGCTGCCTTTTCATCGCTTGCTATTCGACGTTTCATTTTCCTATACTCGCTAAGGAAAGCCTCATTCCGAACAAGCGTTGCTTCACGATCACTATAAATTGTTAGGAAGGAATAGAAAGCTACACTTATCAACACAACCAATAATAGTAGAAAAGAAGGAGATGTGGAGTGGTAACCTAAAAAGTAAGGAATAAAAGATAGAATGACTAATAATATTCCGTAGACAGCTACATACCGAGGCGAAATGGTCATGATCACCTTCCCTACAAGCAATGAATAAATAAGTAGAAGATATAAATCTACATTTGTGCTAGAAGTTGGCCACAAACTAATCATCACAAAAACCGCTGCAGCAATCATGTTTAGCAAAAAGAACATTTGATTTTTCTTTAGAAGAGAAGAAAGAAAATAGAAACCGAAGAAAGCTGCACTACAGACTAGACGAACAGCCATTTCCGAGGAAGATACGTGTAGTTGATTCAAAGCCATCACCCAAGAAACACTTAATAAAACAAGCCAAGCCCAATAAGATGGCATCCATACACCTCCTTCAAAAATCCTTATCATATAACAACTAATTTAATGAATTTCTATTCCATTTAAAACTATAAATTAAAATCAAAAGATTGGAAAGATGTATAAAATATTCAATTAATCGCCCATTGCATCTTATTGAATGCATATCCAAGGAATTCCGGTGTCTGGCCCTCTATAAAGCTTAATAGATCAATAGTTTAGTCCATTGGTGAATGACAAAAAGGTATTTAAGTTCTTTATTGTGACTTAAACAAAAGAGCAACCTTAAAAAGGATGCTCTTTGGCTTTAGAATTAAATGTAGGACTAATACGTAGCATCAATCAGTTACACTCTTTCTGCACTATTTTCTCTTATATATGAAACGATCTCATCAAAGTGATAATAATGGTTTACAACATCAACCGTAAAATCAACGGCTTTCTGCTGTGTCATTGTTAAATTGTAACCATTCAATTTCAAAAAAAGTCACTAAAGAGTGCAAGGCAGTTCGTTTATTAGCATTATGGAAAGCATGGTTTTGAGCCAATGATTGAAAAAGAGCTGCCGCCTTTGTAAACGTTTCTGGATATGCGTCTTCTTCAAAGGCAGACTGCTTTGGTCAGTTGACTGTAGATTCAAGCAACGTCAAATCTTTTATGCCAATTTGTTCTTTTGGTGAATACGTCTTTATTTGGTAAACATTTAGCATAGATACCTCACGCTCGGATAAATAACGTGTCATATCAACGGTCCTTTAGCATTTTAAATGCTTCATCGTATTCTTGCATCCCTTCGCCAACCATCTCTAAAAATCCTGCGTCAATCCTTGCTGGTACCTCTTCTCTCTTCTTTCTTAAACGGATCTCATCGCCAACCACATCCACAATCAGATTGTCCCCAGCCTTCGCATCAATTGCCTTTAGTGCATCTGATAACGTAACCCCCAAACTGTTTCCAATTTTGGTCACCTTTCGCTGCATTTTCTTTGACATATATCGCCCAACTCCATCTTTTTAGCTCTTATTTTACACACAGCAATTTAAAATTATAACCGTTACAACAACATTATATGATAAGAAGTAGATAAGTACCTGAATTTTCCGGTGTCAATTCCTCTTTCCATTACAACTTAAAATAATTGGTGACAGGCACCCTAGAACATCGCGATATTAAAATCCGAAATCATAGCTTGGATAGTCGCTGGAATTGCTGCGGTTAGTGGGGACTTGAGCTTGTTTTCCGGTTTTCTTCGTGTGATGGGTTGCTACTTTTAGTTTCCTTCTCTCTTGCTCTGCTTGGACGTCGGCTACGGTTTGAATTCCTTTTTCACTCCAGTCTTGGAGAACCTTCCTCACATAATTCCACGTTCTCACATTTTGCATTAAAGCGATTTTCATAGCTTCAATTAAAACCGCTTCAGGCTCTCTAAAGGTATGATCGATCAACCACGCATTGATGGATTCGGAGATAAACGGTGAAAGCATTCCGAAACCATTTTCCTCGTAAAAACGAAATGGGTTGTTATTGTTATTTATATCTTTATTAAGTTCTTTATTATTAAGTTCATTAACTAATGGGGAACGGTTGTGTGTGGAGATGTGCGTAGACTTGGCTGTAGAATTGTCTGCGTTGTAGGTACGGTTGACTGCTGTATTGTGTGTATAAGGTTCAGTCAACGCGGTTAAAAAATAGATGGCCGCCTGTCTCCCTTTTCTACTTTCATACGTTAGATAGCCTTTTTCCACTAGTTCTTGTCTCACTAAGTAAAAATGGCGTTCGGAGATACCAGCTTTTATTGTCACCACTGAAACCGCTACTGTAAAGGGCGTCTTCCACCCTGCTTTTTTGTACACTTGCATCAACGCATGCCAAACTGCAATTCCAGCTGCGCTAAGCGGCTTAGTCTCTAATTGATCATAAAATGCATTCAGTTGTTGTTCGTAATTCATCGAGATCCTCCTAGATTCGTTGGATTATTTTTTGAGAGTAGAGCATCGATACATCAAAATGTAGTGGCTAGGAGCATCGATTGCCTCTCCTAAAGTGCCTGTTAAACGGTTGAAAACTATAAATGCTAGCACCATACCCTCCGTTTTCACGAATCGTGTGATGGATCTCAATAATTTTTAACTCCTGAGCTTTCCTTAGCATTCGTGCAAAGGTCGACCGAGAAATCCCTTGTTTGCCGTCATGTGTTGCTTTAACCAATTTACAAATTCTCAACTCCGCTACACCATGATTTACGCTGCTTATGCGAATCAAGTGATCTAGTGCGATCCGCTCGCCTGTTGTAAATTTCTCTGAATAAAGGGCTAAGTGCAGTCCCACTGCTTCTTGAAACTCCCCCTTTGTTGCGAAGTGATTTAGTTGCGCATATAACTGACAATCGCGTGTCTTCATGTTACCTTCCTCCTATCATTTGATAGGCATAGCGTACCGTACAGCCAAAGAAGGTTCATCTTCGCAAAAAGGCAAAATGAAAGGGTCCAAAGAGCTCAAACAGACGTTTTGTCCTAGAGCAAACTGTGAGTTTGATCGAAGTGGAGGAGGGTGTTTGGGAGAAATGGTCGTTTTCGAAAAGATTATATTAGAGAACAACATCAGGATTGAGTTTGCTAGTAATTCTGGGCGTTTAAAGTATTCACTCCAAGTTAAGGCTAATTAGCTTTTTAATTTAAGAAATAAATAGTACAGTTGTTTATAAAAAAGCAAACTATAATAATCATAATGCAAACTATATATTGCATATTGTAAAATATACTGTATAATAAACAGTATACAAATTTTGGAGGTGTTTGATTTGATGTTATGGAAGAAGAAGCCTGTCGATGAACGTGTAACGAATATGCAAAATAAAATTTATCGAGAAATGTATCATCTTGTTATGCTGATCGCGCTAGTCTCAGTAGTAGTGAAATATTTGACAATCGAAGTATCTCTGCAAGTCGTATTAACTGAATTTCTCATTCTGCTTGGTGCCTCTATCTATTATTTAGTCAGATCAACTTATTTAGGGATCTACTCTGATGAAGTCGAATTACATGATACTCATAGCAAAATGAATCGAAGCAAGAAGAACTTTTATGGTGGTCTTGCTTTTGGTATCGTATTCGCGCTCATTTTCGCAACGAACAGTGCCATCAACTATGCAGAGGGCACCCAGCAAGCCATTTCTTACTTTGCTCTTGTATTTGCAGTGTCCCTATTTTTCTACGCTCCGTTCTTTATTTTATTCACATGGGTCACTCACACCGCCGCCAAAAAGAAGAGTGATCAAATCAATCAACAGCAATTAGATGAAAACAAAGGCAAGTGATTAGATGAAAAATATACGATTAAAACTGGCTCGAATCGAACATGACCTCTCACAGGAAGACCTGGCTAAAAAAGTCGGAGTCACCAGACAAACAATCGGTCTCATTGAAGCAGGGAAATATAACCCAACGTTAAATTTATGCCTTGCCATCTGTAAGACATTAGAGAAGACATTAGATGAATTGTTTTGGGAAGAGTAACACGTCATTTAATTGTAGACATTACAAAAGAGAATGCAGCTACTGCATTCTCTTTTGCGTTTTTTATAAGCACTCTCCTTTCAACCTCTCCCCCTACTTTTCTCTCAAAAAATCATTGACAGCTTTCTCAATTGGTTTTATAGTAATAATCATAAATGATATTGATAATTATTTTCAATTAGAAGGAGAGATTGGAGGATACATATGATGAACCGCTTATATACAGATGATTTGAGTATTGGTTACGGTGAGAAATTGATTGTGAAAAACTTGAGTACTGAAATTCCTGATAAGAAGATCACAACGATTATCGGCCCGAACGGCTGCGGAAAATCGACGTTGTTAAAAGCGATTACGAGGGTGATCTCCTCACAATCTGGTAACGTCATTTTAGATGGCGAGAGTATTTTTACAAGAAATACCAAAGATCTTGCCAAACAAATGGCTACCTTACCGCAAACACCTGAAAGTGCAAGCGGTTTAACCGTTGGAGAGCTTGTCTCATATGGTCGCTTCCCCTATCAAAAAGGATTTGGACGACTAACGCAAAAAGACATCGAGAAGGTTAATTGGGCGCTAACGGTCACAGGGACGATTGATTATAAATATCGTTCGGTCGATGCCCTATCCGGTGGTCAACGTCAGCGTGTCTGGATTGCGATGGCCCTTGCGCAGGACACGGAGATCATTTTTCTTGATGAGCCGACGACCTATCTTGATATGGCGCATCAGCTAGAAGTACTTGAGCTTTTGCAACAATTAAACAAAGAACAAGGCCGGACGATTGTGATGGTGCTGCATGACTTGAATCAAGCTGCTCGTTTTGCTGATCACATCGTTGCCCTAAAAGACGGGGAGATCGTTCAGTCAGGTACATGTGAAGAAGTGATTAGAAATGATGTATTGCAAAAGGTGTTTGGCATTGATGCTCTTATCGGCCGAGATCCGATCACCCAAAAACCAATGTGTGTCACATATAACTTAATCAAAGGAGAAACCAACCATGAAAAAAACAGTCATCATTCCGTTCCTTATGCTCTTAGTGCTACTAATTAGTGCTTGCGGCAGTAACTCAGAAGAAACGTCACCAGCAGAAGAAGAACAAGCAGGAACGTTTACTTATGAATCAGAAAACGGCCCGATTGAAGTTCCAGCTGATCCACAGCGTGTCGTTGTCTTATCATCATTTAATGCAGGAAGTGTCATGGCATTGGATGTAAATATTGTCGCGGTCGATTCTTGGGCCAAAATGAACGAACGTTATGCGCCTTATATTGAGGATGCTGAGGAAGTAACAGATGAAAGCTTAGAAAAAATTATTGAACTTGATCCTGATTTAATCATTGCCGCTCCGACAAACAATAACCTAGATAAACTAGGTGAAATTGCACCAACGGTCACCTACACATACGGTGAATTGGATTACCTCTCGCAGCATGTTGAAATCGGCAAGCTGTTAAATAAAGAAGAAGAAGCACAAGCTTGGGTCGATGACTTTAAAGAGCGTGCCCAAGCATCTGGCGAAGAAGTAAAAGAAAAAATTGGTGAGGATGCCACAGTCACTGTCGTGGAGAACTTTGACAAACAGCTTTACGTGTTTGGCGATAACTGGGGCCGTGGAACCGAAATTCTTTATCAAGAAATGGAACTTGCGATGCCAGAGAAAGTCGAAGAAATGGCGTTAAATGAAGGTTACTATGCCTTATCGGTTGAGGTATTACCTGAATATGCGGGAGATTATATGATTGTTAGTTCTGATGGTGTCGATACAGCTTATCAAGAAACAGACACATACAAAAACATTCCTGCTGTGGCAAATGAGCGTGTCTTCACAGCAAATGCTTCTGAGTTTTATTTCAACGATCCGATCACGCTAGACTTCCAATTAGACTTTTTCACAGAGAGTTTTCTAAGCAGCAACTAATAAATTGGGAGGAATCGACGAAGATTCCTCCTATTACTTTATAAAAAGAGATGAGAGCTATGATACATACAAATCGATTGATGAGATCTAAACTATTCCTGTTTCTCCTTGCTACTGCGGGATTTATCGCACTCTTTTTTGGTGCGATGGTCTTTGGAGCGGCTGAAGTGACCGTGCGTGAAGTGTGGGCGGCGCTCATGACGAGTGCAACGGGAGATCAGCTGTCGATGCTGAGGGAGATTCGCTTTCCACGTGCAGTCGCTGCTATTTTTGTTGGGGCGGCACTTGCCGTATCTGGGGCGATCATTCAAGGATTGACACGAAATCCATTAGCTGATCCAGGACTTCTTGGCATTACAGCTGGCGCAAACCTCGCTCTAGCAATAACGATTGCCTTTATTCCTACCGCTAACTACTTTGGGATGATGGTTGCCTGTTTTATCGGAGCCGCGGTTGGAACGGTGATGGTGCTTAGTATTGGTGCGGCACGAAAAGGCGGATTCTCTCCTTTTCGAATTGTCTTAGCCGGCGCGGCTGTCACCGCCTTTTTAACAGCCATTGCTGAAGGGATCGGTATTTACTTTAAAATTTCAAAAGACATTTCCATGTGGACGGCTGGCGGATTGATCGGTACCTCTTGGAGCCAGCTTCAAATTGTCATCCCATTTATTATAGGGGGAATCTTAGTCGCAATCTTCTTATCGAAACAACTGACGATCCTCAGCTTAAGTGAAGAAGTGGCAGTGGGTCTTGGACAGCATACGACCAAAATTAAAGTGATGTTGTTTTTAATCATCATTATGCTCGCAGGGGCAGCGGTTGCTCTCGTTGGTAATATCGCGTTCATCGGCTTAATGATCCCCCACATCGTGCGTGCAGTCGTTGGGACGGATTACCGCTATGTGTTACCGATGTCTGTCATATTCGGTGCCGGATTTATGCTGCTAGCTGACCTAGTCGCCAGAACCATCAGTGCTCCCTATGAAACACCAGTTGCAGCGATAGTGGCGATTATCGGACTACCATTCTTCCTCTTTATAGTACGAAAAGAAGGGAAGGCATTTGTATGATCCATCCAAGTCTTATTCGAAAACAACGACTGATCCTGGCGACCTTGTCTGCTCTTATTTTGGGAACGATCGTGATCGGTGCCGGAATCGGTCCGTCTTCTATGCCGTATGATCGCATTCTCCCTACCCTACTTGGTCAAGGAGAATTTAAAGAGGAATTTATTTTGTTTTCCGTTCGGTTGCCAAGGATCATCGTCACCTTGCTCGCTGGAATGGCACTTGCCCTATCTGGGGCGATCTTACAAGGAATCACGAGAAATGATTTAGCTGACCCTGGTATCATCGGGATCAACTCTGGTGCAGGTGTTGGGGTGGCAGTCTTTTATTTATTTTTCCCAGTAAATGATGGCAGCTTTGTTTTCTTACTACCAGTCGTAGCGTTTGTCTCAGCCCTACTCACAGCAATGGCAATTTATTTATTCTCATATAACCGCAAAACTGGGCTTGATCCTGTTCGTTTAGTCTTAACGGGGGTCGGATTTTCGATGGCGTTATCAGGTGTCATGATCTTGCTCATCTCATCGGTTGATCCATTTAAAGTCGACTTCATTGCGAGGTGGCTTGCAGGAAATGTATGGGGTGCCGACTGGCCGTTTATTTGGGCGATCTTCCCTTGGCTTGTTGTGTTAATCCCATTCACATTATATAAAGCAAACCGGCTGAACATCATGGGGCTAGGCGAACCTGCTGCTATTGGTGTTGGCATTCTAATCGAGCGTGAACGTTTTGTCCTTCTTCTAACTGCAGTCGCGCTTGCCTCATCTGCAGTTTCAGTGACAGGGGGAATTGCGTTCATCGGACTTATGGCTCCCCATATCGCAAAAGCACTTGTTGGACCTCGCAATCAACTCTTTATTCCAATAGCCCTCCTGCTTGGCGGATGGCTATTAGTATTAGCCGATACGGTTGGACGAAACTTAGTCGAGCCTAACGGGATTCCAACAGGGATAATGGTTGCCCTGATTGGTGCACCTTACTTTATGTATTTATTGATGAAGAAATAAACAGTAAGATTAAGAGCCCTTGATCATGTGATTTCAAGGGCTTTTCTGTCTATAGAGTTAGTAGATGTACTATACTAAACGTATATCAATAAAAGCAGTCAATTGTATATAAAGAAAGGCTTGAATAACCAATGGACAATTCCTATGTGCAACAGCTTGTCGACCAATTCATCGAACATAAAGATGCAGTGTATGCCGAGTGGTCAGAAAACTACTTACGTAATCAATTTACATGTCTTGGTATTAGAACACCGATTCGCAAGCAATTAATAAAGGAACATATAAAGGTGCATGGTCTACCTGAAAGAGAATCATTAAAAGAGGTCATTTTCTCGCTTTGGAATCTCCCAGCACGAGAATATCAGCATGCTGCCTTAGATATCCTACAACATTCTAAAAAGAGTCTTACTCCAGAAGATATGGAGTGGCTATCACCTTTAATTACTTCGAAATCATGGTGGGAAACGGTTGATACGCTCGCTCCGAATATCTTTGGGTACTTGTTCACCGAATATCCAGATCTCGTCAATCAATATGCTGATCAATGGATTAACGATGATCAAATGTGGCTTCAAAGAACCGCCATTCTCTTTCAATTAAAATATAAAGAAAAAACAAATGAAGATCGTCTTTTTGCTTACATACAAAGAAGGTCCGAGAGCAATGAATTTTTTGTTCAGAAAGCAATTGGCTGGTCCTTACGTGAATATGCCAAATCCAATCCTAATCGTGTAAAACTATTCGTTTCAGAAACATCTTTAAAACCATTAAGCCAAAGAGAAGCACTAAAGCATTTAAATAAATGAGATGGCTGGTCTCTAATACAATGTAGACTAAAAGGCTTGCCCGAAGTTTTTCAGGTAAGCCTTTTATTACTTTGTTGCTTGTCCAAAAGTACGCGTTTATTAATAACTGAACAGCTCGCAAATGAATGATCCGCAGACTTGTTGGATTTATAACAGCTTTCTGAATGAGCAATCACTCACTTATGTTCCTGATGATAAAGAAAGTACTTGATCCTTTTCATTAATAATCGTTCGAACAATATGGATTGAATCCCATTCTCCAGATGAAAGTGTGGTGATCGGATATTTTTTTGGAAACAATTCCGCATTAATGTCTTCAGGAGTGTTCCCTTCCTCATACAATTTCAAAATCATTCCTTGTAGATCCAATAAATAATCTAGCTTACTCTTTATTGCTGTTCGTCCATTCTTCAAGTGGCCTGCATGACTACAAAACACCTCATCAAAATCATAGGTTAAGGTCTTCTTTAAGGAATCAATTGTCACTAGCACATTTTCTTCTCTAAGTACCACCTTTGTCTTTTTTTGACAATATAGATCCCCCGTAAAAAGCTGTCCTGTTTGCTTATTTAAAAAGGAAAGGTGATCTATCGCATGTCCTGGCGTTTTGATGACTTGCCATGATGCATTTCGAGATTGAAATGTTTCACCGATCGGTTCAGCGCGAAATGGTTTACGTCTCCCCCAAAACAATTGGCGATAGAGTGGATAATTTGCCTTCGTTATACATGAGTGAAGCATCGTATTATCCATGAAAATGGGTAACTCACGCTCTTTTTGTAAAAAAGCCGCACCACCCGTATGATCTTCATGGAAGTGTGTGATGACGACTTTATCAATATCCAATCGCGTAAAAAAGGGCTTAAATAATCGCTCGAGTGACTTTGCCCCTGTGTCAATGAGAATTCCATCCACGAAAAAGCAATGGACATTTAGTTTCACACGTTGAAATGACATCTTTCCATTGACCATTTGTACCCCATTGACGACCCTTTGCTCCACATCTTTCTTCATTAAAATAGCCGTTCCCCTCCTTCATCGTTTAATAGCCATTATGTCAGTTATTCTACTAAATCACCCTGAATCCTCTATATTTTTCAGCACATAACCTCAACCTCTCAATCTAAAAAAAGAACACACCAATTTTTTATGATGTGTTCCCTTCCAACTTGCCCTCCTTACGTGCGCAATGATTAGTACTGATGATCTTCTTCAGCAGCCATTGCGATTTCTTTCGTCTCATGAATGGTGCCAAACGGATGCTCTGGTGGCGCGTAGATTGAATACAGCTTGATTGGAGTATCACCTATGTTCGTTAAGTTATGCCACTTGCCAGCCGGAATCACGATCGCATAGTCATCGTAGACCTCTTGTTCGATATATAAATTATCTGGCACATCCCCCATTTGCACAAATCCGTGTCCTTCTTCAAGCCGGATAAATTGATCAAGGTTTGGATGCGTTTCTAAGCCAATGTCTCCCCCAACCTCAATACTCATCAAGGTAATTTGCAAATGATCACCCGTCCACAATGTCGTTCGGTAATTGGTGTTTTCTTTTGTCACTTCTTCAATATCAATGATCAACGGTTCTGGTCCGTAGTCTTGTATTCGATTTTGGATATCTTCGTATAATGAACTTAGTCGTTGTGCATTTTCTTGTTCACCCTCCAAAGCCCAAAGAAAGCTATTATGAACCTCTAGATGCTGAGGAAGTAAACATGCTCTATAATAATCATTTACAGCCTCAACTTCCATCTCATACGCTTTTTGCAAACCATCTTGATAGCTATCCACAGAGACTGAATCAACCTCATAGGTAGGCTCTGTTCCTAAAAGATACGTATAAAGGTTCGTAAAATGGTCCAAATAAGCCTGCTTTCCTTCTAACGCATAAAGAAGGTTTTCTTGATGATCGTAATCTGGTGCAGCATCAGCTAATCGATGATAAAGGTCAATCGCCGAGGCTTCTCTCTTAATAGCTGCAAAGAGTTCATCGGCCGCCATTTGTTGCTCTGTTCTGTATTCGTTTCCATGGTTTAATTTCGCATAATAAGGATATAAATTCCCGTTCGGTTCATAATGCAAATTGTTCATCTCCTTTAAAAGTTGATAAAGCATCATATGCCCATGTTTTAAGAACGTAACTTCAATTGGGAACTTCATCTTAATTAGGCTCCTACCTAGCTAACAAATAAAAAGAGCCACCAAATTGGCAGCTCCATCGATAGGTTTTTATAAGAGTGAGAATCAGTGCACTGGAGGTCAGACAACAAAGATCTAATAATAAAACTCCCAATACAAAATGTTTACACATAAAATTAATGTCAAAACAATTGTCATAATCCAAACCAGTTTTTCACGTTTACTTAAACTTTGATTTTTTATCTTAACACTTAAAAATCCACTATTAACAAGAGCTATAACTAGATATATAAGATTGAAAGTTAAAAATGGTTTGAGGGTGGCATAACTGACCATTGATACTGTCTTATAACCTATCCAAAGAACGTTCATAAACATAAGTAGATTTAAAACATGTTGACTAAAAAGGAACGTGTGCAGAGGTTTTTTATTCCATATCCTTTTAAAAGAAGTTACGATAACATAGATGAAAGAAAGCAGTATAGCTAATACTCCTAGAATCATTCCTCCCCACTCTAGGAGATGTTTATAATAAGGAACGTAAAGTAAATCCGAATATGTATTAGATAACATGTTTTTCATTTTCGGATGTTTTGAATAAACATCTAGACTGTACAAACTGGGACCATTCTCTGTTTTGTAAATGCCTGGTTCTAGCTGTGAATAATGTAAGCCGTTCATAATTAAATGATTTGATCCACTATGTTTCGTTTTACCTCTTAAAAATAATCCGTACACCTTACTAAATCCAGAGCTGGGCAACCGAGCCGGCTCATAAATACCATTCCATTGAGATGCGGTTTCCAAAATTACGTCATTTTCAACATGTGCATACTCACCAAAAATGATTTCAGGTATCCCCGATGTGAAAGTACTTTCATCTTTAATGTTTGTCAGCACTAAAACTCCGATACGTTCTTTTCTATCTACATAAAAAGAGGAGCTAAAGGCTTTGGAATTCCCACTGTGACCATACACATGATGACTTTTCGATGGTAAATAAAATAAACCGTTTGCGACCCTGGGAATATTGGTTTCCGGATAATATAATGTTGGTTCAAACATGATATCAATCGTTTTTTCATCTTTAAATAAAGGGGTTCCATCTTCAGTTAATAACACTTGTAATAACTTTTGTAAATCTGAAGCTGTTCCCATAGCACTACCTATCGGATACATGGGAATCGAGTATAAATTAGGTTCAATTAATTGCCGTGCATTCGAATATCCCTGCACCTCTCCCCTCTGTTCTTTCACCCATTTGTTATCGTCTTGTTCGGGATCTATTGCTGTTTTTGTCATTTGAAGTGGTTCAAAAATATTCTTCCGTATGTATTCCTGGTAGTCTAGACCACTGATTTTTTCAACAATATAGGCAGCAAGGCCACTTCCATAATTTGAATAAGCAACAACATCACCAGGAGGATATATCTGCTTAATATCTGCTTCTTCGAGTACTTCTCTTAATGTGTTCTTGTTGGTTGGACTATGAATCATTAAATCTGTAAAACTGTCATCAAATCCCGCTGTATGATGCATTAAGTGATGCATCGTGATTGAATCCTCAAATTTTATCTTGGAGCGGAAATCATTTGGCAAGTAAGTTTTAATATCAGTTTCTAAATCAAGCTCTCCTTTTTCGATTAATTGTAAAACACTAATCCAAATTAGAATTTTAGAAACGGATGCCCATTCAAAAACAGTATTTTCATTAATTAAAATTTGTTCTTCTATATTTGCATAACCTTCCATTTTGTAAATTACTTCATCTTCGTCTATCACAATTGCTGCTAAACCAGCGATATCATTGTTATTTTCTTTTAGATAATTCTCTAATTTATTTTCTGAAAAGATATGTTCACTTGCAGAAAATGTTGGTGGAGGATTATATCCAAGTAAAATCCAGAGTAATAGAAAACAAATGAACGATTTAAAAACCTTACTATCGCGATTATTCACTGTGTTTCAGACCCCTTTTTATCAATTGAACGATCGGTACATTTTATAACACGGGAAAAACGAGAAAAGATGCATCTCTTATATGGTTAAAGCACTACCAAATAACCATTAGAACGGCAACCTCCCTTTACAGTTAATGACCATAAGAGTTTTGAGAAAGTCACACAAATTTTTAATCAGTTAACCCACTCGTGAGTGCAATAAGAAGTGCGTTGATCTTAGTAAATCAACGCACCCGTTCTTCTAAGAAAATTTATTTACCTAAAATCAAAATATCCTTTGTTTTAGATATTGGAATACTATTATTATGAGCAAAATCAATTAAATCTTTAAATACACTGTTTGGAGCAAAATTAATAACTCGAATGTTAAACCCGCTTTTGACGTTTATAATCGCACATTTTTCCCAACCAATACGTTTAAAGTTCATTTGACTTATTTCATTGGGAATTAATACTTTCTTGTAGATGGGTATTGTCAAGAAAAATATATGATATTCCAAATATCCATTATCTATTTTAAATTCATATTTAATAAAGGTTAACAATAAAAGGATTGTAGCAAATATAATTTGATAATGTAGTAACCATAACATATAGGAGTACTCTAAACTTATAATCGACACCACTGTTAATGCTAATAAGACTCCTAAGACGGCTCTTGGAGTTCTTGCTTTATAAACCATTTTCTACCCTTCCTTCTTTATTTAATATAAATTTTAAGTACACTGAACTTTTTTGCTCCGTTAGATAAATAACATCTAAACTATTGATTATATTTACTTGCAATATAAAATTTTCCGTCTATTCCATACGCAATATAACCGTTTTTGCCAGATGAAATCTCTCTTCCTTTTATTTGATACAGTCTCGTACCTTGAACAATACCTTTTGCCTCCCCGCTTTCCTTTGCTGTACCTTCAACAATTCTTGAAATCATCCCAATCTCTTCGATAATCTCTTCTTCTGAGATAGGTTCATATGTAGCAATATATATAATATCGTTCCACATGAAATGAGAAGCATCAATATTTTTGTTACAACCTGAAAGCACAAAAAATATTCCTATCCCTAATATCATAAATAAATTCTTCAAAATCCCCAAGCCCCACTCTCAAGATTCTAATTCAATTATTCTCCCACAATAGTTTAACATTAATTTCCTTTTTAGATTAATCTATTTTGTATTTTTTTCGAATAAAATCGTCAATAATTCCTGTATAAAGGCTTGTACAGGAGGGATCACACGCTCTTATCACAAGCATACTAAACCTATGAATCTGTTAAACAAATCGAAGGGTTCTCACTCAAACACTGAAAGCTTACAGAATCCAATCAGATGGAGTCTTCGGGCTAAGAGGCTGGGACATAAAAGAGCAGCACTTGGTTAAAGTGCTGTTCTTTTAAAACTGTATAAATTGTAATGGATTCTCGGTTTTCAAAAAAAAGATTTTTTTCCTTTTGATCTCATTAGCCTACCAAAAATTTAAAGTTGACCTTTTAGAATAAAAACTACATTACACTTATTTATTCTTATGAATATTGGGATGGTGTTTTAAGTAGATAAAGACCCTGGTTATTACAATTGCCAAAATCAAGATGACTAGATAATTGAGAAAGAGATAAAAATAATTCATACCATGATCTAATCTGATTAAATCCCCTGCAGCCATAATTGGCTTAAGTAAGAAAGAGAAAACAGCACTCGTTAATACACCATAAAGGAATACATTCTTATTGTTATTTATACACCATTGATATACCAACATGAAGGTGACAGGGACAAGTGAAGCATCCAAGGCAAAGTTAACTGGCAAAACTGGTACCACCTGAAATGGATAATATACGTGACCTGTTGTCGATGCAATGGCATCTGAATAAGTAAACCAAGTGTGTATATTGAATCCATAAAATCCAATTTGAAAAACCTTTGTTCGATCGATTTTAAAGTAAATTAAAACAAGAGGCAAAACTAACATCGCAACGATGACCCAGAATGGACCTGTATCAAAATAAGAGAAGTCCTTCCAATAGTCCAACCACATGGAAACAATCATCTCTTGTAAATCTAATATCTCATTTAGTCGCTTCCCTTGTTCATCAGTCATCATTATCTACCCACTTCCAACTATCTCTTTTACGTTAGTGTGGGTTAAAGTCAGTAATAATATAAATAAAATTTCATCTAAATGGGAAGCGCAGTCTTCTCATTGATTCTATATATGTTATGAAATGATATCACTTCAATGATTAGATAGCATATTCCATTAACCTGCTCCAAAAGCGAAAGAGCGTATCTCTTACTCCAGATACGAACCCGATAGTAGAATAAGGAATTATTCAACTTCCTGAATGTCAGAAACTAGAATTTCTATTTTTGTTCCTAAAACATCATCTGAATCCAAAGAAAAATCGGCAATCGCTTCAAATTCAAAAGTACCTGGCTTTAATTTAAGTTTTTCTATCCCTTCAAAAATTACTCTATACGACACCTTTCCGTTCACATAAATCTCTGATAATCTTTCCAATACTTTGTTTATACTTTCCATAAATAATCTGTCGTCTGTACTTTGGCGCAAAGACTACGTGATACTTACAATTCCACGTGGTATGTGCTAAACTGTTCATGTCCTTCACAGGGCATACCTCCTTCTATGAGGAGATGTAGTGGTCGGGAAACCAACTATATCTTATCATGTAGTGAGGTTTTTTTATTACCACGCTGAAAGCTCTCCAGAACCCCCGGCATAGCCAGGGGTTTTCTAAACCACTAAAAAGGGCATGGCGAGAATTCGCCATGCTTCGTCTTGCACTTTATGCGGTGAATTTGACTGTAGAGTTCTAGTGTCAGTCCCTCTCTCCTTTAAAACTTTAGCGCACTGGGTTTCAAACACCACAGATCCACTTTTTTCTCAAGTGATCTTTTGCTCACTTACAAACAGAATTTATCTGAAGATGTTTTTGAGGATTGTTACTGTCCAAAAATTCTTTAACGTGGTCATAATCATAATAAGGAACTTTCTTCCCGTTAATAATTTGGAATTCTTCCATACATAATCCGGTTATTAATATCAGGTCTCCCTCTTGAGTGAGCCCCATAGCTTTCTTAATAGCATCTCCACGATTTGTCACGGGATGAACATTCTCTGTTGTAGTCTCAAACCCAGCTATCACATCGTTAACAATAACCAACGGATCTTCATCGCCAGGGTGATCAGCTGTGACAACAATCTCATCCGCTCTCCCCTCCACCGCTTTCGCTATAGGTGCCCGAAGAGATTTTTCTCTAATGCCAATGCCAGTAATCATGATGATTAATCGTTTGTAAGGGATGGGCTTTATTGTTTTAAGTAAGTTGTCTAGAGCGGATGGCGTGTGAGAAAAATCAAAAATCATTTTTCGATTGGTGAACTCAGAAATTAGTTGAAGTCTCCCTGGAGGCCCTTCAAGTTTAAGAAAGAGGGGATAAAGTTCTTTGAGCGTTACCCCTTTTGCGAGACATACACAAAGACTAGCAAGGAAATTATAAATGTTGTGTGTACCAAGTACTGGTAAAAAAATATGGTACTGTTGATCTTTAATAAGCAAATCAAAATAGCTGCCTTCTGAAGTAGCTTCCAGATTTTTTGCTTGAATGGTAGCGTTATGAAGAATTCCGTATGTCCAAAGGTCCCCTTCAAACATAGAAATTATATCCTTACTCATACCCTCATCATCAGTATTTACTACAGCCACATTTGCTTGTTCAAATAAACTTAGTTTCGCTTTCTTATATTGCTCAAACGTTCCGTGATAATCAAGATGTTCGGGATGGAGATTGGAATGCACAGCAATGTCGAAATCTATTCCGAATAGCCTTTCTTGATCAAGACCTATGGATGTTGCTTCCATTACTACAGAAGAAATATTCCTTTCTCTCATTAGCTTTATATAGGCGTGCAGATCGGATGATTCTGGTGTTGTAGGTGTGCTTTTGTGGATAGAAAGTGAACTTTCATGATCCCAAACACCAGCGGTACCTATGGAACCCGTTTTAATTCCTAAACCATTTAACAAGTTCCGAATATAAGCAGTAATCGTTGTCTTACCAAATGTACCTGTTACCCCAATTAAAGACATCTGTTTATGAGCATGACTTTGTAAATAAGAGGAATAAATAGCAAGTGCTTTTTTAGGTTCTTTGACAAGAATAAATTGAACGTCAGAATACCGCTTTGCGTTCTCTATCATTACATCCTGATCGTTCCCGATAATCTGAACTGCTCCTTGTAACACTGCCTTCTCAATGTATAAATGTCCATCTGTATTGTCTCCTTTAATGCAAACAAAACAGCCATGATTCGTTATTTTTCTAGAGTCATAATTTATGTGTGTAACCTCTTTTGGAGCAGGACCAAAAGTAGATAGTACTTGTCCTTTTAAAATTTGAGAAATGTTCATGCTGAGACTCCAATCATAAGATATTTTTGTACTATTTTAACGGATAAAAGAAACCACCGAACTTCCATTATTAAGAAAATTTAGTTCTGAGATCTGCATACAGACTCCAGAAAAAACCTACCGTTCTGCAATCGGTTCAAAAGTTCTCTTAGTTTAGTTATGCTACATGGTTTCTCTCACAGTTGTTGTCAACATCATTACAGTTTTTGTCGAATTACGTCCATACACATATTACCGCACTAAAGTGAGAAAGTGCAACAAATACGATGCCGAGGGCAACATAAAATAAAGTGAGCGCCACAAATTCGGCGCTCACCACAATATAAGATCCGAATCTATCCGAACTTTATTTCAATTTCACTCGTGTTCTGCTAATCATTTCGCTAAAAATTCCAGGGCTAGTTCCAGTGAGTACAATTTTAGCTAGGAATGATCGCATGGTAGACAAGTCGATTGCCATGCTTATGAAATAATCTGCTAATGGATTGGATACACTCCTATGCACTAGGGGGTCAGACACCACAGATCCGCCTTTTTATCAAAGCATTGTTTTCGATCCTTTAGGCTACGCTTGTAGAGTAAGACTTCTTCTGAAAAACAGTTAAAATGCATTATTGGATCAATCCGAAGTCACGAATATTGACATTGGCATTGATATTTACAGTTACATCTGGATAAATACCTTCCCAATCTAAATTTTCCCAATCTTCATAACTAATGCTATTACGAATGTTTTTGCCTAATCCAATACTATCGACATTATTTTTTTGTAATGTTTTGATAATCTCGGCTGTTTTTGCTTCAATAAACCGTTCACTATTTACTTTTAGTTTTTCTTGGTCTTCTTCAGTTTCCAAATCAAGTGAACCGTGATATTCAACAATATTCCCTTTTAAACTAACGTCTATAGTAACTTCAAATGGCTCAGTAGTACTCACAACATTTATTTTTCTCTTACTTCTAAACGAACTATAAATGACAAGATCTTCTTGTTTATCCTCTTCATTTGGAAGAGACAATTTAAGCTCTCCAGTATTGAAATTTTGATACAAAACCAAAAACGAAAACGTATCTTGTGGGTTAATCTTCGTTATATATTTGTCCCCTTTTAGTAACCCAATGCCGTCAATTATGACTTCTTTTTCTCCCGTTTTAATCACTGGGATAATAGGGTCAATGCCTCTTTCTAAAAGATCTGTTGTAAATTGATACAAGTCCGTATCAGGTATAACACTCGATTTTGCTCCTTGTTCTAGTAGCATATCTACATATGGGCCCACTTTGGGGTGTTCAGGATACTCTTTTGCTAATAACTCATTCGCTCTGCCATTAACGATGGCTAATTTAACTCTACTACCGATCGTAGGATCTCTAAGCATCGTATCTGATATATCCAGAATTCCCTTCTCTGCCAAATCAATCCCAAACAGTGTTGTCCGCAACTGGCCACTGACAAGGGATCGATCTGTTTTTCTAGCTAAGTTCATTCGTCCTTCTTTACTCGTATGGCCAACTGTTTGTAAAATTTCCCTTGGCTTTGTTTTGTCAGGGTCAATAAGTGGAATCCCGAAAGTGATTTGATAAGTTCGAGGGTTAGTTTTATTACTTTCGCCTTCTTCATAAAGATCATATCCAGCAATATTGATAAAACCAATCTCTTCAACTAATTGTATATCGGCGCAGCCAGTAAGAATCAGAGTAATTGACAAAGCAATGATAATAATTTTATTAACCATTCGTATTACGCTCACTTTGCTTTGATTTTTTTATAACGAGTATTGTAATTAATAGTAGAGGAAGGATAAAAGTTATTCCAATCTCAATATTTGCCAAGAATGTCAACCAATTCATAACTTCATTCATTGTATTGGGAATAAAGGAAATTAGATAAGAAAACAGAATTACGATAAAAACTGCTAGGGAATTAGGGATTTTTGGGAGTAACCTCTGTAACGTTTCACTAGCAACCCAATAAAATAGACCTGTAGTAACAATGATCTTCATAATGAAAAAACTGAAAATTAAGGACTCCAATCGTTCCATGAAAGGTAGCTCAACATAAGCTAACATATTTATTACGGGATATCTAAGCTTTAACAAGTGTTCAAAACTATAGAATCCGTAAGCAGTAATACATACAATTATGTAAACAGTTGTCGTCATCAATGTACCAAAAACTACGGCTTTGAATAATTTAGTTTTGCGATCAACAAAAGGAAAAAGGAGAAGAACAAGTTCATACCCTAAGAAAGACGAATAAATATCGAGACCACCTGTAATAAATGCCGTGTCTCCCCGAAATAAATAAGGTGTAAACCGACTAATTTCAAATTTCGGGAAAAGAAAAAGCACTACTATTACTGTCCAAATCGTTAATATAAAAAAAATGGTGGTCGCTTTAACCATATTGTAGATGCCCTTTATAACAAATAAAAAAGCGACTAAAGATAATATTAATTTTAATAAATATTGTGGGGTGCCTGGCAAAGCAACAAGTTGAAACAAATTTACATAATAATTAACTACCATGCACCCTAATAGCGACCAAACGATTATAAGAAATATATATAATGGAAATAGAAGTATTTTTGGTATAGCTGACTCCATTATCGAAAAAATGTCTCTACCCTCACCTAATTTATATACAAATGAGATTATATAAATATTAAAAATAACTATCAAAGAAATTGGGAGCAAAGCCAGCCAGCCGTTTGTACCGTATGCTGCAGCTGTTACTCTAGGGAGGGTAAATATAACAGCCCCAGACTGAATCATGTATATTAATATAATAATATGGATGTAGTGTAATTTTTCATTCATTGGGTCTCCTCCTATCTCCTCATCTTGCTCCTTGTGACATTAGATGTTTTTGATTCTGCAGGCCTACCTTTCATCATTGAATACGGAGCTCGCAAAAGAATATCTCTCCAATCTTCTATATACATGGGTGCTATTGGTGTTAAATATGATGCGCGTAAGCTTGTAAGCTTCGAAAGGTGGATAATAAGTATTGTGATACCAACTAAGATTCCAAAGTTCCCAAATACTCCTGCTAGAATAATTAGTCCGAACCGAATAATACGTATCGATCCACTCATGATATAGCTCGGAATAACAAATGAGGCGATAGCCGAAGTTGCGACGACTATAATTAAAATATTACTAGTAAGGCCTGCTTGGACAGCGGCTTGTCCAATCACAATCCCTCCGACGATCCCAATCGTCTGACCAACCTTCGAAGGTAATCTCGCTCCCGCTTCTCTCAATAATTCTAGTGTAGTCTCCATCACTAAAGCTTCAATGAGTGGAGGAAAAGGAACTTGTTTCCTCGATTCCGAAAGTGTTATTAATAGTGATTCAGGGATCATTTCATAATGAAAGGTTGTAACAGAAACATATAAGCCAGTAAAAATGATGGTTATTACAAAGGCTAAATACCGTAAATACCTTAAAACAGTTCCTACAACCCATCGATTATAATAATCATCTGGAGATTGGAAAAATTCAAATAGAGCTGTTGGCGCTGAAAAAACCGTTGGACTATTATCTGAAATTCCAACGATTTTCCCAGAGAGTAGCTTTGATGTAGCAACATCTGGTCGTTCTGTCGTTAGAAATTGTGGAAAAAGAGAATAGGGAGAATCATCAATTAGTTGTATTAACATAGTTGAATCATAGATACCATCATATTCAATATCTTTGATCCTTTGAATTAAATCATCAACCATTTCCATCTCGGCAATACCTTCAATGTATAGAATATAAACATCCGTCTTTGTGATTTCACCGACTGATAACTTAATTGTTTTTAAATGGGAACTACGAATTCTTCTGCGAATAAGCGATAAATTTGACCCAATCGATTCAATAAATCCATCATGAGGGCCCGTAATGATGGATTCAGTTTCAGACTCAATGATATTTCGGGATGGGGGACCGTAAACATCAATCAAGTAAGTATCTCTTGAAAAAAAGATACCAATCGATCCTTTTAAAATGCCATTAATGAAGCCCTTTGTGTCATCTACTTTATTAAATTGTGATTCATGTAAAAGTGCATTAACTTCATCTGCTCGAATTTGCGAAAATGGTTTAATAACTTCACGATTCAACTCATCGTTATCAACTAAATGTTCAAAGTAAACAATATGTATGTCCTTTGTCGGAAATGTCCTATGGATTAGGTCTTCACAACGATCAAACTCGTGAAGTGTATGTTCAAGAGTTGGCTTTTCTGTTCGGTTAATCTCACTTACATTATGATTACTGTTTTTGTTTTGATAATCTCTCTTCGGAAAAAGGAGTTGCCTAATTTTTTTGATATTCATTTTATACTCCTTACTATGAACTGATTCTTAAGTTAATCTGTCCATTCCGATTAAAAACTATGCCAAATTCCAAAGATGTAGCGTATGAAACAGTTAAATAAATGGTGTTTTTCTCCAAAAAGTACATTCTTATTTAGTATTATTTTTCAAGAAAGATCGGTTCTTCCTTTTAGCGTTCCGAAATCTTCGCACTGACGGGGACAGCTATTTTTTTGAGTGTTTTAAGGAAGAAAATTTGCTAAGAGTAAAATTATTATTAAAGAATTAAACAAATTAAGAGACGGAATCTGCACGATTACCGTCTCTTAATTATTGAGATATGAAGTTTCCTTACTACATCCTAAACTACTGCAATACCTCTACACCCACATTCAACGCTGCTTCCCCTTCTTCGAAATCTAGTATCAGTCTCTCTCTTGTTTGAATTTTAGCGCACGGAGGTCAGACATCAAAGATCCAATGTGGTTTAGAAGCTATTCAGCTAACTCTTTATTTCGTAAAATTGTAACCGCACTGAACATTAATCCAACTACAAGAATAAGCGTAACTGTAACCGTCAGCCAAAGATCCTCAAATTTTCTCCCCTCGATCAACAACGAGCCAACATTTCCAGTTAGCTGTGCAGGGCTCCATCTCATCCAAGTGTCAAATGTATTCGTTAGCACAGATAAAATAATAATGGTTGCGAGGGTAACAAATGCGACGAACCCTGGCACTTTGACCACCGTATTAAAGAAAATCACGAGCGTAAAAATAAATAAAAACCATAACGCTAACAGCAGATAACTTTGCAAAAATAACCCAAAAGAGATCGGTTCAAATAAGAGTGTGACGTAGTACCAACCCGCTAAATAGCCTAAAAATACCGATGCAAGGCCAACTACACTTAATCCAGCCCATTTTGCTGTTATATAATAAGAGTAAGGTATTGGTTTCACTAAAATCATACCAGCTAGACCACTTTTTCGCTCAGCAGCAATCGTTCCCATCGAAGCTAAGACGATGATGAGAACACCTAACAGATTCAGTAGCGACACTGTCATCATTAGTACTTCTGGTGCAGAAGGAAGTGGCATTTCAAAAACGGCCCCCTCTGGTAAGCCACCTGACATCTCGAGGATTTGCGGCATGTAATAAGTCGTTAAAGGATCGGTCATTCCTAACAAGATGAAGACAAGTGGAAGCCAAATGATCTTAAAGTTCCGGGCCATCTCCAGAAATTCCGTTTGAAATAATACGAGCCATTGTCTCATCCCCTCACCACCTTCATAAATAAATCTTCCAGTGATGATTTCTGAACTTCAAAAGCAACGAGAGGGATATCTTTTGCGACGATAGCAGCGAGCATTCTCTTCTTTACCGCCTCTATGTCTGCTACGACAACTTTAGCTGCGTACTCCTCATACATGATATCAGTGATCCCGTCCCAGTCTTCCCACTCTTTAATCAATGGTTGAATCGGGGCTTTTGTTTGCAAGGAAATCATCGGCTGCTGATGTTGTTCTTGAAGAGTATCGAGACGGTCAGCAACCTTGATCTCCCCTTGATGAATAATAATGATGTCATCACTTACTTCCTCGGCATCGTTTAAAACATGGGTCGAAAATAGAATGGTTGTATCCTTTTTTAATTCTCGAATCAGTTCTAACACTTCACGCCGTCCAAATGGATCAAGAGCTGAAACTGGTTCATCTAATAAGAGAAGGCTGGGACGATGAATAATTGCTTGAGCAATACCTAGCCGCTGCTTCATTCCACCAGAATATTTCCCAATACGTCGATTGGCAGCATCAGCTAACCCCATCATTTCCAAGAGTTCACCCGCTCGTATCTTTGCTTCTGTAGGTTTGAGGTGTGTGAGCTTGCCGACATATTCTAAAAACTCTCTACCACTCATCCAGTTATGAAAGACAGGATATTGTGGTAAATAACCGATTTTCGTTCTGAGATCGGCATTTTGCTCAAATCCCTCCATTTGAATCGTCCCATTTGTTGATCTTAGTAGCTGAGTGAGCATTTTTAGAGTTGTCGTTTTACCGGCCCCATTTGGACCAAGTAATGCTACACAGCGTCCTTTTTCTAAGCTGAACGAAACTCGATCTACGACAGTCGTTTTTCCAAATTTTTTCGTTAATTGATCTACTTCAAAAAAGGACATTACTCTTGCCTCCTACCAATCACAAAGTACAGAATTGGACCAATTATATTTACGAACACAATAATAAAGAGCCACATCCATTTAGGACCATTCGTCTTCTCAATCCGAAACCAATCAAATAAAGCAATAATCATCAATATGAGTTGAATGATAAGAAAAGGCAGGATGACTGCCATATTTAACTGTTCAAGTTCTGCGATGATTTCGTTCATACCCTCACTCCTCTTCAATAAGATAACCCTTTACATATACGTTATTTAGCCTAAGAAAGTTGCAAAAAAAAGCATGGAAAATAATTTCCCTGCCTGGATATATTTTATTCTGTTGTACCCAGGCTCTGAATTCCTCTTACACTTATGATTAGCAGGAAATGCGGTGTTGTCAGTCCACTACCCATTACAACTTTACCGCACTGGGGGCAAACGCCACAGGTCTCCAGAATTTTTATTCGAACAATAATATTTTTGGGTCTTTGTTATAACAATGAACAAGTATAGAGTGTAATTGACCTCTGTGATGATAAACGTGAGCTAAAATTTCTAATAACCATTCATATCTTGAATATGAAACACCCCAAAATGAAGTAATTTCTTGTTGAAGCTCTATCTCCGAATATTTCAAATAGCTTTCTTCAAGTTGTTCAAAGTTATTTAGAATACCAGTTTTTATTTCATTTATCCCCCTGTATTCGACAGATGAATAAAATTGATTCATTTCATCTTGTGTAGCACCATTTACAATTAGTAAATCTGCTTTGCATATATTTGCAATGTGTTCTAACAACTCACCTATTGAATGTTTATCAGAGGATGGTCTTTTTAGTAAATCGCCCTCATCTAATTGGTCCATTATTTCGATAGTTTTTGTTAATGCTATTTTTATTTGGTTTAATGCACTCTTACAGTATGTATTCATTTCATTCCCCCCTCTTATTCTCTCTAAATCGAATGATCTCTTCTATTCTACCTTCTTAACTTAACAAAAAAAGCATAGTAGAACTGTTGGTAATATTAACGGCTGTGTGAAATTATAAAATAGCGGCATTGTTGCACAAAATTTAGTTTACTATGTAATACAAGAGTTACTGTTAGCCTACAATCATTAGGAGTACAGTGGTAAGCAACCTGTCATTCTTTGGTACATTTTTTGTCATTTTGTGGTACATACTTTGGCAGAAACAGAATCTTAAATTTATGGGAATAATTAACTCTACCATCAATTGAAAAAAGAACTTCGAATAAGAAAAACATAGGGAGATTTTAGTCTTCCTATGTTTTCATTCATATTATTTATCTGTTTGTTTTTTCTTTTTTTTCAAATACTCCATACGTATTTTTTCAAGTTGCTGCTTTTTATCAAATTTGGCAGACTTCTGTTTTTCATGAAACTTTGTCACAGCGACCTGACCTTTGGCATCTAATTGATATTTTCCCACTTTGTTCACCTACTTTTCTCATCTTTAAAAAGAATCTATTCAACAAATATAATATACCTTATTTTACTGAAGTAAACCTAATTACTTTATTAGTGTACTGCTAACTTTGCATATATCAGTAAAAACAATAATAATTTAGTAAAATAATTCATCGCCAAGCCACAAAAGTCTCCATCAAAAAATATATACTAGCAGAACCAGAAACTAATAAAATGCATTTATCTACTACAGGTATTAGTAAGATGGATACAACTACGATGGCAACACGTATATACAGATGAAGCTCATTTACAATACCGTAGTCTTCCTTACTGACATTTAATTTTTTCTTTAAGAAATATTCCCCCCCGAATATAAAGGTGAAAAGAGCAATTGTAATTGCAAAGATAATAAATCCCCCCTTACATAGAACATTTCAAACTATAAAAAATTTCCAAAAATAAAATCTAATATCATATTTCTCCTTGACCATATTTACCAATTATCGCCATGAGAGTCTTTATTAAAGTAACCAGCTCCGTAGAATAAGAAGTGCGCTGACCTTGTTACATCAACGCACCCGTTCGTTTAACTATTTTTTAAGCGTCAGCCCTGTTCTACTAAAGCTTTACTTTAAGTGTATTAATTCACAACACTTCAATTGTTTAAGCTCTCTTTTCTGCTTTTAATAATTTTATAAATTTGATATAAACTTCCAATACCAATCATAATTCCTAATGTTAGATACAGAGTTGCTCTATCCAGTTCACTTGCTCCTATAATTGTTGATACGATAACACCTATAGTAAATAAAAGAATAATTGTATGAAAACCAATTTCAAATTTCTTATTTCTCTTTGAACTACTCATTATATCACCTCCAAAATATTCTTTTCCCAATAAGCACCTTTACTTGAAAAAGCACAAGCTACTTATTGAAATTACTTCTTCTTTCTAAATTTGAAAATAAAAATTGTTAAATAGAAAACAACTAACATTAAAACAAAGGTCACTGAAAAAACAAATTTATAATCTAATTCTTGATTTAACAACATATCATTTAATACAACAAAAATTGCGTAAGCAAGAAAAACAGTAAAGAAAGAATTGCGATATGCTATTAACTTTATGTTACTTGATTGGTTGCTAATGGTTTGCAATATATCTCACCCTCCATAAGTATTTCTTCTTCAACTCTTAGCACTCCGTTACTTGAATAACCGTTATTTTAATTTTAACATTTATTCCCTTTTCGGTTGTACAAAAAGAAAATATGCGTCCTTACTTTATTGCAGAAACACACCCATTATTTCAATAAAAATTAATTTTATATCATAAACACAACAGGTAAAAGAGTCCCAACTACACAAAACGAAATACCAATGGTCGCCAGAGTCTTTCCCTTTTGATTAGCGAATTCTATTTCTCGCAATCCTAAAAATCCAAGTACAATTCCGATAACTCCTGTTATAAAGCCAAATGCCATTATAAGTGATATAAAAATGGAAAGTACACCCAATACCAAAGCTAAAACTGATTTACTGTTGACCTTAGTATTTTCTTTCACGTTGTTTTTTTCTGTCAATTCTATTACTTCCCTTCTCTATTTTTTACACTATGCCTCGTTAGTGTTAGTTCAATAACAGAAACATCTCTTAATCTTTTATCACAAGAACCTGCTCCGTTAGCGCAAGAAGCAACATGATCTGCCATTTTTACCGCACTAGCTTTTTCATTAAAGCCTCCGTTACTTTAAGTACAGCCCTTCACAAACTTTATTTATATTGGTTCGTCGATTTCAAATTTAATTCTATGTAGCTTTTCGTTTAGTATCCAGAATTCTAAAGTTGCATTAAGTTCTTTATCGGGGTATCCGATTATACGAAATGATTGTTCTTCTCTTTTGTAATAGTCATCACCATATGCACGAACAATATCCTCATAGTCACTATCCAAACTTATTTCCTTTGTAGTCGAAACTTCATTACCCAATATGACAATCCTATACAGTAGCTCATCTATTACAGATATACTATCAGTATCATTAACAATAAACGTGCCTTCATTTGTTTCATCTTCAAGCAGAAGCAAGTTGCTATCAATTTCTGATATGGTTAATCTTTCAGTCAACTTAAGATTATAAAGGCTTTCTTTTGATAAATCATAATGAGCCGCTTTTTCATAACTTTTCTTCTCTAATTGTTGCTGAAAAATAATTGATGAAGGTATAAATAATAACAACCCAATAACTATCGCTAAAAAAATGATTATATTCCTATTACTACTAAACCAATTTATCACAACCACCCCTTCTGAATTATTAATGTTTATTGAAGTATTCTGCTCGTTAGTTTAATAAGTCTAAGGCAATACCTGAGAGCCTATCTCTTATTACTAACTGAACTTTTCTTGCTTTTTCATTTATGTTTTTTAATTCTTCTGTTTGTATTTCCCAAGATAATTTTGTTTCTTTTTCTAATTTTTTCACTTGTTCCTCAATCAACAGCGAATGCTTTTCATATATTTTAATAGCGACTTTTTCATCATTAAAATCCTCTGGTAATCTATAGTTTAATCCGTTGAACCATTCTTGAAATTTTTCTTTACCATATTTATTAAACCTGTTGTCTAAAATAATCATTATTTCTTCAACAAATTCCTTATAAAATCCCATTTCATACATCTTGTTTTGGATGTTATCCAAAGTAATATTTACTAATTTATTCCTATCCTTAAAACCAAATAGTTTTTTAACCACTGTTCTCCCCCCCTTAATAATCATTTTACTTCGACTATTCTGCCACGCTAGTTCAATAAGAAAAGAAAAACTCCCTGCTTACTAAAGGATCGCAAGCCATTACGTAAATAAGTTATTCCATATTACAATGAAAGGAAGTCATTCTTAGTCCAGTTTTTTCAATAACAGGGAGACCACCGATATCAAAACAACCATTAGCCGCTTCTGTTACTTCTAGATAACTAAAATATGATTGGGAAGCTATAATGATTGCCACCGCCATAAATGCAACCGTTCCTATCAATACTAATCCTTGTAATCGTGTCATCTTTTTTGTCCATTCCATATTTACATTCTCCTGTTTCTTACATATTATATAAAGCCAAACTCACAACCGCGTCTTAGTCGAATGACCAATTTGTTCAATATCATCCTCGTTCTCTACCCAATAATAATAAATCGTATCTGGTTCTCTCTCAAAAACTACTCCAATATAGTAAGGATTGAGATGCTTATATCCTTCTTCTCGATGCGGCACTGTCACAATGGTCCATTCCTCGCTTGGATGATGTTGCTCCAAATACGACTCCACTTTTTCAACTTTCTGATTAATTTTCGCATCAATGATATAAGGCCGTCCAAAGTAAACCATTGAATACACTATTAATGCACCTAATGCTAAGGACCAGCAAACCTTTCTCCACTTCTTACGCAAGAAAAAAGATGTAACTATGAGAAACATTATGACCGTACCGACCATCATTATTTCAATAATATCTGTGGGATGCATGACTGCTCCTCCCCAGGAAGGTTATTCTACTGATATTCTCAATCATTTTTTTAAAGAGATCCGGTGTCAGTCACTCTATCCATTAAAACTTTAGCGCACCGGGGACAGGCACCAAATAACTATACTGGTGATCATCTTTCTAGAAGCTGCCGGTTCTACTTAAACAGCAGTTCTTAAGTTCAATTTTCTTCTCATACCGTTTCTTATCAAGGACACACTTACCCAAACTAACCATACTAAAAATAACAGCCCAACCGCCTCAGTCACGTCATGCATCACTTGCTGCCCTCTCATAAGATAGAACCAGGACATGCTATAACCGATTATATTTAATGCACCGACAACATAGCTGAACAAAACAAACCGTCTCGACATACCTAGATGAGTCAACCCTTTAGCATGAAGAATTAACCAAACTGCTAACAAGAAGTTTGATAGGATATATAGACTTGTAGAAAACCCGCCTTCTAACATTGTCCATTCCATAATCATGGTCGCAGACTGTTGACGAGACTCATCTGTAGTCGCTGAATATGTATTAATTGCGTACTCTACGGCTGTAGCTTGGAGCATAAAAGAAATCGAATAAATAACAAATCCTAACACTCCGCATATCATTGCAACCAAGTTTTGAAGAGCATCCTGTTTATCGACTTTTTTTATAAAAGCATACAAGCCAATAGGTATCATGATGCTTAACAGAAATAGTAATGCCTTACTACCATGATCCATTCCTAGATACCCCGGAAATTGACTCCAATATTCAATCGCGATCACTGAAGGCTGCTCACCTTCGTTCAATTCCAGAGGGTTTTGTATACTAAATATAATATTTATAACCATCCACATAACAATAAAAAAAACATGAAACAACCCAAACCAACCAACAAGCTTCACGTATTACGCCTCCTACGACACTCTACTAAACTTTTTAATTACTTTTACAGCAGACAACACGATGGCTACGACAACGAATAGTGCAAGGAGCAACGAAACATTGCCAACTCCAATTCCAGTAAAAGCCGCTGCCGCTAACATGGTAAGAATAAGTGCAAAAACAATCCAAAGCATAATAGTCCCTCCCCTTTAAAACAACGGCTCTTCCACTTCTTTAAATTGATATAAGAATGGGCCAATTAGAATAATAAATATAATAATGCCAAAACCAACAAGTACATTTAACATAAAGGACTGACTAAGAAGTAGTAGGACATTGTACAAGATGACGAATAGGACAGCAATCCGACTGCCTCGAATACGACTCTTAGTAGATAAATAGTTTAATTTCTTGCACGTAGGACATTGTTTTCGGAAAAACATAAACAAAAGCTTTCTGTATGTGAATGGATCGTTGCATGAAACGCACCGCGGTAGGCTCACATTACATCCCTCCCTTAATACTTACTATCGTCGTGATCACTATCATCATTTATATTTTTTCTTTTCAACTGTTTCAAGATTTCTTCATTCAATTCATTCGCACGGCTTAGCTTGCGTTCAATCGCAAACAACGTGCTCATTAATAATGCAAAGGCAATCCATTCTAAAATACCCATATGATCCTCCAAGTTTATGTATCTATAAAAGAATAGTAAAAAAGATGACAAATATTTGCCATCTTAAGATTAACATAATTTTCAATTCGAACCAATATGCAGTAAGCTCGCATCAACAACGTTTAATTAGGGTCGCCATAAGAAAATGCCGTTAGTTAATTAGCATTTTCTATGGGGCAACCTCTACAGTAAGATGTTTCATCGCTCTACTAAGTCCTTAAACGTACCATCGTATCACCGAAAAACCACATCTAATGCTTCCTTATCTATTTCTTTCTCAAATTGCTCTTCCATGTTTTGTTCTTGTTGATTATTTTTTTCTTTGCTCATTCGTATTACCCGCTCATTTTTTATATTTTATTATATCAAAACTCAAAGGTAGATGCTGGTTTCTGTTGAACGCTAAATCTTTATATACTTCTCCTTCACCTTGCAATGATCTTTATAATACCTAACCATCGTTCCTGCTGTTTCTTCAAACCGGGGACAAGTAATGCCCGATCCTTTTAAGTCAGTTAATGTATTGCTGCAGTCATAACGGGACATGCATGTGAAGTAGTCGAGAGCCTCGCGTTCGACGCCAACCCATCTCTGCATCCATTTCGGCGTTAGCAAGAATTTTGACAGAGACAGTGGTACACTTCCAATGGGTTTTCGTCCGATCATCTCTTGGTGTAACACTTCATACACCTGTTTCATTGAGTATGGATTCGGGTCGGTAATATGATATGTCTTCCCTTCAGCCTTTGTCGCATGTGCTAAGTAACTCGTTGCTTGGATGACATAGTCAATCGGGACAAAGTTGCCATCTGCTCCACCTGACCCGATATAAGGGAGAGCACCGATTTTTCCGAGCCTGTTGAATAAATTTAATACAAAGTACGGGCCATCGAACTTCGTCGTCTCCCCTGTTTTGGAATGCCCACGAACAACGCCTGGACGAATGATCGTCGTCGGCAGCGTCTGCTTATCGTTCTCTACTATGACTTCTGCTTGATATTTTGTTTCTTCGTAGTGGTTCTTAAAAGTTTGACCGCATGCGAGTTCAGTTTCTAAAATGACGCCTTCTCTACTGCCAGACACATAAGCCGTACTAAAGTAAATATAGCGTTGAAGCTTCAGGCACTCTTTTAGCCAATCTCCTACATGTCTCGTCCCTACAACATTCACCTGATAGGCGATTTTTTTGGGAACGGCTAAATCGTAGATCGCCGCTAGATGGAAATAGTAATCGATCTCACCTTTCAATCGGTTAGCTATTTCAGGATCTATCCCTAAGTCACTTTTCGTAATATCTCCTAATACTAATTCGAGATCAATTTTGCGCTTTCCTACTTTATTCCTTAGCTGAGACAACTTCTCTTCTGCTTTTTCTATTTCCTTTGGAAGCACTAAAAAATAAAGCTTTTTGATATCATCTCTTGATGTAATTAGCTCTTCGGCAATGGCTGAAGCGATAAATCCCGGGAAGCCGGTAAACATGTACGTATGATTCATCCTACATCCCCCTTAACATTCAATACCTCTATATACATTCAAGAAAAAACCCCTAATTACCTTTATAACTATGGTAATTAGGGGTTCTTCATGCTTATTCGATTATTGTTGAACCGGGCCTTCCCAAGCAAGAATGCCACCTTCGACATTCGTTACCTTAGCGTACCCTTGGTCTGCAAGGAAGGTAGCTGCTTGCATGCTGCGGTTTCCACTGCGACAGAAGACCACAATTTCGCGGTCTTTCGGAAGGACTGAGTAGTTTTCGGCGAAGTTGGATAAAGGCATATTCTCCATGCCTTTTACGTGACCTGCTTCATACTCATTCACTTCACGAACATCGACATAAATGGCTTCTGAATCAGTTTCCATCTGTTTTTCTAGCTCTGTTGTTGTGATTTCTTTCACGTCATTCGATGATTGTTGAAACAAAGAAAACACTCCTATTCCGATAATAATAGCCAATACGGTGACTGAGAAATACTTCATATAGCCTCACCCTTTTAAAAAGCTCTTAGATAAATAAGTTTACATTACCATCTTCAGCTTCTGCAAGGTATGTTGCTACCCCAGCATATTCAATCCCGTCGATTAGCTCTTCTTTATGAATACCCATTACGTCCATAGACATTGTGCAGGCAACCATTTTAATATCTAGTTCTTGAGCCATTTCAATTAATTCTTTTAGAGAAACGACGTTATGCTTTTTCATCATACGCTTCATTAATGACGCACCCATTCCACCGTAGTTCATTCTGGATAATCCTAATTTTTCAGGACCACGTGGCATCATTTTCGCGAACATTTTTTCAACGAAGTTCTTCTCTACTTTTACATATTGCTCTTTACGTAACACATTTAAACCCCAGAAAGTGAAAAACATTGTCACAGGTTTCCCCATTGCTGCTGCTCCAGTTCCAATAATAAAACTTGCTAATGCTTTATCTAAGTCACCATCAAAGACGATCATCGTTGCTTTTTTCTGTTCCATTTTAAATCTCCTCCTAGTATATACTTATGTGGGTATTTCTTATACTCTCTATAATATACCCCGTTAGGTATATTGTCAACTAAATTTTTTTATCGTAACCATTCAAACTTTCCGTCCTCTACATGAAAGAGCGCTCCTACTACCGGCACATCGTTTCCATACTTACGATAAATCGGGTGTGCCTTCAAACGATCCATCTGAGTGAGCACATTTTGCTTCGTTCCCGCTTCACATAAACCTTCACAGTCGGCCCCTTTAATCGCTTGATGAATCGAAGTAAGCCACGTTTTTAACTCTGCTTCTTCATTGTTATCAGCAGCTGCTTTTACTCCGCCACAGTTTGTATGGCCAATAATAAGAACATCTTTCACACGTAAATGTTTAAGGGCATAATACAAGCTCGCTGAAAAACTTTCATCTGATTCATTGACTTGATTGGCAATATTTCGGTGGATAAATAACTTTCCGAGCGGCATATTCGTAATGACAGAAGGGCTGACCCGCGAGTCACTACATGCTAAGACGAACATCTCTGGTTCTTGACCTGCCTGAAGCTTCTCAAAGAAATGAGGGTCTTTCTCCCTCATCTCTTGCAAGAACGATTCATTTTGCTTTTCTAAACGATGCTTTTCCATCTGATCACTCCTCGATATGCCTTAACACATGTTCTAAATCTTGAAATTCAATAAAACCTTTAAATGTTTTGTACCAACCTGCTTTTTTCAAAATGTCACGAACAGGTCCCTTCACATCACATAGATAAATGGTCTTATTCATTTCTCGGTACGTGCTTAACAATTCTTCAAAATGATCAACAGCAACAGCGTCCATATCATTCACTCCAGAAAAATCAAGAATGACGGTCTCGATATCGTCTGACTTTAGAAACGCTTGTTGGATGCGTTGTTCTACTTTAGCGATGTTAGCAAAATACAACGGGGAATCGATACGTAAGATCGACACATCCTTCATCGTTTTCGCTTCATTAAAGCGCCCGGTATTGCGATAGGCATCTAATTTACCTACATAGCCCAGTTCAGCAATATGAGGATTCGCACTACGCCATAAAAAGACGATTAATGAAAAGACAACACCAATTAAGATCCCCTTTTCAATCCCTAACGTTAACGTAGCAACGAATGTAATTAAAAGGGTGAAGCCATCAATTCGTTTAACTTTAAAGAGATGCTTTGCTTCTTTTACATCAATCAAGCCATAAACAGCCACCATAATAATCGATGCTAAAACGGCATTTGGCATGTAATAAAACCAAGACGTGAAGAAAAGGAGCGTTAAAACAATAAGAATCGACGTAATAATTGCAGCAAGGCCTGTTCTAGCACCCGCCCCGTAATTGACCGCGGACCTAGAAAATCCACCCGTTACAGGATAACCTGAAAACGTAGAGGCAGATACATTCGCCAACCCTAAGCCGACTAATTCGCGATTAGCATCGACTTTGTACTTCTCTTTTGTCGCAATAACTTTTGCCATCGCAAAGCTTTCTACAAACGCGATAATCGCAATCGTGATTGCAATTGGCATAAGTGCTCCCACGGCTTCCATGCTCCATGCAGGTAGAGATAAGCTCGGAAGCCCATCTGGCACTTCACCAATGATGCTTACCCCTTTTTCTTGTAAATCAAAGAAGTATACAAGTGCTGTACTGTAAACGACTACAACTAATGGGGCTGGAATTTTTGGTGCGTATTTTTTTAATAATACTAAGATCGCGATACTTGTGATCCCGATTAAGAAAGCATATAAATTAATTGATGTTAGCTGTCTTGTGGCTTCTAAAATAAGTTCAAATACATTTTCTGACGATGGGAGTGGAATCCCGAGTAAATGTTTTAATTGACTAAACCCAATCACAATCGCGGCAGCGGAAGTGAATCCACTGATTACGGCATGTGAGATAAAGTCTGTAATAAAGCCTAAACGTAATAAACCAAGACTCAACTGAATAAGCCCAACCAAGAGAGCCAGCAATAAGACGAGCGAAATATATTCTGACGATCCTGGTTCAGCAAGGCCTTGAACACCTGTTAATACAAGTAACGACACCATCGCCACTGGACCTACTGCTAGTTGCCTTGAAGATCCAAAAAGCGCATAAATGATTAATGGGATCGTCGAAGCATATAAACCGATGACTGGCGGCAACCCCGCAAGCATCGCATAGGCCATACCTTGTGGGATAAGCATAATCGCGACAATTAAACCCGCAGATAAATCACCACGTAAATCATGTTTTTGATACGTTAACATCCATTCAAGACCAGGGAACAATTTTCGAAGCATCTGAAAAAGACCCTCCTTTCTTATCACAAAACAAGCGAGCAGGCCTAACCATTACAAGGCTAGACCTACCACACTAGACGATTTATTATGCTTTTTTGATCCAGAATTTAAACACATTTCCGTCTTGTTCTTGGTGCATTAACTCATGACCTGATGTTTTCGCCCAAGCAGCCATATCTGCTTGTGCACCTTTATCTGTTGCATGGATCTCAAGTACTTGACCTGACTCAAGAGTATCCATTTCCTTTTTTGTTTTGATGATTGGCATTGGACAAGCTAAACCTTCTGCATTTAATACCTTGTTACTATTCATTAAAAATCATCTCCTAATATGAATTATTTGTCATTTTGTTTGAAATCATGCAAATTTTTACGATACTGCACAACGGTTTGGACCAATTTCCATTTCCGTTTCTTCTTCTGTGTTCGGTGTTAAAATTCCCATGTTTGTCTTACGAATCTCTTGATAGGCATTTGGTTGAGGTGGTAAGTTCTCAGAGACCACACGACGGAACTCATCTTCATCTTCAATTAGTAAACCATGATTCTCTTTGTATAAATCGCCTAATCGTGCAAATACACGACCTTGATCATCTAGCTCAATTAATTTAGCAAAGTGAGCTGGTAGTACAAGTAGATCTTGGTTCAATTTCTTGTAGCGTACATATAACGATTCACGTAGATCACTAACCCAATCTTCTGCTTTACCAGCAAGGTCTGGTCGACCGATTGAATCAAGGAATAAAATGTCGCCTGTAAACAAGTAGGTGTCATTGACAACATAAGACGTGCTGCCAATCGTATGACCAGGTGAATACACCGCTTTTACGCGAACGTTCGCCCCACCAAATGTCACTTCCATACCGTCTTCAATTGGCTCATATTTAAACGTGACCTCATCAGCATCCTTAGGTGGCAAGTAGTACGTTCCACCTGTCGATTGTGCTAAACGGCGTCCACCTGAAATATGATCTGCATGCAAGTGAGTATCAAACATGTGTAACACTTTAATACCTAGTTTCTCGGCAAAAGCAGCGTATTGATCCACAAGACGTAGTGGGTCAATCATCGCACCCTCATCACCTGAAACAATCATATATGACAAGCAGCCTTTACCTAAGCGGACGAATTGATACACAGAACCGCCGCCATCAAGGTCGCCTACTTTAATCGGTTCTAAGTGCTCGCTCCAAGCCTTCATGCCGCCTTCTAGGTAATGAATGTCACGACCAGTTGCTTCAGCTAATTGCTCAGCTACAAAGATCGATGACCCTTCTTTCGCACAAACAACTAGAACTTCTTTATCCGTCGGAATTTGGTCAAGAATCTCATCTACGCCTTCAATAAGATCGAAGTAAGGAGTATTTAACGATTCGATTCCGTCTCCTTCTATTTTCCAATCAGCATACGCATCATTGTTACGAACATCTAGAATAAACAACTCTTCCTTATTAATAACCGTTCTTGCTAATTCTCCTGCTTTCATCGCTTTCACTGACATACATACACCCCCGAGATTTTTTGTTTGAAGATTTTAGCTATTTGCTAACTGCTAATCGCTAACCACTACTTACTTTCTGTCTTTCCACTCCAGCTTGTCATGCCTGGTTTTGTATTGTGTACTTGATTGAATCCATTGTCTTGTAATACTTTTGCTGCGAAGGCACTTCGTGAACCTGTGCGACAGATGACATAGACTTGATGAGCTGGATCTAACTCATTTAAACGACCTTCCAATTCACCTAGTGGAATTGAAACAGCTGTTGGTACGTGAGAAAACGCATATTCTGCCGGCTCACGAACGTCAAGAATGGTTGTATTGCTTTCTCCGACTTTCGCTTCTAACTCTTCATTAGAGATGACGTGCGGGAAATCTACTTCTTCCTTCTCTTCACTCTCACTTGCTTTACGAATGTAGTGAATCAGTGTGTCCCCTTCTTCGATCGTTCCTAAATAATGATGACCTGTTGATTTGGCCCAAGCTTTTAAATCCGCTAATGAACCTTTATCTGTTGCTTGGATCTCTAATACTTGACCTGCTTCAATACTGTCTATTGTTTTCTTTGTTTTCACGATTGGCATCGGACATGCTAATCCTTTTGCGTCTAATACATGATCAACTTTAATTGACATTTAAATGCCCTCCTTTTCAAATACCCTTACCCGTATATCTATATTATACACGTTATCTTTCGCGCGTCAACCTTAAATTACTTATACCCGTTTAGGTATTATTTAAATCAAAAAAATTATCTTGTTTTAACAAGTAACTGAATAGCTTCGTCTACGACCGCGTCCGCACGCTCACCTTTTTCTATCTCTTCTAACATACAATGTTGCATGTTTTTAGCGATGATATAAGCCATTGCACGGTCTGATGCTGACTTGACCGCCGACATTTGCCCAATCACCGTCTTGCAATCTTGTTCTTCTTCCATCATACGAAGAACACCACGTACTTGACCTTCAATTCGTTTCAAGCGATTTTTCATGTCTTGAGTATATTCCATCAAACGACACTCCCTTCACTTCTCTTTCACGTCATTGATTCAAATTATAAAGGAACTGAATCAATAATTTTAAGGCAACCGCCGTTTCACAACGTTTGTTATACCCTGGTACCTATATTAGCACAGACGGTAAGCATACGCAAGGGGGTATATAAATAAAAAAAGACAGGGACAAAAGTAGTTTAACTTATGGAACTCCAACACTATGGTTGCGGCTTATGTAAACCGCTCCTGAATTAGCGCTTCATTTCCATCCTGAGTTAAACACTTTAGTTATGTCCCAGTCTTTTCATTACGTGATGTTTTCCACCTCTACTTGTAACACATCTTTCGAAGCCTTTAACGCATAAAAAACATCTGTTGTGTACATCTTCTTACTTGTTACGATAATACACGTCAGCAAAATATCTTCTGCTTCTTCTTTTACTTTCACACGGCGAATTCCCATTCCTTTACTCTTTACTTCTTTCAAGAAGTTCGTAAGATTGGTCTCTTTTTTAATGAAAACCTTTGCTCGAATTTCAATATCCGCTAACTTCTTGGGTCCAATCCATTCGACGAGATCAGGAATAATGCGAACACCTAAAATCATAAAGAAGACACCAAGAAAAGCTTCCATATAAAAGCCAACCCCAATTGTAATCCCAATTCCTGCTGAAGCGAGAACGAGAGAAGCTGTTGTTAAGCCAGAGATCGCATCATTATTTCGACGTAAAATCACACCAGCTCCTAAAAATCCGATCCCACTAATCACATAGGATGGAATACGACCTGGGTCCATCGGGCGTGAATAGGCTTCAGAGAATAAGAAGGCTGACTCATATGAGACAATCGTCAATAAACAAGCCGTCACCGCAACAATTAAACACGTTTTTAATCCGAGGGGTTTCCCTTTTAATTCTCGTTCTAAGCCAATAATCAACCCGGCCAAAGCTGCAAAAGAAAGTTTTAATAATGCCGTATTATGTACAAATGAAGAAAAAAACCAGTCACCCATTCGCCACACTCCTTTCCACTAAAAATTTAAATAATAGTACTATTATACATGACTCGTCAACCTCACTAGGTCTTGCTTACACCTTCTTTAAAAGGGAGAAGAGGTGGGGACAGAAATGATTTAACCAATGAGAATCCGACAAAAAGTAGAGGAATAAGCCGCTCCTAAAATATACTTCGCTTTTCGCGGGAAGCTGGTGAGCCTCCTCGTGCTTCGCACTGTGGGGTCTCACCGTTGCTTTTCATCCCGCAGTCTACGTATATTTCATCCGCTAAATTCGGGCACTGTTCGGGTTCTCAGTTAAAATTTCTTAATGTCCCAACCTCTTTAATACGAAACTATGACAGATCTTTCGTGACAGGAAGATCACTTGTAACCCATGCAGAAAATCCACCTTTTACGTTCACAACTTGTTTAAATCCATGCTTTAACAGGATGCTGACGGCAATCGCTGATCGTACACCTGAACCACATAATACGTAAAGAGTCTCATCCTTTGGTATGCGGTCAAGGTGATCCTCTAACGTGCCGAGGAACACATGGGTTGCATCCGGGTAATGCCCATCGATCCATTCACTTTCATTTCGAACATCAAGTAAGATTCCTTTGTTCGCTTCCACTTGTTGATACGCCTCTTCTACATCTACCTGTTTGTACATAGGAAGATTGACGTCTTTCTCAAGTGTTGCCCCGTCAATAAACGCAACGGTTCGATCGAGTCCAATCGATTGCAATGCCAGTATGACTTCTTCTAGCTTTGATTCTTCGATCACACAGACGAGGTCTTTATCATAAGGCACGAGCCATCCCGCCCAATTTGTAAATGATTTTTCGATTGAAATATTTATTGCACCGACGATATGACCGTATGCAAACAAAGGGGACTTCCTCGTGTCAATCACAAACAAATCATTATCGATCCTATCCTCCATTTCTTTCACTGATTGTAATCTACGTGGCTTCGTCTCTCGTTTTTGTGCAGTGCCCTCTTTGTTAATCTTTTTCATCATCCCAAAATACGTCGGAGGTTCTGGCTGACTTTGAAGTAGCTCCTCGGTAAAGGCTTTTTCATCCGTTAGTTGAAACGCCCAGTTATGTTTCTTTTCATAGCCAATCGTTGTTACAGGAACCGCTCCAAGTGATTTCCCACACGCACTACCTGCCCCGTGCGCCGGCCATACTTGAATGTCATCAGATAGCTCCCTCATTGCTTGGATCGACTCAAACATTTGCTTAGCGCCTTTTTCAGCCGTTCCGACAGAGCCTGCTGACTTCTCTAGTAGATCAGGCCTTCCGACATCACCAACAAATAAGAAATCTCCTGTAAAAATACCCATCGGCTCATTAGCACCGCCACCTTTATCTGTTAACAAAAATGAGATGCTCTCAGGGGTATGACCAGGTGTGTGTAAAACATCAAATTGGACGCCACCGATTGAAAATTGATCCTCGTGTTTGACAAGTGTTGCACCGACATCATCAGCGAATGCATACTTCCAATCGTCGTCTCCTTCATCTGATAAATACAACCGAACACCATAGCGCTCAGCTAATTCCTTTGCACCTGATGCATAATCAGCATGGATATGCGTTTCTGTTGCAGCGGAAATTGTGAAGCCTTCTTTTTTTGCGACCTGAAAGTATGGAGTAAGGTTACGACCCGGGTCTACGACAATCGCTTCACCCGTTTTCTGACAGCCAATTAAGTATGACATATGCGCTAGTTTTTCATCAAAAAAAGATCGAAAGAACATAGAAGTATACCTCCTGCGGTTTGTCTCTACTTTTTATGTTCCCCGTCTGTAAAAAATTAATCCACAAAAAAAGAAGAATACCGATGTCAGTATCCTTCTCATGTACTATCGACTTTTTACTAGTAATTGAATCGCTTCTTCGACAATTTCATCGGCACTCTCGCCTTTTTCCACTTGTTCGAGAATACATTGTTGCATATTCTTAGCAATCACAAAAGCCATTGCTCGATCCATCGCTGATTTTGTCGCAGACATTTGCGTGATTACTGCTTTACAATCTTTTTCTTCTTCCATCAAACGAAGCACACCACGCACTTGCCCTTCAATACGTTTTAGACGATTTTTCATCTCTTGAGTATATTCCATAAATCTAAACTCCTCTCATCCGGTAGATTCGGGATCTTATTTACTCATATTTTAACTGATTCGAGAATGATTGTACATCTTCACCCTTTATCACATACCTCTTATAATTCTTCTAAAACTCGCAGCATCATTTCCTTGTTCATCGCACCAACTTGAACATGTTCTACTTCTCCTTGACGATTAATGAACACAGATGTCGGTAGTGGTTGAATGTTATAGAGCGAAGCTGCCTCACTTGTTGGATCAAGCAAGATTGGGAACGTTAACTCAAGCTCTTCTTGGAACGCCCTTACCGTATCAACAGATGTTTCAGACGCTGTAGCATTCACCGCTAGGATCATGACATCCTCTTCTTGATAAAACTCTTCCATATCTGGCATCTCTGCTCGACAAGGAGGACACCAAGTAGCCCAAAAGTTAACCATGACAGGCTGACCGATAAAATCAGATAGGGCGACATTCTCTCCTGATAAAGTTTCTAATGTGAAATCTGGTGCGAGATCTGTCGATGTCTGCTCCACTTCATTTTCCTCACGAGTAGATGATTGATTGGAGACTGATTCAATCACTCCCCAAATGACAAACCCAAAAACAATAAGTAAAACGAGTTTCGCACGCATGTTATTTCTCCCCCTTCGTTTTATCATATGATGAAATCGTGATTAAGCCTGCTAGAAATACCAAAATATAAAACCAGCTCGGCACCGAATAATCCAGCATCCTGATCGAGATGAAAAGAGCGAGCACACCGTTGATCAAGCCAAATAGAGCAAGCACTTGGCCTAATATTTTTTGAATCGCTATGTTCCGGTTTACCTGAAGATAAACCCAAACAAGAAGAAATGCATTAATCACCATTAATAGGACACTTGTACGAACGACTCCTGGGATCGTTGTAAACGGGAAGAGCGCATAATACATCGTCTCAACGATCAAATAACTGACTGTCACCTTGAGAAATAACGTCACTCTAAGATTAGCATTTGCTCTTGTCACCCACCATAAATAAATACTCATCACGAACCAGGCAAGCATCCATTCATTTGCCCCACTTGGCGTAGCTAATATCGCGATTGGATCCTTGATCGCCACTTGAAATTGAAGGATTAACTTTGAGAATTGAAACGTAAGAAAAAAGGCGAAAAAGGCATTCCAAAATGATTCTTTTTCATTTTTCTCTTCACCTAACGTCTCACTAAAGAATTGTTTCATCATAAAAACACTAATCACTACGATGATACCGAGCCATACCCATGAATGTTTAATAATCAATGGCCCTACTGTCCATACATCACTCATTAATTCCCCACCTTTATTATCCGATACTAAAAAATAGCTATAGGGGTATCATATCTAACTTGGCAACTATTGTAAAGATAAGGTACTCTGTTTCAGTCATATAAAAAAGCGTCAGGGTCCTGTATACTCCCTAACGCTCCAAATGAAGACTTATATCCTTACAACTCTTCTTCTCACAAATTGAATGACAATAAGAATAACTAATATCGCAACCATTGCCCAAGCCGTATACACGATGATCGGATATTCACTTCGTTCAACCGCAATGCCAATAAATGCCCATATAAACACAAGAGGATAGATGAGATCATGATTGTATCTCATAAACCAGACTCCTAATGCCGTAGCAACGACTAGTAGAATCGCTGTCCATACTTCTGGGGCAATTCCGAATGTGCTCACATCATTGACAGTTAAGACAATTCCTACATTGACAATCGTCGCAACCGATACCCAACCCAGATAGACAGAAAAGGGAACTCTAAAGAGCGAACGCCCAACGCTTTGATCGATTTTGATGTAAATGATGATTAAACTAATCAAGAGACCAAGCATCGCCACCATCGTTAAGTTGAATCGTTCATAGTGAAACAGCAACAGCCAAGCAATGTTTAAGGCAGAACTGATGACAAACCAATACCCGACTGATTCATATACTGGACTGTTTTTCGTTTTAGGTAAGAATTGCGCAATCACCCAAATAATTAACAAGACATAGATGAGTCCCCAAATTGAAAACACATAACCTGCTGGTGTGAAGAGTACATTTAAACGGTCTGATATTTCTCCTGCTGTCTGTCCATTAATCGGCAATGCATTTGATAAATAGTTCACCATCAATACGGCAATAAGTGCTAACGTATTGAACACAGCTAATCGTTTGTTCATATTTTTGCACTCCCCCTCATCTCGATCGAAAATAAGTCTTGTCATACTTATACCCGGGAGCTTGTTGGATTATGTTAAGAATTTCTTATCTTATAGGTAGATCATCCATCGATTTTTGTTTAACGCAAAAAAAGCAGACAATACGGACCAAAGGCCTGCTTGTCTGCTTTACAAATTTTAGTAGTCTGAATTAGACGTTTCACCGTTAACAATTGAAACCCCTGCACTTGCACCAATTCTTGTTGCTCCTGCTTTAACCATTGCATGTGCGCCTTCTAGGTCACGAACACCACCTGATGCTTTCACACCTAGTTCAGGTCCTACGACTTTACGCATTAACGCAATATCTTCTACCGTTGCTCCGCCTGTTGAGAAGCCAGTTGATGTCTTCACAAAGTCAGCACCAGCTTTGACAGAAAGTTCACATGCACGAATTTTCTCTTCATCTGTTAATAGACAAGATTCAATAATGACTTTCGTTAACGCACTCCCTTTAGCTGCTTCCACAACGGCACGAATGTCACGCTCAACTAGTTCATTGTCTTTGTCTTTCAATGCTGCGATGTTAATTACCATATCTACTTCTGTTGCACCATTTTCAATTGCATTCGTTGTTTCAAATGCTTTCACTTCTGGAGTGCTTGCTCCTAGAGGGAAACCGATGACTGTACAGACTTCAACGCCTTCAGCTTCTTTTAATTGTTCAGCTGCAAGCTTAACCCATGTTGGGTTTACACATACAGAGGCAAACTTGTACTCTTTCGCTTCTGCACAAAGAGTTAAAATTTGTTCTTTCGTTGTGTCCGGCTTTAATGCTGTGTGGTCGATTAAATTTGCTACTGATTGACTCATATCTACCAGCTCCTCATTTTTCATTTTCTGTAGTTGTACGTACCTCTATGATATCGTATCACATAATACCCGATTAGACGAGCTTATTTTCACCTAAAAGATGATTATGTATCCTATTGAAAGCCTTTCATTTTGATTCTCTTTCAACCGTCTTGACAAATACCCCTAAAAAACTTCCCTTCTTAGACTTATACATATCTTCTAATATTAGCATTTTGATACAAAAAAGCTTTGACATTCTCTTAAAAATAATGTAAATTACCAAATGTACGAACGATTTATTTTAACCGCTTTTTAATTATTCGTCTTTAGGGGTGTAGTCATGGAAAACGTATTTGATTATGAAGATATTCAATTGGTTCCTGCAAAATGTATCGTTAATAGCCGTTCTGAGTGTGACACAACGATCACATTAGGTAAACATACATTTAACATGCCAGTCGTTCCGGCAAACATGCAAACAATCATCGATGAAAAGATTGCGGTATTCTTAGCCGAACAAGGTTATTTCTATATCATGCATCGTTTTGAGCCTGAAACACGTCATGCTTTCATTCAAGATATGAAATCACGCGAATTAATCGCTTCGATTAGTGTGGGCGTTAAAGATGAGGAATATGAATTTATCGAGCTACTAGCTGCCGATCAACTCGTGCCAGACTATATCACGATCGACATCGCTCATGGCCATTCCAATGCGGTCATTAACATGATCCAACATATTAAAAAACTTTTACCTGAATGCTTTGTCATTGCCGGCAACGTCGGTACACCAGAGGCGGTCAGAGAATTAGAACACGCTGGTGCGGATGCGACGAAAGTTGGGATTGGTCCAGGGAAAGTATGCATTACAAAAATTAAAACAGGATTCGGTACAGGTGGTTGGCAGTTAGCTGCCCTACGTTGGTGTTCAAAAGCCGCAACAAAGCCTATCATCGCTGATGGTGGGATTCGTACGCACGGTGATATCGCGAAATCGGTTCGCTTCGGTGCTTCTATGGTCATGATCGGTTCCCTATTTGCTGGACATGAAGAATCTCCAGGAGAAACAATCGAAAAAGACGGTAAGTTGTACAAAGAGTACTTCGGTTCCGCTTCTGAATTCCAAAAAGGCGAAAAGAAAAACGTCGAGGGGAAGAAGATGATCGTTGAACATAAAGGTTCTTTAAAAGATACCTTAACGGAGATGGAACAAGATCTTCAATCTTCTATTTCTTATGCAGGTGGTAAAACACTAGATGCAATCCGCCACGTGGATTATGTCGTTGTAAAGAACTCGATCTTTAATGGAGATAAAACATATTAAAAAAATCGTAGGGAGATTTATCCTCCCTACGATTTTTTCATTTCTCCTCGTTGTTGCTTCCCCATGTGAATCCTGATTTGCCCATTTAGTAAAGTACACCGATAGAAGCTAGAACTGTTGCAAGTCCAATAAATAGTTCCATACGAACACTCCTTTTGCATACATTTTACCATATAAAACCATCTTACTCTCTAATGAATCCACAAAAAGAGGGCTGGACAGAAGTATTTTAAAACCAAGAGGTCCGAACGAGAATGAAGGGTGTATATATGAGTCGCTTCGGAAATACACTTCGCACCCGCGTGGGTCAACATATATTTCCGAAGCTAACGCCATTCATGTTCGACTAACGGGGTTACTTGTGAGGCACGAAGAATATGTTCTTCGTGACTTTAATTATCATATTTGTTTGTTGAACTAAACGCACCCGTTTGTTTAACAAGCGCTAGCTATTGTTTATTTGCATAGCCACTTGCCCTAGTTGAAGGTGAAAACTTCACCTTGTACTTTCCTCTTAGTTCCTTCTTTACTCTTTCTGTTAGTATAAACCCTTGTTCATTGTGTGCTTCTTCCATCTCAATACCATTAGGAATTAATTTATCTTTACCCCAATCAATCCATTTTCCATACTTATTCACCCACCTCATCAATTCGACTTTTAACTCATCTGAAATGGGGATGTCTTTTAATTCAAAGTTACAACTGCACTGATTACACCATATTGGGTCTGCTCCAATATCGCCCTCAACCTTTAATTCAAAGGTTTCTTTTTGCTCACAGAAACAATACACATAATCAACTCCTCACCTCTAAAATGGACGTTAGTAGAAAGGCGGCTGTCCTTTGATTTGGTTACTGTCATTAAGATATTTAATAAAATCTTCTCTATAAAATCCATGCAGCACACAAGGTTGTTTTTCCTTTTTTTCTAAAGCAGTGTGCTCTTCTGAAAAATACTTTTCAATATGTAATCTAATGAAAGGTAATTTTTCTTGTGCTTTCTGAGATCGGATATTTACCTTCCTTGCTCCCGCAAAAACATACTTTAAGTTAAGTTCTACAAATGCTATTTGTAAAATAGCAATTTTTGACGCTTGGTTATAGCCTTTGCCCCAATATTCATGACCCAACCATGAACCGATGTGACAAGATTGTTTTTTGTAGTCAATAAACATTAATGTTGTAATGCCGATAAGGTTGCTGTTTTCATCTAGAATTACACGAGACAACGTTTTACCATCATGTTCTTCTTGGATTATTCCTTTTACAAATTGTTTAGTATGTTCTAACGTACTATTTGAAAGTCCTAATGCATCTTTTATTTGAGGGGCAGACGATAATCTATAGATTTGTTCACAATAATCCAAATTATGATTAACTAATTGAACTTGCACCATATCCACCACCCCTCCCTACCACATGCTATGAAATAATCCTGCCCCGTTAGCAGAAGAAATGCCCTGACTTTTGTTAAATTAACGCACCCAATACTTGAATAACTATATTCAAACAGTGAGTATACTAATTCTTATTAGATATGTAGTCTTTTATTTCATTTACCTTTTTATCTATCTCATTTAACCTATTTTTTGTATAATTCATAAAATGAGCGACTCTTGATATTAAGTAAATGATAAGTAAAAAGAATACAAGGTTAATAAAAGCACCAACGATATCCATGTTCTTCTCCCCCCTCTTACATATGTATTTTACCTTTTATGACCACCAAATCGTTATTCTACTATCCTGTTAGTTCAAGAAGCGATTACCCTTTATTAAGCAATCGCTCCCTTAAGTTCAATAGTGTTGCCATTATTTCACAGGAACATATCCAGTACGTTCAACAAGTTCTTGACCTTGTTCAGATCGCATCCAGCTGATGAATGCCTCAGTATGCGGATTATCACTGCTGGCCGTTATTGCGTAAAATTGATCGACAAATGGATACGTTTCATTTTGAATATTTTCTTTGGTCGGTAAAATTCCTTCTACAGCAATATTTTTTATGTCTCCATTCTCTACCATAGTCTGTGAGAAATGTCTGAAGGAAAATCCAATTGCATTTTTACGATTCTGATAGTTCGTAGTTTCTCGAATAATACCACCCATTGCCGATACAATATCTTCTGAAGGTGGTTCCATTAACGGAACATCCCCCATCACATTAAGTATTGCAGACTGGCTTCCGCTTCCTTCAGGTCGTTGAAACGCACGAATTTGTTCATTCTTTCCCCCTACTTTACTCCAGTTAGTAATTTTTCCGGAATATATATTTTGAATCTGTTCTATCGTTAGTTCATCAACTAGATTGTTTGAATGTACAAAGAAAACAAAAGCCTCTCTTCCAATCGGTGTTAGATGTAATTCCACTCCTTGCTGTTCGGCTCTTCTCATTTGATTTTCCGAAGGATGTGCAATAAAGATAATATCAACTTCACCTTTCAATAAACGATCAAAAGCATTGCTTGTTTGATTAGAGACAACCTCACTATCCCCTAATGAATAATCCTTTTTCGGATAAACAGCTTGAGCAAAAGCAGAATAAAGCGGGTATAAAGCTGTTGCCCCGTCTAATAACGGTAAATTGTCTTGAATAGTAAAACTCGAAGGTTCATCTAATGATACTGCTTTCGTATCTTCCACAAACGGCCGATATTCCAATAAATTTACATCTTGTGTACTTACAACCTCAAGTGATTTCACATACGCTTGATACCCCTCATAGGCTACTACAGAAACTATGCTTAACGAAATAAAAACAATGGTACTAATCTTGGATAAACGACTTCTGAATTTACCATGTATCGCCACAATAATAAAAGTAATTAGACCAATTGTAATGATAGGGATAAAAACAGTATAAAACTCCGCATCTCTAGTAAATGATGCAATGATCGTTGCCACAAACCCTATGAAACTAAGTATGATCGTGATAAGTATTGAACCGAATATTCTCATTATTCCCCCCCCTTTAGGAAGACTCCAGATTTTTACTTTAAGACAAAAAAATAGCAAGTAGTTATTATTAAAATAGGAGTAACAAATGATAACTTATGTAGCGTTATTAATGTTGGAAACAATGAAGTATTTCACCATCCTACCTATAAGTTAAAAATCCTCAATATTTTATTTATCAACCAACTAAATTAGTGTTGAACTATTCTGCAACTTAGAAAAGAAAGCGAATGCTCTTAATCGATCAAACCTGCTCGTTCGTCAAACAGCGTTCCTACTGCTGTTGCAGAAACGCACCCGTTAGCTCAATAAGACCTGTTTCGTAACATACTATAAATTTTCTTAAATAACGAACAAAGCTAAAATAGCACAAATTCCAAATGAGCAGTAAAATGTCGTTTGGAATTTTCCAGACTTACTTTCCTGTCCTAAGAGTAGTTTACTTAACAGTGCTTTAATACATAATGCCCCAATTCCAATAAGAACAAAGGAAAGAAGTGATAATCCAATACTATTTACAGTAATGAAAGATAAAACAATGTAAATATATAATGCGAAAGCTATCCCTAATAAACCAAATAATAAATATCGAGAAAAGTAACTTTTCATTAAAATCCTCCTAACTATTACCAATATATTAGCACGTATTAGCCTTTTGGTGCTAAACTTCCACGTTAACGGAACAAAGCAAGCGATGCCTTGTTAAAGCATCGCACCCCGTTTGTTTAATAAGCTGCTTTCTATGTTGAAAATACGAATAGAAAACCTACTAATATCAAAAAGAGTTGTATCACAATTCCTACAATGCTACAAATCATCCCCGATTTAGCAAGACCGATACCTACATCATTTGAATTTTCAATTTCTTTTTTTGCGATTTTTGAAAAAACTATTCCTAGCACACCAACAACTATTCCCATTGTAGGTATTAAAATAGACAAAATTCCAAGTGTTAAAGATACAATAGCCTTCGTATTTGTTTTTGATTTTTCAACCACAGGTTTTATCCCCCTCACCCATAAATGTTAATGTTTTAAATAAATTCTAATTTAACATACCATATTGTGTCATTTCGAAATTGAATAAACTGCTCCGTTATTGCAATAAGTTCAATAAAAAATGCGTCAATCCTTCTTGAATCAAAGCTACTCCTTTAGTTAAAGTTCGATGTTTCACATACTATTATAAAAATTCACCCTCCTATAACTAGCTAGAAGAAAGATATATGGAATTTATATAGCAGGAGGACTTCGACATGGTGGCATCATCTGACAAGAAACAAGGGATTTTTGGAAAGTAAAATAGTATTAGGAATTCTAATGCTTTTTACGATAACATCGATGAATGTACTCCGTATTTTTAATCCAACAGTTAATGATTTTCGTGAAGAACATGTCCTCGTTTATGGCCTCATTCATTTAGCCTGCTATGGAATTACTTACGCCAAATGGAGAGTATTTTTTTACAGAATATAAAATGAGCTTATTCAGCACTTTAGTTTCCTATTTACAAGTAAAAGAGCCTAGACCCAAGCCCTTTTTTTGTGTTGCCGATTTGCACCACTCCGCAATCACTCTCTCAAGCCCATCAGTTTCCCTATCACACCATCACTCGAAAGTTCTCCAAGCAGCGCTGTTAAGTCTTCCATAGAAGGAGCGTTTTCCTGGTTGAACCAATAGCTTAAAATCCCGATCATCGCAGATAGCGCATATTCCAATGTGTAGTCGAGCTCAAAGCCGTCTTTTGCTCCCTGTACGACAAGGATTTCTTTCATCACGGGCTTAATGCTGGCTTTGATTCTTCTTTGAAAGGCCGGATCTCCGTGGTCTCCAAGCAGGACGGCAAGATACTGACTTTGGTCGGAATACAAGCGGACCAGTGCTTCAAGAGGAAATGGGTCGCCTGAAGAAGAAAGCTGCTGCATCGGCATTTCCTGCAGCTTGGAAATCAAATTGTTTTCCAATTGCTCCAACACGTCATACACATCCGTAAAGTACTCGTAAAAGGTGGACCGATTATAGCCCGCTTTCGTTGTAATTTCTTTAATCGTTATTTTTTCGATTCGCTTTGTGAAATAAAGCTGCCAGAAAGCATCGGTTAAATTTTGTCTCGTTTGAGCGGTAATCGCTGGATTCTTTTTCATAACTCTTCCTCCTGTGGGGTGTCGCAGAATCCGACAATAGCGTCAAACTGTCGGTTGATCGGGATGTGCGTACACCATATGCTTAGATCATACGACATATTGTCGGATAAATAAAAAGAAATGGTTGGTGATGATAGATGACAGCGATAAACATCCAAAATCTTACCAAGGATTACGGAAATCATAAGGGAATTTTTGATGTTTCATTTCAAATAGAAGAAGGAGAGGTAGTTGGCTTTCTCGGTCCAAACGGGGCTGGGAAGACGACAACGCTTCGCCATCTGTTGGGATTCAGTAAACCGCAAAGCGGAACGGCTGCTGTTTTACAGTTGAATTGCTGGAATGAGTCTAAAGAAATTCAAAAGCATTTAGGTTATCTGCCTGCAGAGATGGCCTTTCCGGAAAACATGACAGGCACGCAGCTTATTCAGCATACCGCGAAAATGCGAGGTCTCCGTGACCTGAAAAGGTCTCAACAGTTAATAGAGATGTTCAACCTTGATCCTTCAGCACCCATTAAGCGAATGTCGAAGGGTATGAAGCAAAAGGTTGGAATCGTTTGTGCCTTTATGCACGATCCTAAAGTTCTCATTCTAGATGAACCAACAACTGGACTTGATCCTTTGATGCAATCGGTCTTTGTTCAGCTTATTCGCGAGGAAAAACAAAAGGGGAAAAGCATCCTTATGTCGTCTCATTTATTTGAAGAAATCGAGGGGACCTGCGACCGGATTGCCATGATTAAGCAGGGGAAAATCATTTCAGTCATAAAGGCGCAGGAATTTAACAACGTTGAGAAGACCACATTCAAAGTAACGTTTCAAAATCCTGAAGACTTCCAATCAATTCAGCAGGATATTTTCAAAATTTCAGAGATTCACAAGGAAGGCTTGCAGCTCGTGATCGAAATAGAAGATACCCAACTAAACAATCTGATCCGTGCACTGGCTGCTAAAAATGTGATTTCCATTCGTGAAATGAAATACTCACTGGAAGATAATTTTATGAATTTTTACAGAGGGGAGAATCACGACCATGTTCAATAAGACTTTACTCATTCACTTAATTAAATCAAATGCAAAAGTATTCCTCATCATAGCGGGTTCACTTTCAGTGTTAATCGGGATCATAATGAGTATCTTCACGCCGGAAACTATGAATGAAATTGCCCAAACAAGCACGGATGCGCCCATTAATCCGTTAGGTGATATTTCAACCTTAACCGCTTTTACAGCAAATCAGTTCTTTGGAAACTTCGCCCTCATTTTCGCCATGATCTATTCCGTCATCATTGGCAATAAGCTGATAGCAGAGCAGGTGGATAAAGGCAGCATGGCATACCATCTGTCAACGCCCATCACAAGAACCGAGTACACGGTAACCAGTCTCATTTACTTTGTTTCCTCCCTCACCGCATTATTCACGCTGATCTTTGGGGTAGGATTTGGCGTGGCAGAGCTCGTTCAGCCAGGTGAGCTTCCATTAGACACGTTCTTCATGCTTACGTTAGGTTCATTCCTATTAAATCTCGCTATAAGCGGTATCACGTTTTTTGCCTCTTGTTTATTCAACCGGTCAAGCTATTCCTTGGCGCTCGGTGCAGGCCTAACGGTATTTTTCTTTGCCGCGAATATGCTTTCCGGCATGAGTGACAGTCTGTCAATCCTTGAAAATGTCACGATCATTACCCTTTTTGATTCGGATGCGATTATTCAAAGTGGAAGCTATGGTCCGCAGTTATTTATACTTGGAGGACTGGCGCTCGTTCTATACCTCATAGGAGTAGCGGTTTTTAAGCGGAAAGATCTGCCGTTGTGAAACGGCTTTGTTAAAGTTTAATTCTTTTTTTACTATGACGAAAGGACTTCCATATATTTGGATTTCCTTTTCGTTGTTTTTAGTGGTTTCTTTAACGAATGCTACCCGTTAGCACAATAACAAAAAGTCATTTATGTTATTTGAAGATTTTGTTCTATCTCTTCTCGGTTATTTTCGGCGACCCACCCCTAGTAGTCCTTATATCATGGTATTATAGCTCTTTTTTTATCTGCGATAACTTCGCACTCCGATAAAAACTGCACCGTTCCTTCTTTCAGGGTAGCACCCGTTTGTTTAAATGTGATACTTCACAATACCCTGGTGTACTTAACAAAATATGGAGCAAACAATGAGCCAATCATTAATATGGCGAATCCAATAGTAAGAGTCATAAAAAAATTACTGAATGGCGAAAGGAAATTCCCAAAAATCAACATCGGTACAATAGTTAGAAAAGTAAATGTGAATCTACCAATAATGGTAATCCTATGCTCCTTACCGCATTTATCACAATTTATAGGTTTATATGCCCACCAAAACGATTTATAAATTTTACTCCAACTAAATTGTTCGTTGCAGTTTTCACATTTTTGCAAGACAGCCACCCCTTTCAATATGCAATTATCAATCGAGTCAATAATAACTAGAGCATCTTGCACTGACGTTCCCACTACTTTAAGTGAAATACATCACAAACTTCCGAGGGGATTTAATAAAAATTAACATAAATCAAATAAATTAAAGCTAAAGCAGCAAGAAGAATTTGCAACGTTCTAAATCCAAAATTAAATTTAATTATCTTTCTTTCTCCGATAACAGCTAATATCCATAAAAGAATCGCCGTTATAGGAACAAATATTATAGGCTGAAATGAAGGGTCAAAAATAAACCACCCAGCTAACACTATAAAACTGACTCCCAAGACAATAATTCCAGTAATAATATTTATTATCACGAAACCCACTCCCTTTTTTTTCACCATTGATATTCCCTTTATTAAAGTGAAATGCTCCGTTAGTGAAAAAGCTACTGCTCTTATTGAACAATCGCACCCGTTCGTAATATAAGGTTAGCCAGATAAGAAAATATTTCTGGTTGACCTTATTTTTTATGGTCGTATGATAGCGGTAGTCGGGGTAGAACGTCGCACCCGTGGGACTCGATCCCGTTAGCTAAACTGTTCGCCCCCTACTTGTATGAACATGTTTCAGGCTGGTTGGGACATAGAAATGATCCCGTTTAACAAGCGAACCTATGACACTACAAGAAGCTCTAGGGGTTACCAACTAATTTATTTCTAGGAGTTGATAAACAATGAATCCAGTCATCGGTCTGGATGTCTCAAAAGGAGAAAGTCAGGTTCAAGCCTTCTTGGACAAGGGAAAGCCTTATCGTAAGAGTTTCAGTATTAAACATGATCGTGAGGGTCTCGAGACATTCTTGGCATTTCTTCAAGAAGTCGAACAAGCAGCACAAGGACAACCACCTTCTGTGGTTTTAGAGTCGACAGGTCATTATCATCTACCTGTGATTCAGTTTCTGGAGGACCAAGAGTATGTGTATATTGTCATCAACCCACTCATTTCGCATCGAGCGAAAAGTTCGAGCTTACGCAAGGTAAAAACAGATGCCGTTGATGCGTATCATTTGTGCGAGCTTTACTACAAGGAGGAGCTTGAACCCTAATTGAGTAGGAGGAGGCTTTTAGCCTCCGACCTCTCACACCACCGTACGTACGGTTCTCGTATACGGCGGTTCAATCTTTTAAGTAGCGCAGCTCATAAAGTGTGGATAATTCTTTTAATCCCCACTTTATGAGTTTTTCTTTTGTGATTGCACGATGAATGATTTCCGACCTTGAAATACGCCAATATCCTTTTCGAGAATTGGCGATCTTGATGGCATCCTCATGACCGATGCCATATTTACGAAGCATTTTAAATTTCGTTTTAACTTTCTTCCACCTTTTCCAAATGATTTGTCTGAGCCTATGATTTAACCATCCTTGAACTTCAAGGATAAACGTCTTCATCCTTGCGATTCCGTAATAGTTAATCCACCCAATTGTTACCCGGTTAATTTCTGTCATGATCTGTTTCCATGTCCCAGGTCTTTTCCGACTGGTTAAGTTTTTGAGTTTATTTTTGAAACGTTGTTTTGCCGACCTGCTAGGTCGGCTACCGACTTTCCCATTAAATTTTGAATATTGAACCCTAGGAAGGTTGCCGAAGTGGCACTACACACCTTGCTTTTATTTTGATTAATGGTTAATCCAAGGTCACTCTCAATGTAGTTTGAGATATTATCCATGACTCTCTCGCCAGCTCGTTTGCTTTTAACGTAGATAACAAAGTCATCTGCGTATCGGATAAACCGGTGTCCGCGTTCTTCCAGTCTTCTATCCAGTTTGTTTAGATAGACATTGGCGAGGATCGGTGAAAGTGGACCACCTTGCGGAGTTCCTTCATTTGTCTCGATATAAATATCTTTATCAAGTATTCCGGAACGCAAGAATTTCCATATCAGTTTCAGGACGATTTTATCAGAGATAAATTCCTCAAGATAAGCATGTACTCTTTGGTGATGGATCGTATCGAAGTAGCTTTTCAAGTCACAATCGACAACTGTTCGATATCCTTCCTCGTAGTATTGCTCAGCTAGCTTGATTGCTTGGTGTGCGTTCCTTCCTTTTCTGAATCCAAAGCTTTTTTCTGAAAAGTATGGGTCGATTTTCGGCTCAATAACTTGTAGAATAGCTTGTTGGACAACCCTATCCATGACACTTGGAATACCGAGGTATCTTTTAGAACCATCCGGTTTCGGAATGGCGACTCTTTTCACTGGCTGTGGTTGATACGTTCCGTCTAATAGCTTCTTTTTCAATGGTTGGTAATACTTACGCATGTGAGATTCGAGTTCGTACACAGTTACTCCATCAACTCCTGGAGCTCCTTTGTTTTTCTTTACTTTCTCATATGCATTTAAAAGATTTTTGTCGTCAATCACTTGTTTAATTAATGCGTTACCATCTTGTTCTCTCATATCCATGTCGACATCCCTACGCACTCTTATGTACCTTTGGTTTCCAACCTATCTCTCCATAAGTAGCCATCTATTCGGTCTTTACCACGATGTTTTCTGCGCTTTGGCGGCGATGTCTACACCTCCTTGTTTTCCAAGATTAAGATTGTTCGGCCCTTCATTTTATTGTAAAACTACTATGGCCTCTGCTGACTTCTCATGATTCATCAACCTATCACTAGGATGATTGTTACGTAAGTAACCCTCATGAGACCTCCCCGGGTAAGGATGATAACCTTCCTCCCATGTAACTGCTGTATTTACTGTATGGAATTCGGGCAGTATCGGACTTTGTTTTGTTTAGCAAACTCGTCCATTCCAATTCAGCCTTCTATACAATTTCTGTTCGTCAGTTCGGGATTTTGCCGCAGGCTTCCTTCAGATTCCACTTCGCAATGGACACCCTTGCCTTTAGCTAACAGTTCCTACTGCCAAGCCTGTAGCGGACTTTCACCACCAAGTTATCACCCATGCCGGGCGCACTAAAAAACGAGGGATTCAACTCTTAAATCTTCGTAATTTAACCAGACAACAAGAGACGATCGCTGAAGTATCGGCGAATACGAAACTACAACTCCATTCCTTATTGGATCAGGTGTTTCCTGAATACAGAGGCGTATTTGGTAGTTTGTATTCGAAGGTATCGTTATTAACCCTGCAGGCTTTTCCAACTTCAGAGGCTGTCTTACAAGTGGATGAGTCTGAATTGGTCGAAAAGATCGCTTCGTTATGTAAAAGTCGTTCTGAGAGGTGGGCCATAGAAAAAGCACAAAAGCTGAGAGAGGCTGCCTTGCGCAACCCGTTTCAAAAGAATTTGTATGAGAGTCATATTTTCAATTTGGAGATGTTAACGAACATCGTTCTTCAATACCAAGAGCACCTATCCAACATCGCAACTGAAATAGATGCCCTTGCGAAAGAAATTGAAGAATATCAGATTATCCAATCTATTCCCGGAATTGGAGAAAAGATCGCCGCCACGATTATTTCTGAGATCGGTGAGATAGATCGGTTTAATCACCCAAAGAAGTTGGTTGCATACGCTGGAGTCGACCCTAGTGTTTACTCTTCAGGAAAGTTTACAGCTTCCGTTAATCGGATAACTAAAAGAGGCTCTTCCAGACTGAGACATGCCTTATTTATGGCCGTTCAATGCGGAATTAGAGATTCTCGTAAGCAAAAGACAACCGACGAAATTATTGCACGGAACAAGAGACTCAGAGAGTTTTACGATAAAAAACGCGAAGAAGGTAAACCATTTAGAGTCGCCGTCATTGCTTGTGTCAATAAACTCTTACATTGGATTTATGCTTTACTGAAAAGCAAAACACCTTTCCAAGATGTAGCTTGATAGCTATATCTAACTAGATAGACCAAGACCTTCCAAAAAGTACAGATTGGTAGGTTATTTGGTATACTCATTTTTAGTATAGCATGTGCAATTTCATTTTTTTATTGAAAAATGTTGACAAACTATTAGCTGGTTTACTTTAATAAGAAAAGGAAGTTGTTGAACAACTTCCCTTCTCTCATAGTGAAAACAACATTACATTAGAAAACAGCTTTCACAAAATTAATAAAAATCCTTGGAAGATATAACACTGCATCAACCGTCCAACCTAATGCGGTACTAATAAAAGTATTTTTATCAGCATTATCTCTACTCATATTTTCACCTCCCTCTACAAAACACTACCATAATATTGGGAAATTTTTCAAACTATTCTGCCCGTTAGTACAAGAAGCACCAAGAATCAAGTCAACAATTCCTTCCATTAAATTTAAGAACTTGTTAGCAACATTTTTGGTTAGTCATCATTTACTTCTTTTACATTCTCTTTAGGTACCCAACCTTCTTCTGAGTTAATTAGCCTTTTAACCCATATCCAACCATTAAGTTCGTTAAATTTAATAAGCTGTTCATCAACATTAACCTCTAATTCTTTAGCAATATAATCCTCTAGAATCAACCCTTGCTCACCTTCAATATGAATTATTTGTTCGGGTACCCAACCCTCTAAGTGTTTATCTTTAGTGTAACAATATATCCAGTTATTCCAACCTTCGTTACCCTCATACTTTTTGCCGACAATAACAGCCTGCCCTTTAAAAAGTCTAATGGGATTGGGGTAGTTGCTTATATGTTGTTTGGTTACTATATAAACAGTTTTATATCTTTCATCTCCCATAATTGCCAGCCCCTTTATTTAACTAAACTGCAACTTTAGTTCAATAAGAAAAAAGTATCAAAGCAGGCTTGCGATCTTCATCTTAAGCACCCATTCTTTGAACAAACAATTAAAAATAAAGGTAATACTAATGATTATTTTTTATTCAATTGATAGTAAGCATCAATAAGCTTTTCTACTGGAACATTATCTATTTTCATACCAGTCAAATCACTATTTTGTATTTCTACATTTCGAAGATTACTGTTACTAAATTTACTTCCTTCAAGGTCACATCTTTCAAATGAAATTGGTATATTCTCATCTCCAAGATTTGTATCAATGAAACTAACCCCACCTAAAGTAACAAATATCATCTTACTGTTAGAAAGATTTAAATCGGCATATAGTGAATTTCTAAGATTTAAATTTTGGAACTTTGAGTCGCTAAAATTACAATTGCTAATATGACTATTCATTAGATTACTGTTACCGAATGAACTTCCTTCTAAATTCACTCCATAACACTCCGTTTTTACCATATCGCAATTCACATATTGGAAACTAGGAATGCTTTTATTTTCAACTATGTTTTCTTTTTCTAATGAAGTTTCTATTTCCTTTAGATAACCATATTCATCCTCATTTTCATAGATGGTTTTATAACCCACTTTTTGATAAAAATAATGATTGTTAATTTGTCTACTTGATGTCTCAAGGTCCCAAATCCTTACATCAGGAAACTCTTTCTCTATTAAATTAATTACAATTGATCCAATTCCTTTCCCCTGATAGTTAGGGTCAACGAAAATACGGTCTATTCTCCCAAAACTTTTACCAGAAGTAGTTATTATAATTCCACCGATAATTTCCTTACCCTGTAAGACTTTAAAGTATTTCAATTCTTTAATCATATACTTAGTCATTTCAACAAAAGAATATCCTGGTGGCTTAATATTGTTATCAATTACATCATTTTGATTTGGAAGCCACTTTTTCACTTCTTCATCAAAAGTTCTTTTCTTTATTTCTGTTAGTTTTTCAGCATCTGTAATGGATGCTTTTTCAATGGTTATAAATGACATTTAAGTATTCTCCTTTTTGTGTATGCCCTTATATTACCATGTAGGAATGGTATTTTCTTATTAAACTAACTGCGTTGTTCGTTTAATATGGGGGCGCTAAAAGTGAAATAGTAAAAGTATTGGTTTTTGAAATGGATATTTTCAATTCACATTGGAAATATAGCCTTTCATCAATCCAGAAAATTCTCATTTACTCCATTTATTCTTAAACAAACCTACCCCGATAGCGCCATAACAGACGCTAAGGTTCTTTAACTAATGCTACCCTTTAGTTGAAGAACATCTATTCCTTTAGTGTCATAAATAATGCAGGGGTCAATTCTTCACTTTCAATGACAATAGCAGTTAATCCTACATTAGTTTTAGTTTCGTGCCATTCATCTTTGTCCCAAAAGACAGCATCCCCAGACTCAACTTTAAAATATTTGTCATTTTCATTACGGACATAACCCTCTCCGTTCAAAATTAAGAGAAGTTGAGGCACTACTGCTTGATGATAGCCAACGATACCATTTTCATCTAAGTGCATACATCCAATATTGGTTGGCTTATTTGTTTGAATTATACGAGACATAATAAAATCCGAATTAAATTTTAAAATCTTTTTACCACTGTCTTTGTTAAATTTATAAAACTCCATTATGACCTCCTAAAAAAGAATTGTTAAATTGAAAATTCTCTATCGTTGTTGAATTAACCTGCCCCTATAGTTGAAGAAGCGTCAGCCCTGTTCTGCTAAACGCACCCGTTCTTTAAGTACAGCCCTTCACAAACTTTATTTATATTGGTTCGTCGATTTCAAATTTAATTCTATGTAGCTCTTCGTTTAGTATCCAGAATTCTAAAGTTGCATTAAGTTCTTTATCGGGGTATCCGATTATACGAAATGATTGCTCTTCTCTTTTGTAATAGTCATCACCATATGCACGAACAATATCCTCATAGTCACTAGCCAAACTTATTTCCTTTGTAGTCGAAACTTCATTACCCAATATGACAATCCTATATAGTAGCTCATCTATTACAGATATAATATCAGTATCATTAACAATAAATGTGCCTTCATTTGTTTCATCTTCAAGCAGAAGCAAATTGCTATCAATTTCTGATATGGTTAATCTTTCAGTCAACTTAAGATTATAAAGGCTTTCTTTTGATAAATCATAATGAGCCGCTTTTTCATAACTTTTCTTCTCTAATTGTTGCTGAAAAATAATTGATGAAGGTATAAATAATAACAACCCAATAAATATCACTAAAAAAATGATTATATTCCTATTACTACTAAACCAATTTATCACAACCACCCCTTCTGAATTATTACTGTTTATTGAAGTATTCTGCCCCGATAGTTGAAGCAGAAGTGAGGTTCCTAATTGAAGCAGCGCATCCGTTTGTTCAATAAGCAAGCACTAAAAACCACTAGAGCAAATCAATAAGTATAAACTATAAACCATAGGTCCAATTTGTTTACTTCTGAAAAAACAAAGGGCTCATCCCATCACCCTCAACTGAGAAATATGCAAAGACTGAAAAACATAATATTATAATTGCAACGATACATACTAGGACTGATAAAATAGTTATGGTAAAAGAATGTACCTGACCGACTTTAACTGAATAGATACCAGCAAATAAAGTAATAATCCCAATTAAAAAACAAGTGAAAAACCCTACAATATTATTCATTTCCGATAGGAAGGTACCGAAACACAAGATAAAGAAAACTACTTGGAGTAATACTCCAAGGACAAATGAAAATAAGTACGCCACAACAATATCACCCCAATTTATTCGTTCTAATTCTCAAACTAAAAATCTTAACATTGCATTACACCTTTTATGAATAAATAAGTAATTGTTCTTCTAGTAAACTGCTCCGTTAGCACAAGAAGCACTGTTCTTATTGAGTTATCGCTACCCGTTAGTTAAAGAATTAAGACTAATGACTAATGCATGTTCCACTGTTATTTCCTTTCTATTTTTTTATCTTCTAAAAACTGAATAGCCTCATCAATATCATAAGTTTTAAGTTCTAATCCTCTCACTTCACCAAAAGTTGAAAAGATAAAAATAGCTGGTGCTTTTTCTATTTCATAATGAGGGTATTTTTCTTTTGCAACTTCTAAATCAACGATATATTCTAATTCTTTTACTGGGTAGTCGTTGCTTGCATACTTACCAAATACACCACTCATATTTTCATTACCTTCCACTACTAGAATAGAATACTGTTCTTCATCATTTCCAAACGAAGAACATCCTAAAAAAACAGAAGATAATATAAATACAAGAAAAAATAACAACAATCGCTTCATAAATCCCTCCATTTTTTAACTTATTACTTAATTTCTTTATCAAATTTCTGTTCAACAATCCTGCTCGTTAGTTAAATACGTAGGTGCAATTCTCCCCTTGAAGAAACGCACCCTTTAGTTGAATAAAATTACCCTATTCCGTTATATTAACTAATTCAAATGATTCTTCAAGACCGTTCCATTTTACAATTACAGATATTATTTCATCTTCTTTAATTTTAGATCCAGTCCCTCCACCACCACTTCTAAGTGTGATCTCATTTGGCGGTTCGTCAAACTCTCGAGAGCCGCTTCCTTCTCCAGTTGTTGTATCATAGGAATAACCTACTCTCTTTATTGATTGCGTCTCCTCTAAAGAACCTTTAAATGTAAGTACAAACGTTTCCTCATTTTCATGTGAGTAGTGAGTTCGATTATCCTCCTCTTCCCAGATTTCAGTTCCTTCATAAATGTATTCTGCTTCCCAATACTGTCCTTCACCTGTAAATGAATAATTGTTCTTAATAACTTCTTCATTGGAACACGCAGAAAGCAACAACATCAAAAATATGATTGCAGTTAGAATTGAACTTTTCATTTTATATCTCCCTCCCAATATTAATCTTAACAAAATCAATACAATAATTGGGTATTTTACTTGTTTATTGAATAAACCTGCTCCTATAGTTGAAAAAGCGTCAGCCCTGTTCCACTAAACGCACCCGTTTGTTTAATAAATAAATCGTTATTATCGATGTAAATTCTATTTTAATTCAACTCTATTTTATCAAGTATAGTCGGTTGATAATATGTACTTTTTGAAGGTTGGATGTTGAAAGCACATAATGTTATAGAAATTGACAACATGATCACAGCCCCTGTAATGACCGCAAATTGAATTGAAAGCACCTGTGCAAAGAGGCCTATAATTCCAGTTGTTAGTATAATGAGCACTGCTTGGATTAATTCATATAAACTACCTATTCTACCCATTATATTTACAGGAATGTTATTTTGATAAAAAGTAAGGAAACCTGTGTTTGCAAATGCAAGAAAGAAGGCAAGGACAAAAAATCCTGTTGCTGCCATGATAAATGAATTTGAAAGAGCATAAATGATATAGCCGATCGATACAAATGTTGAACCTAATCCAATAAGAATTGAAGTGGCGATTTTCTTAACGAAAACTGTGTTCATAAATGCTCCAACAACTATGCCTGCTCCTGCAATACTTACTAAAAATCCGTAGTCACTATCAGATAAGTTTAGCACTTCTTTGGCAAAAGCAGCTTCCAAGGAATCGACAGCAGAAGTCATAACCATAACGGAACTAAATAAAAAGTAAATAAGAATAATATAAACGTTCCTTTTACTAAAATGCATGACTACCTGAAAATCTTTCTTTAATAGTGGTAGTGATAATTTTTCAGCCTTATTATTAACTTGTGAAGACTTCTCTAAATTCGGCATAAGGAATGTGATTAAACCTGATAAAAATAATGCAATCGCGTTAATTATAATGGCGAGTTCAGGCGTACCCATTATAAAAAGCACTCCTGCCAGAGCGGGTCCAAGAAGGAAAGCACCCGAATCAATTAAACTCCTTAAAGAATTAAATTTCTTTCTTTGTTCGAAAGGAATTAGTTTTGTGATATAAACCATCGATGCAGGGCCAAACATTGAGGTTGCCATATTAATAAAAAAGACCATTACATACATGAACCAAATGGATAGATCTAATAACCAAGGCAAAAGAAGTATGCAGATGGCTCTAACTATATCGAGAACGATCATCATGTTTCGAGTATTCAATCGATCAATCATACTACCAGACCAAAAGTTGGTGACTAAAGTGGCTAAAGGGATCAGAATATAAAGTGCCGCTACCGCAAGAGGAGACCCCGTGAGATCGAAAACGATTAAGTTTAATGCAATTAAGTACACCCAAGCACCTAAATTAGACACACCTATTCCAAGCAATAAAATAGAAGGATATTTCCACGATTCTAGTATGAGTTTTACATTCAATAAACTCACTCCTATAGTTTATTTTTATCACTGCATTTCTTTTATCAGCAAATAAAAAAATCCCACCCCCAAGACTTTTGGTCTTGGGGACGAGATTTAACAATCGTGGTGCCACCCCAGTTTATTAATATGTCACCATATTAACCTTTCAGGTACTGCCGTTATATGCTTATACCCTAGCTCTTTAACGGGAGCTCCCGTTACACCATCTCCCTTATAAGGTTCCGATGTAATACTCAGAGGCTTGGTTCAGTAATAATTTCCTTACTCCTTTTCAGCTTACGGAGCTCTCTGTGAAGAAAGTTATTATTTACTCTTCTCATCATCGCATATGTACATTATTTAACATTTTAAATATCATAACATCTTTTACCATATATTGTACATATCGATATTATTATTCTCAAAACAGTATAGGCCTATTATTGAATCTGCCACGTTAGTAAAAAAGCAATCCTACTCTATGCTCGGAACCGCAACCCGTTAGCCATCCATGCAGCGCAAAACAGCACTGCACCACAGAGAATGAAAAGGGTTAGGAAGTCGGCACTACTGATACGGACCTTAATCCAGTCAATCTAATCCATAGCCTTATTCACTAACACTTTCCTCTTTTTTTAACGATTGAGCAGGGTCTTTTTTCTGCTCTTGAAGAAACCTATTTTCATGGTAGTGCAATATGCCAGTGAACTATTTTAGCCTTAACTCTACTGAATTCTAAGCGATGTTTAAATTTTCAGGACCAGTTTTTTTGTCATTAACTTATGCCCGTATATTTCATCTTCGTATTCTTCCACTAAGTCAAACCCCTTAGCTTCATAAAAGTCTTCTCCGACTTTATTTCCTACTTCTACTTCCACAAAAATATTCGAAACATTATCAAGTTCATTTATACCTGCATCCAGTAGTTTCGTACCAATACCCTTACTGTGTTCTTGAGGATAAATATAAATTGCACCTAGTTCAGCCTGTGAATCTCTTAGAAAGAAATTAGAAAATCCTACTACTTTTCCGTTTAATACTGCAACAAATAACAGTGTTTTTTCGACTCTTAATGGCATATTTTCATCTGAATAGGCACTATTGATAAATTTATCTTGGATTAATCTTGGGATAAGACCTTCATATGTGTGGTTCCACGTTACTTTTGCTACTTTCTGTATTTCAGGGATATCTTTTAACTCTGCTCTTCGAATAACCATTTCATTTACCATAAAAATTCCTCCCAATATATATAATAAAAAACAATCTCATCTCTATAAAGAGACGAGATTGTTTTCACCCGCGGTACCACTCTAATAAACCTAATAAGGTTCTCTTAATGTTGTTAACGAGGGACTGTGCTCCCCGACATACTCTACTAAGGGTTCAAGTATGTTCCTCAAAAGTGCGTTTCATTAAGTAAGTTTCACCAGGCTCTCACCACCCCTGATTCGCTTAGCAAACTTAAATAATTACTCTCTTCATCTTCGGATTTCCATTTAATTATTTCTAACATCATAATATATAAGATTTAATGATTCAATGTTTTTGGAATATTTTAAAATATTTTTTCTTGAAGTAAAGCTACCCAATAGTTTAAGTACATTTTTTCACAAACTAAGTCTTTACTATTTAATTATATTACAATTATTTCCATTGATCTTCCAAAGTAAGCAGAATATCAACGTAGCAAACATGAGCCAATTTGATGTGTTTTTCACAATAAAAAAGAGACAAAATTAGTCTCTTTTTTGCTGTATATTTTTTATTTTTCTACCTCTGAACGGAACTACTTAAAATAATAAGTTAATATTATTTTACTTCAATAACGGTAAAACATAATTTATTTATTTATTTTGATTCATCTTCATTTTATTTCCTACTTATCATGGAATTACATCCTGAATTTTGTACCATACCTAAAACAGCTATGACCAAAAGACACTTCTATTTTTATTAGAAAATCAGATTGTAAGTTGGGAGGACTAATTAATATTTTCTAAAGCCTGTTTCACATTTGCATAGGCTTTTATGCCACCGAAATCAATCTTACTGTCAATAGCGTTCATAACTATATCCTTCCGGAGACCAGCACTTACAACATTAATCCCCATTAAACGAAAAACACCTCCTATTCTATGGAGTGCCTCAGCACTATAGGAATCGATTGTCAAAGCTCCGGAATAATCAGCTATTACATGCTTTGTTCTCATATTAGCAACCTTTGGGATTACATTTTCTATAATATGTTCAGTACATCTCTCATCGATCTTTCCAATAAGAGGGATAATTACAATATTTTCTTTGACAGGCACTATAGGCGCTGAAAGTTTTAGGATTTCCTCAAATTTATCTTTCTTAAATTTCTCCATCAGGCATTCATAGGTTATACAAGTTTCTGTCAGGCTAACATCTAATATAGAGTTTATTTTTTTCAATATATTAGTATGGTCCTTTAAGGATAAATCAAGCTCTAAACTAATTCCTGTGATTAAATCACTAAAAACCTCTCTTGTAGGTGGATACCGACGAACAATCTCGGATATTCGCCCTTCAGCAGTAACCTGCATCTCAGCATTTTTCTTACTCCACTCTATAAGACTGTTCGGCACCTCATTTAATTCTTCATCAATTGATTCTGCCAGAAAGCCGAAAAGATCAATATACATTGCAACAGCCTGGTCTTTCTCCCATTTTGGGATATCCAGTTCCATTCTTTCTATAACAGAGTCCACAATGTCATTAGCCAAAGACACTCTGTTCGATCTAATATATTTAGTGAAAACCACTAAATTCATTTTAAATCACGCCTTTTCTTTTATGATTAGCAGTTACATTTATATGAGGTTCAGTTTAGGAAACCATTTATTATTTAAAAGAATCTGCCCCTTTAACAATTCTTATAAAACAGTCTCTGGAGCTTAAAGTTTCGTGTGTTCAATCTAATAATACCAATTTCCACAATGAAATATATGAAATACGACAATTATATCATACTGCTTTTCATAATTATCTATTATCTGCTTCGATGACGCCATATAAATATATCGTAGCTCGAGGAAGCACCTACTTTTTCACGACTATCTCGTCCATATACTCTAGCTTTTTAGATTCCTCATGCACTTAGCTTACAGAACGTTACACGACATTGAAATGCCAAATTACCGCTTTCTCTTGCATATTCAAGACCACCAACATTTAGTTTATTTAATATCACACTCTATATTTTAAAGCATATTTTTCCATATATCGAGTTACCAAGAGCACCTGCTCCTGTTTGCCCTAAATAGATCCTCTATCGTTCTCCAAAATACCACGGGGGTTGCGTTAGTTAAAGAAGATAGAGTAAAGGAGCTTGGATGGTTATTGTAATTATGCTGGTGGTGCTTGGAATAACGATAGAATACCCACAGTAATCAGGAATGCCTGAAGCACTAATCCAATTATACTTAAGACAAAACCTGCTTTAGCAAGTTTATCACCATTCTCATTTGTTTTCTGGATTTCTTTTCTTGCTTGTCTTGAAACAATTAGACCTATTATCCCAATAAACAACCCAAAAGTGGGTATCAATATTGAAAGAATTCCTAAACCTAAACCAAATTTGGCTTTTCTATTTGTTTTCATTTAACCCCCCTCGAAGATTCATTATTTTAAATTCGTCTTTTCTTTTTCTTCTGCGAAAAAACTGCTCCGTTACTTTAAGTACATTACTTCACAAAGACTATTTATTCCTTCCATTTATTTTAACATAATTAACCAAGCCCTTCTTTTTCACAGTGAAATTCACATGACAAATCAAATCGCCATCACAAGTGGAGACAAAAAAACACATGTGATTTCTACTATGAAATCACACGTGTTTTTGCTTGCGAATGGCTTGTTTGCACCTCTAAAGTAAACCCATTCATGTTCGTCTTCTTAGTTTTTTTGTTCTATCCTAGCCTCTTAGTGTTATCCATTAACCGCGAGTCCCATTGCTTCGTCTTCTACTACTCGTACAAATTCACCTTGGTTATATGGATAGCCTGCTTTTGCGATTTTTACTTTGACAATCTTTCCGATCATCTCTTCGCTAGCTTGTACTTTCACCTTAAGATAGTTATCTGTGTAGCCAATATACATTCCACTATCTGCGTTTTCCTTATCTCGTTCTTCAGGAATGACCTCTAGCACTTCGCCTTCAAACTGAGAAGCATATTCCTTCGCTAGTTGATTGGAAAGCTCTATTAGACGGTGAACACGCTTATTTTTCAATCCTTCATCCACTTGGTCTTCCATACGAGCAGCTGGTGTGCCTGTACGTTTAGAATAAGGGAATACATGAAGCTCACTGAATTTATGCTCGGCAATAAAGTCAAACGTTTCTTGGAACTCTTCTTCTGTCTCACCAGGGAATCCAACAATCACATCAGATGTCACAGCTAGACCAGGAAGAGCTTCTTTTAAACGCTCCAAACGCTCAGCAAAGAATTCCATCGTATACTTACGACGCATCCGTTTTAAGACGGTATTTGAGCCAGACTGAAGCGGGATATGCAAGTGACGAACAACTTTTTCGGAACGGTCAATCACACGAATGACTTCATCTGTTAATTGGCTTGCTTCAATCGATGAAATGCGGATGCGTTTTAAGCCCTCTACTTGCTCTAGGTCTTCTAGTAAACGAGCTAGACTATAGTCTTTCAAGTCTTCTCCGTATCCACCAGTATGAATGCCTGTTAACACGATCTCTTTGTATCCTGCTTCCACAAGTTGAGTCGCTTGTTTTATGACTTCCTCAGGATCACGCGAACGCATTAATCCACGTGCCCATGGAATGATACAGAACGTACAGAAGTTATTACAGCCTTCTTGAATTTTAAGAGACGCACGCGTACGGTCTGTAAATGCAGGAACATCGAGTTCTTCATAGACGCGTGACTTCATGATGTTTCCCACACCATTAATGGGCTCACGCTCTTTTTTGAATTGCTCGATGTAATCAATCATCTTCGTACGATCTTGTGTACCGACAACAATATCAACACCAGGGATCGCCATGATCTCAGCTGGTGAGGTTTGTGCATAACAACCAGTGACACAAATGACTGCATCAGGGTTTTTACGAATCGCACGTCGAATGACTTGACGACTCTTTTTATCTCCCGTATTTGTTACGGTACAGGTGTTGATAACGTACACATCTGATGTTTGTTCATAGTCTACTTTGTCATAATCGGCATGTTTGAACAGTTGCCAAATCGCTTCTGTTTCATAATGATTCACTTTACAACCTAATGTATGAAAAGCCACAGTAGGCATACTTCTTCACCTCATTAATTCTAAATGGTACGAAATCGCCGCCAATACATAAAGTGGCGCTGTTTCCGTCCGAATAATTCTTGGACCAAGTCCACATAACACAGCTCCTGCTGCAGTTAGCTCTGTTGCTTCTGTTTCTGATAATCCACCTTCAGGACCGACTATAACAAGAAGAGAATCGCCTTCTTTTACCGTATTTAATACGTTTGAAAGAGCACTTGCTTCCCCACTTTTAGCCGATTCCTCGTAAGCCACCACTGTATGCGTGTAGTTTTTCACCTGTTGCACCAATTGAGCAAAAGAGATCGACTCTGCTACGGATGGTATTTTTTCTCGGTAGGATTGCTCAGCAGCTTCCTTAGCAATCTTCTCTAGTCGTTCGACCTTTTTCTTTGCTTTCTTCGCTTCCCATTTCACAATCGAGCGAGACGCTGCAAAGGGTTGAATATGATTCACACCTAATTCTGTGCCTTTTTGGGCCAGCAACTCTAGTTTATCACCTTTTGGTAAGCCTTGCGCAACCGTCACGCGAATTGGTAATTCTGTCTTTGGTTCGAGTTCTTCAACGATATCACACGTCACGAGCGTCTCCGTTACATGCTGAATCGATGCGCGTACCGTTCTGCCTGCATTATTAGAGCAAATGATCTCATCGCCTGCTTGCATTCGCATCACACGAGCAATATGCTTCACATCATCACCCGTAACGGTGACAGTCGCTTGTAACATTTGGTCTTTATTTACAAAATAACGTTGCATCTCTTCTCCCCACCTTACTAGAAGATTACACTTTAGCGATAATGGCTACCCAATCATCCATTTCAACGACTTCTTCAATTGTAAATCCAGCACCGATTAATGCATCTTTTACCTCTTGCTTCTTACGTTTAATAATTCCTGATGTGATAAATGTTCCACCCGGCTTAAGGATCGCTGCCGCATCTCCAACAAATCCGATAATGACTTCGGCTAAAATATTTGCCACAACGACATCATATTTTCCGTCGATTTGTTCAAGTAAATCACCTTGACTAATGGAAACAACCTCTTGCACATTATTTAATTTCACATTCGACGACGCACTTTCAACCGCTACTTCGTCTAGGTCAAGACCTTTGACACGCTTTGCTCCTAGCTTTGCCGCAGCGATACTTAAGACACCAGATCCTGTACCAACATCAACAACATCTTCTCCGCCTTTTAACACCGAATCTAATGCTTGTATGCACAGAACGGTTGTTGGATGAGTTCCTGTTCCAAATGCCATACCCGGGTCCAGTTCAATCACCATCTCGTCTTCATTTGGTTCATAGTCTTCCCACGTAGGCGTAATCGTAATTGATTGTGAGATTTTCACAGGTTTATAATATTTCTTCCATGCCGTAGCCCAATCTTCTTCGTTCACTTCAGAAAGTTGAACTTTGTTATGCCCTAGATCAATATCATAAGTTACTAGGCGATTAATTGATTCTTTCACTTCATCAATCGTCTCGAGTAAGAAACTGTTCACTAGAAAATACGCTTTAACAATGACCCCATCTTCAGGATAATCATCAGGTGAGAGTTGATAAATTTCGCCGTAACGCACACCCCAGTCTTTCGTGAGGTCAATTGGGTCCTCAATGACAACCCCACTTGCACCTGCTTCATGCAATATATTACATACTGGTTCAACTGCCTCTTCTGTTGTGTGAATGCTAAATTCCGACCATTTCATTGCTGTCCAACTCCATCCTTATCGTTTTTCCTAGAAAACTGTACTAATCAATAACAGGGAGAAAGCAGCAAAGGAAGTAAATGTCCTTTGCTGCTTCTTGTATACATAATTATAGACCGATTGTTCGCTGATGATACAAAGGATCAATCACCTTTGAATGCACGTTTAACTTTAGCGAAGAAGTTATCATTTTGCTCGTCTGGTTGGCCACCTGACATTTGAGCAAATTCACGGATGAGATCTTTCTCTTTATCCGTTAAGTTCTTAGGAGTGACCACTTGTACTTGTACGTGTTGATCCCCTTGACCTCGTCCATGTACGTTTGGTACACCTTTCCCACGTAGGCGGAAGTTTGTCCCAGTTTGCGTACCGGCCGGAATCTTTAACTTCACTTTGCCATTTAACGTAGGCACTTCAATCTCGTCACCTAAAGCGACTTGAGCAAAGGTTAACGGCATTTCACAGTAAACATCATCACCGTCACGCTCAAAGAATTCATGAGGCTTGACGTTAAATACGACAAATAAGTCACCAGCAGGACCACCGTTTGCACCAGCTTCCCCTTGGCCAGATACACGTAGTTGTTGACCGTGATCAATACCTGCAGGAACTTTGATGCTGATCTTCTTATGCTTACGAACTTTTCCTTTGCCGCCACACGTCGTACATTTATCTTTAATGTGTTTGCCTGTTCCTTCACAGTGATGACAAACACGACGATTCACTACACGACCAAATGGTGTGTTTTGCTCAACGTTTAACTGACCTGCACCACCACAATGCGAACATGTCTCTGGCTTCGTTCCTGGCTTTGCACCAGAACCTGCACAAGTTTGACACGATTCTTCACGTGGGATTTCAATTTCTGTATCTTTCCCGAACACCGCTTCTTTAAATTCAAGCGTCATCGTGTATTGAAGATCGGCTCCTTGCCGAGGGGCATTAGGGTTACGGCGTCCACCACCGCCTGCACCACCAAAGAACATATCAAAGATGTCACCAAAACCGTCAAATCCAGCGGCTCCACCGCCACCTTGGTTTGGATCAGTATGTCCGAATTGATCATAATGGTTTTTCTTTTGTGGATCACTTAATGTATCATAGGCATTTTTTACTTCTTTAAATTTGTCTTCGGCATCTGCTGCTTTGTTTACATCTGGGTGATACTTACGTGCAAGTTTGCGGTAAGCTTTCTTAACTTCATCCACCGATGCATTTTGATCGACACCGAGAACTTCATAAAAATCACGTTTACTCATGTCAACACTCCCGATTCTATTCCATAACGTACATCATATCATTACCTGTTTGAGATGCGCAAGCACTTTAGTAAGCCCTGCTTTTGTTGATCTCACTCGTTTTCGTCTACTCGTAGAAAAAGTCAAAGTCACAATAGCTGACTTTGACTTTTCTGTAAAACCTTACTTCTTCTCTTCTTCTTTTACTTCTTCGTAATCTGCATCCACAACGTTATCATCTTGTCCGTTTGCTTCTGCGCCTTCAGCACCTTCTGCTTGTTGTGCTGCTTGAGCCGCTTGCTCATAAAGCTTTGTTGATAAAGCCATTACGATTTCTTGTAGCTCATCTTTAGCAGTCTTGATCTCTTCAAGGTTATCTGCTTCGATAGCAGCTTTTAGCTTATCTTTCGCCGCTTCAGCTTTATCTTTTTCTTCTTGCTCAACGTTTTCGCCAAGGTCTTTTAAAGTTTTTTCTGTTGTGAACACTAATTGATCTGCTTCGTTGCGAAGTTCTACTTCCTCACGACGCTTCTTATCTTCATCTGCGTTCGCTTCAGCGTCTTTAACCATTTTTTCGATCTCATCGTCACTTAGACCTGATGAAGAAGTGATTGTGATTGATTGCTCTTTATTAGTTCCAAGGTCTTTCGCTTTAACATTTACGATACCGTTCGCATCAAGGTCGAATGTTACTTCGATTTGAGGAACACCACGTGGTGATGGTGGGATATCAGTTAATTGGAAACGACCTAATGTTTTGTTGTAAGCAGCCATTTCGCGCTCACCTTGTAAGACGTGAATGTCTACAGATGGTTGGTTATCTGCCGCTGTTGAGAATACTTGTGACTTAGATGTTGGAATTGTTGTGTTACGCTCGATTAACTTCGTGAACACGCCACCCATTGTCTCGATACCAAGTGATAATGGTGTTACGTCTAGTAATACAACGTCTTTCACATCACCAGTTAAGACACCTGCTTGAACTGCTGCACCAAGTGCTACCACTTCATCAGGGTTTACGCCTTTATGAGGATCTTTACCTGTCAGTTGCTTGATTGCTGATTGTACAGCGGGAATACGAGTTGATCCACCTACTAAGACGATCTTGTCGATTTCGCTCGCTGAAAGACCAGCATCTTGCATTGCACGACGAGTTGGTCCTAATGTACGTTCAACTAGGTCAGAAGAGATCTCTTCAAACTTCGCACGGCTTAGGCTTAGCTCTAAATGTTTAGGGCCGGTTGCATCAGCTGTGATGAACGGTAATGAAATTTGTGTTTGTGATACGCCTGAAAGATCCTTTTTCGCTTTTTCAGCTGAGTCTTTTAAGCGTTGCATTGCCATTTTATCTTGTGAAAGATCAATGCCGTTGTCTTTTTTGAATTGTTCTACTAGGTAGTCGATGATCACTTGGTCAAAGTCATCTCCACCAAGCTTGTTGTCTCCTGAAGTTGCTTTTACTTCGAAGAATCCTTCGCCAAGCTCAAGGATCGAAACGTCAAATGTACCGCCACCAAGGTCATATACAAGAATCGTTTGATCTTCTTCTTTTTCAAGACCGTATGCAAGTGCTGCTGCTGTTGGCTCATTGACAATACGTTCTACTTCAAGACCAGCAATTTTACCAGCGTCTTTTGTTGCTTGACGTTGTGAGTCATTGAAGTAAGCAGGTACTGTGATAACCGCTTTCGTTACTGTTTCACCAAGGTATGCTTCAGCATCTGATTTTAATTTTTGAAGAATGATAGCTGAGATCTCTTGTGGAGAATACTCTTTGCCCTCAATTGTTTCTTTATAGTCTGTACCCATGTGACGCTTGATCGACATGATTGTGTTAGGGTTAGTGATTGCTTGACGCTTAGCTACTTCCCCTACTTGACGCTCTCCATCTTTAAATGCCACAACAGAAGGAGATGTACGGTTACCTTCTGGGTTAGGAATAACGACTGCTTCTCCGCCTTCCATTACTGCCACACATGAGTTCGTTGTACCAAGGTCAATTCCAATAATTTTACTCATCTTAATTTTGCCTCCTAATTTTTCTCTCTATGTAGTGATTTATGCGTTCACTTTAACCATTGAAGGTCGTAAGACGCGATCTTTTAGTTTGTATCCCTTTTGCAATTCTTCCACGATCTGATCGGTTTCAAACCCATCTTCACTCACTTGAATTACTGCTTGATGTAAATGAGGATCAAAGGTTTGTCCAACCGTCTCAATTACTTCTACACCTTCATTTTTCAGCGTATCTTGTAATTGACGGTAGACCATTTCCATTCCACTTAGAAGCGATTTTGCTTCTTCTGTTTCTGGTTTTACAAGTAGAGCACGCTCGAAATTATCAACGACAGGTAGTAACCCTTCGATTAACGTTTGAGAGCGATATTTAGCAGCCGCTTCTTTCTCTACACGAGAACGTCGGCGTAAATTATCATAATCAGCTTGAACACGTAGCATACGGTTTGTTAACTCTGCCACTTGTGCTTCTGCTGTGTCTTCTTGCATGTCTTCCACTACTGTTTCCTCAGATGCTGATGATTCAGCTTGTTCTGAATCGACATGTTCGTCTTCGTGAACAGCTTTCTCATCTTCAAGAGTGTGTGTATCTTTTTCAGCCATCTGTTTTCACCTCCTACTAAAGTCAATCAAGTACGCTGCTAACGAGTAGCAGCACACTCACTATTTAAAGCTACGCAATTACGCAACTAACTTTTTTCCACTAACATACAATATTACCACCATTAACGCTCCTGATACAAGTTTGTTAATAGCTTGGTTAAGTCTTTTGACACCATATCTACCACACCGATGACCTTGCGATACTCCATTCGAGTCGGACCAAGAATCCCAATCGTACCCATATGTTTCCCACCTATCGAATACGTTGCGGTGATCATACTACAGGAGTCAAAAGCTTCAAAGTTATTTTCTTGACCAATCTTCACTTGAATTCCTTGATGAGGAGCCCGTAAGATCTGTTGCATAAGTTGATCTTCTTCAAGCATATTCAACAACATTCTTACTTTATCTACATCTCGAAACTCTGGTTGCGATAGAAGATTCGTTTTTCCACTGTAGAACACTTTCTCAGGACGCTCGGTGACAAACGAGGAGTCTAACGACTTTAACACTTCCGCATAATTTGTAACATGTGCCCTCATCACCTTGCTTACCTCAGTATTTAACTTTTCACGAAGCTTGTATAACGGCACGCCCATTAATCTCTCATTCAGGATATTAACGACACGTTCAATGTCAAAAGTCTCAACAGATTCAGGCAACTGAATCGTCTGATTTTCGACATGACCTGTATCTGTCACTAAAATGAGAATCGCAGACCCTGTAGCCAGGGGGATAATTTGTAACGAGCGCAATCTCGCTTCAAACATCTCTGGCCCAAGCACAATCGAGATATAGCTCGTCATGTTCGACAAAACTCTAGCTGATTGTTGGATTACTTCTTCGATTTCATGCATCCGCTCAGAGAAGTTCGTCCGAATATTAGCTTGCTCATCATCTGTTAAATCATGTGGCCTCAACATGTGGTCTACATAATAACGATACCCTTTTTGTGATGGAATACGACCTGCTGAGCTATGAGGCTTCTCAAGAAAGCCTAACTCTTCAAGGTCTGCCATATCATTACGGATCGTCGCTGGACTAAACGTAATATCCTCTCGCTTAGAGATGCTGCGAGAACCGACAGGCTCTGCTGATCGAATGTAATCATCAACAATGGCGTGCAGAATTAACAACTGTCTATCTGTTAACATCTCTCATCACCTCTGTTAGCACTCACCATCTTCGAGTGCTAATTCTAATGATAAATTATCAAATAGGCTCGCTTTTGTCAACGTTTAAGCACTAAAAAGCTAATAAATTCAGCTTTCATTTTTTTCCATGTCCTCATTCAAGACAGCTAAAAACTGCTCGAACACTTCATTTGCTAGTAAAAGTCCGTCATCAGTGAGTCTTAAAACGTCTCCATCTTGCTCTAACAACCCACGTTTGGTTAAGTTCGTAATTTGATCACGATACACTTCTTTTAGGTCAACGTTGTATCGCGTGGAGAGCGTAGATAGATTCACCCCGGCAAGCTTTCTAAGCCCCATAAACATCGCTTCTTCAATCTGTTCGACCTTTGTGACACGATGTTCTTGTAAATAAGGCAAATCCCCGCTTTCAATTGCTTGAATGTATTTCGAAATAGGGCCGATATTATGATTCCTAACTCCATTTACATACCCATGGGCACCCGCCCCAAAACCATAATACTCGTCATTGTTCCAATAAACGAGATTATGCTGGCTTTCATATCCAGGCTTCGCAAAATTACTAATCTCATATTGATCAAAACCGTTTTGTTTCGTTCTCGCTTGCAACTCCTGATACATCGTAACTTCGTCATCTTCTGGAGGCAAGCTCAATTTGCCTTTTCGTTGACGGTTAAAGAACACCGTTTTCTCTTCTATTTTTAAGGAGTAAGCCGATACATGCTCGACACCAAGTACACTTGCTTTCTCTATCGTATCAATAAATTGCTCGACTGACTGATTCGGCAAACCAAACATAAGATCAAGCGAGATGTTATCAAAACCCGCTTGACGACTTCTCTGCACCGCGTCATAGACACTGTGGCTTGTATGCGTTCGTCCAATCCCTTGAAGCAACGACGTATCAAATGACTGCACCCCGATGCTTAAGCGGTTTACCCCTGCTTCTTTCATGACTTGAAGCTTGTCCTCTTCACCTGAATCCGGATTCACTTCGACCGTAAATTCGACTAAGTCTTGCATCGGAAGAATACGATGCATCCCGTCAAATAAATGCTTTAGTTGTTCGGCAGATAATGCCGTCGGTGTCCCTCCACCGATATAGATCGTTTTCAACGTATCGATTGACGCTCGTTCGATCGTTCGTTTCATTTCTATGAGTAATGAGTCAATGTATTGATCAACTGGCTGGTTTTTCAAAAAGACTTTATTAAAATCACAGTAATGACAAATATGCTCACAAAACGGAATGTGAATATACGCTGCTGTTCTCATTTGTCTTACCTCCTTTTACCATCCGCGTTCTTAAGGAAGAATAAAACCGCAGGAATCCCTGCGGTTTTATGTTTTATTCGTCCATACGTAAGACAGCCATGAATGCCTCTTGTGGAACTTCTACATTTCCGACAGACTTCATTCGTTTCTTACCTTCTTTTTGCTTATCAAGAAGCTTACGTTTACGTGAAATATCTCCACCATAACATTTCGCTAATACGTTTTTACGAATCGCTTTAATCGTTGAACGCGCAATAACTTTTTGACCAATACTTGCTTGGACAGGAACTTCAAACTGTTGACGAGGAATCAATTGCTTCAACTTCTCAACAATGATCTTCCCACGCTCATAAGCTGAATCTCTGTGAACGATAACAGACAAAGCATCGACTTTTTCAGCGTTCAGTAAAATATCCATCTTCACAAGGTTGGACTGCTTGTACCCAATTAACTCGTAATCGAAAGAGGCGTATCCTTTTGTATTTGATTTTAATTGATCAAAGAAATCATACACAATTTCTGATAACGGAATCTCATACACAATTTGAACACGGTTAGCATCTAAGTACTGCATATCGATAAAGTTCCCACGTTTTTTTTGGCAAAGCTCCATAACAGAACCAACATAATCGTTTGGAACCATGACTTTTGCTTTGACATACGGCTCTTCTACATGCTCGACCTTTTGAGCATCTGGAAGGTTCGACGGGTTATCGATTTGGATTTCTTCGCCACTTGTTAAGGCTACCTTGTAAACAACACTTGGTGCCGTCGTAATGAGGGTAATCCCAAATTCACGTTCAATACGCTCTTGAATGATCTCCATATGCAAGAGTCCTAAGAATCCACAACGGAAACCGAAACCTAGTGCTTGGGATGTTTCAGGCTCATATTGCAAGGAAGCATCATTAAGCTCTAAACGCTCAAGCGCTTCGCGCAAATCATTGTATTCATTCGTATCAATTGGATACAACCCACAATAAACCATCGGGTTCATGCGGCGATAACCAGGTAATGGTTCAGTTGCTGGGTTGACGGCATTTGTGATCGTATCACCGACACTAGTATCCCCAACGTTTTTAATGGCTGCCGTTAAGAAGCCAACATCACCGACTGTTAACTCATCGCGTTTAGCTACTTTTGGTGTAAACACGCCGACTTCGATGACTTCAAATTCTTTCCCCGTTGCCATCATTCTAATCTTCTGACCAGGCTTCACTGATCCATCAATCACACGGATGTATGCGACAACTCCGCGGTAAGAATCATACAAGGAATCAAAAATTAATGCTTTTAATGGTGCACTCGGGTCCCCTGTTGGTGCAGGAACTTTCTCCACCACTTGCTCTAGAATCTCTTCAATTCCAATTCCATTTTTCGCTGAAGCATGGACAGCCTCTGATGCATCTAAGCCAATAACCTCTTCAACTTCTTGTTTCACACGCTCAGGATCTGCACTTGGTAGATCAATCTTGTTGATAACAGGCAGAATTTCAAGGTCATTGTCTAATGCTAAATACACATTTGCAAGGGTTTGCGCTTCAATACCTTGTGCTGCATCGACAATCAAAAGCGCCCCTTCACAAGCAGCTAAACTTCTTGACACCTCATATGTAAAATCGACATGTCCTGGTGTATCAATCAAGTGAAAAATATATTCTTCACCATCTTTTGCTGTATACGTTAATTCCACAGCATTTAACTTAATCGTGATTCCACGCTCACGCTCAAGGTCCATCGCATCAAGCGTTTGATCTTTCATTTCACGGTCTGTTAAAGCACCTGTTTTCTCTAAAATACGATCTGCTAACGTTGACTTACCATGGTCAATGTGAGCAATGATCGAGAAATTACGGATTTTCTTTTGACGCTCTACACGGTCATTATTATTCATATGCATTCACTCCTACTGAATCGTGCCAATATACACTATTTCTCATTATACCAATCGATCACACGCTCTTCAATACACAGATTAGAGTTCACCAAAATTCGAGCGGTCATTCTTCCAAATAAAATCGGGTGATAGGACAAGAATATCTCCCTTTCTTGGCGTACGATGTTGGATAGAAAACTTTTCTAAAGTAAGGAGTATAGCTATGACGAAGAACGAATTTGATCGACTCATGTCTTTGTTTGTTGACATTCAAAAGATGTCGTCACAAGAGATGCTTCCCAATGTTATTGAAGGTCCGAACCGTGATCGTTACGCCATTATACCGTCTTATTTTTTCGGAATCTTGAGAAGCCATCTGTGAAAAAAGAGTCGTAGCGCTGATTAACCGCTACGACTCTCTCCATTTAACACTTCATGCACAAAGGACATCACTTGCGATAAAGCCGTCCGACTTAATCGATTGGCTCCTTCAGCCACCGTCGACCCCAGTTCGGAGAAGAAATTAAATTTCCCCACCTCTTCGACTTTTTGGCGTTTTTCTTTCAATTCACTTTTCGATAAGACGTTTAGTTCATCTTTAGCAGGACCTATATCTGTTTGCGCTGCTTGTTTTTCGCTAGTTGCCTTTAGTTGCAGAGGGACTGGAGTTGTGATGCCGAGTTCTTCGTTCATATGCTGCACTCCGAACAACGAACCGAGTAAAAGAGTACAAAGAATCATGAGCACCACAGTCGCCAGTTTTTTCACCATTATTTCCCCTCTCCCTCTTCTCCACCCGTTTGAACCGCTTCCTCCGTCATGCTCGCCGCTTCACCATCTACGGCTTCTGCTTCATTCTCCCAATAGTATTCTGCAAAGACTTCCGCAAGAGCATCGGCTGAACGCAGCGTTTCTTCTAGGGTGTTGTAAACTCCACCAATCTCAACTAGCAATGAATTTTCAGCTAAATCTTGATTAAATTTCCCGTTTGTTCCTGGCCCTTTTTTCAACAGGACGCCTCGGCTTAAGCCTGGAAATTTTTCTTCTAACTTATAATGTAACTCTTCCGCTAATCGTTCATTTTTTTCATAGCTCGCATGCTCTCCACCAATGACAAACCATGTTCGGCCATAGTTTTCTCCGTTGATCGTCACTGTCGTTAATTCGCGTGGAACCGCATCCCGGTGTAGGTCAAAGAAATACGTCAAGTCATCATTTTGAGCAATGGCTTCTTTAACAAAATCCCTTGAAGCATCATACGATTTTCCGTATTGCCAGCCACGCTGTTTTAACTCACTTTGTACATCACGTCTTTCTACCTCTGTTCCAATTCCTCGTTTTTCAAGCTCTTGCGCGAGCCTTTCCCCAACTAATGTTATATTCACTTCCCCGTGGTGGGCTAAGCTAGGATCATTCGTTTCAAGTTCTGGTAAGAAGGATTCCGTATTATGTGAATGAATAATGTGAGCAACTTTTCGCCCATTTGTCGATCCTTCTGCAGGTTGTTCTTTTCTCAATTCTTCTAATTTGGCCAAACTTTCTTTCGTCGCTTCTCTCTCTGCTAATATCACTTCAAGAGGCGGTGCTGATTCAACTGGCAAGGTTGTATAGTCTGTTCCGTCCCCTGCGACAATAATGGTTGAGTCAAATAACGAAAACCCTGGTAACTCTCGGCCAAGCAAGCTCCTCGGGTCCTCTGGATTAATACTTGTCGCTACTTCAAAAGCGAGTGCCGATAATTGAATTGGTTCAGCATCTGGTGGCAGCTCTTGTTTAAAATATTGATTTTCCATTCCTAATAAATGAACGAAGTCCTCACCTTCTAAACCATTCGCCCATCTATGCACAGAGGAGGACGTCATCGCATATCCCGGCTCTAAAGAAGCGAGTACGCCTGTAAAAATAAAAAGGGTCATCACACTAACGATAATCAGTGCTGCTAGACGCTTTAGGCTTGTCTGATTCATTTTCACTGTGAATCCATGGAATCCCCTTCTCCGCATGCTCTCATCCTTTCTGCTTGTCCGCTTAAAAACTTAAGCAACATTTGCTCGTATTACAGACTTATGATGGCATGCGAGAAATAGAACGTCTAATCACAAAAAAACCCTTCCACATGTTTGTGAAAGAGTCCACTTTGTTAATGAGTATAGGCGCCTACATTATCTTGGTTTACTTTTTTATGGAGAGCTGCATTTAAACCAGCCGCAATCACATTGGCCATGTCGTCAATAAAGACATCGACTTCTTTAGGTGTCACCATGAGATTATGACCAAGCGGAGCGAGCACTTCGCGAATGAGTTGACGTTTCTCCTCTTCAGGTAATGTGCCGACCATACCCATAATCGTTTGTTTTTTCTCATCAGTCGGTAAATCTTCATCCGTTAACACACGCTTTTCACCAAATGTCATCCCAGCAGGAGCGAGTGAGCGTGACGGAGCGTCTCCTTCTTTCATTTCACGTCCAAAATGTTTTAACACATAGTCAATCGTGTCACTTGTAATCGAAACCGCATCAACGACGGTTGGTATCCCTACTGCAATCACTGGAATCCCTAGAGTATCTTGACTTAACTCTTTCCGCTTATTCCCTACCCCACTACCTGGGTGAATGCCTGTGTCGGATACTTGAATGGTTGCATTCACGCGCTCAATCGAACGAGACGCTAACGCATCAACTGCAATAACGAAATCCGGCTTTGTTTTTTCAATAATTCCAAATATCACATCGCTCGTCTCGATGCCCGTTAACCCCATGACCCCAGGTGTGACCGCACTGACAGGACGATAACCATCTTGAACTTGTTCAGGTGCCAGCTCAAATAAATGCCTTGTGATCAGAAGATTTTCTGCTACAATCGGCCCCAATGCATCAGGCGTGACGTTCCAATTTCCTAATCCAACAATTAAGCAAGTATCTTCTTCCTTGATTCCAAGGTTGACCATGAATTGATGGAACTGAGCCGCAAACACTCGCTCCATCTTTTCTTGAATCTCTGTATCTTTGCGGCGGATGCCTTGAGACTCAAACGTCAAATAAGATCCTTGCTTCTTACCAAGCCGCTTCGCCCCCACTTCATCGATTACCACAGTCGTCACTTTCACTTCATCAATCGTCTCTTCTTCAATATGAACACCACTTACTGGATTGTCTTCTGCTTCAGGAGCTTTACGTTCTTCTTCTTCAATCGCTAGTTGGTGAGCTTCTACAGCTAGATCTGTTCGGATTTGGTATTGATCTAAGTTTAATTCATTCTTCAAACTAACCACTCTCCTCGTTGAACTCATATATTTAGCGTCTCCATTCCCGGTTGTTTTCATTCTTTCTATTGCATTCATCCGTTATATTTGATAAAATGCAGATTGTTGTACTGATGATGCCAACGGGTGTCTTCATTGCCTTGAATAAAGGATACGAACCGTTCATAACATAGAAGATGGACTGGTGACAAAAGTGAACAATTGTTGTTTAACCAGGAGGTGAAAGGTATGCCAAATATTAAATCTGCAATCAAACGTGTGAAAACAAGCGACAAGCGTCGTGCGCAAAACACTGCTGTTAAATCTGCTCTACGTACTGCGATCAAGAACTTTGAAGCGAAAGTAGAAGCTGGTGAAAAAGAGAACGCTTCTGCAGCATATGTTGAAGCAACGAAGAAGCTTGACAAAGCAGCAAACAAAGGTCTTATTCATAAAAATGCAGCTTCACGTCAAAAGTCTCGTCTAGCTAAAAAGCTAAACAGCCTTTCTGCATAATGAACATAAAAAAACGACTCGAAATCGAGTCGTTTTTTTATTTCTCCGCACTTACAGCTCTTGTGTCATTCTTATTAACAGTAATTCTACCGCTAACACTTTATCCATTTTTCCTGACTTGATCGCATAATCGGTATCAGCTGCTCGGTTTAATAACTTCAGCAATGCCCGTTCGTCAAACTGAGCGACTTTAGCACCAGCAAGCTTGACCACATAAGGATGCAACTTCAATTGAGTCGCGATTTGTTTTTGTGAATAGGCTTGTTTTGATAAGCCTTTCACTTGATAATAAATCCGAAACTGTCGCGCTAATAAAGCTAGAATCTTTAGTGGATCTTCTTTTTGTTTTAATAAATCATGATAGATCGACAACGATTGCTCTAGCTGTTTTTTTACCGCGTAATCAATTAACGCGAACACATCTTGCTCCAATGTTCTCGCAACCAATAGCTCCACAGCCTCTGCACCAATCTCCCCATCATCACCTACATATAACGAGAGCTTATGCAGCTCCGATGCCATCATTAACAAATCAAACCCTACACGTTCGAGCAACTTTTCCACCGCTTGATTCGTGATTGATATGTCTTTAGACTTCACTTGATCGTCAATCCATTGCTTCATCATTCTCTCATCAAATGGCGTCGCCTCAATGACCGTTGCTTCTTTTTTCAATCGCTTTGTCGCTTTTTTACGTTCATCTAACTTTTCATACGGGGCAATGATGACCAAGGTCGATTCAGGAGATGGGTTTTCAAGGTATTGATTTAGCGCTTCTAAATTATGTTCAATTTTCGAATCTTGTTTTTGACTTGTTACAGCGAAGAACTCCTTCACAATCACTACTTTATTCGTTCCTAAAAACGGCATCGTCTCTGCTTCTTGGATCGCAATTTCAATCGGTGTTTCTGAATAATTATATGTAATAATATTCATGTCATCGCCGTCTTGACCAACTACTTGACTTAGGAGCTGATGAGTAAAGTCTTCAATTAAAAAGGCTTGCGTTCCATGAATAAAATAAACAGGCGCAACATTCCCTTGGCGCAATTCTTTTTTTGCTTGTAAATAATTCATCCGTATATTCCCCGATCCTCATGTAAATATTCTTGTCACTCATTGGTTATTATATGAAAGAGCTTGATCGCCTTTTTTTATGCCTCTTCCTAGCTTAGAAAAAAAAGTCGTCGTTGACAAGTATAAATAGAGAAAGGGATTTAGCACCCTTATGCCAAATCCCCATTTATGATAAACGTCATGATCCGAGATCCCGGGTAGCCTCGCTCATAACGATAATCAAGACCGTCTTTCATTAGTTATGATATCCTATGCAGGCCGATTCTATAGGTGACAACTCTTTACAATCGAGGCAGGCCACTCTCATCTTGGACAAATTATTGAACATTTGATCAATCAGCATAATTGTTCATGAATCGATATAGCTTTTTTGACTAGGTTGGATTATACTAAAAGTTGAATAAAGGAGGGGTGCCAGATGAATCATTTTGAAAAAGAAGTACAAAGTAATCGTAATGATGCAATCGATTCTGGTGTTGCCTTTGTTGTTTCTTTTGGCTTCTTCGCAACGATTTTTATCATTGCTTCGCTTGTCGATGTATTTTCAGCATTTTAAGCCAAAAGATCACAGGCAATAAGTACCATTTAGGTACATAAACAGAGTAGCGAGAGACTCTCGCTGCTCTGTTTTTTTCATGTTACCCCCAACAAACTTCATCGACCCATTTTCAATATGTAGCTGCACTGCGCCATGTTGATCGGTTCGAAGCACAGGAATCTCGTGCTCATCCAAACGCTCTGTCACTTCTTCATGTGGATGATTGAAACGATTGTTTCGCCCCGCAGAAATCAAAGCAAGCTTCGGTTTCACATGGGTCAAAAAAGACTCCGTCGTTGAAGTTCGACTGCCGTGATGACTCACTTTTAAAACGTCAATCGACAACTGCGGATACTCTCTAACCAATCGCTCTTCTCCCCCTTCTTCTAAATCTCCTGTAAATAAAAAACGCACTCCCTCAATCTCTGCATACAACACAATCGAGCGATCATTTAATTCCTGTTCGGTTCCAAACGGCGACAGCACAGCGAATTGAGAATCACCTTCTCGCCACGTAATCCCCGCCTCAACAAATTCAATCGCTGCCCCGTGTGCTGCTAATCCTGTTAATAACTCGCGTTCAAACTCTCCCTCTACGTCTCCGATGCCATATAACACGTTGTTAATCGTTATCCCTCCCACCAACTCTTTTGCCCCGCCAATATGGTCATAATGCCCATGCGAGAGAATCAATGCATCCACTCGTCGAATCCCTTTTGCATTCAAATAATGTAAAACAACGTCTCGCCCGACATCGTAACTTGTTTCCCGCTGCCTCCATTCTTCTTGTTGAAACCGGATCGTGCCTCCTGTGTCGATCACATACACCGCGCGCCTTCTTGGCAATTCGATGACAAAGCTATCGCCTTGACCTACATCGAGCATCGTCACGACAGCTTCTGTCTTCAGAAATGGGATCGATACTTGCAACATACACACAAAAAGAAACCCCACGACAGGTGTCAGCCACCAGGATCGTTTTTGCTGCTCCCACTTTATCAGGCTGATCAAACAAACAAGGAAAAAACAAACGAGCACCAACGCGTATGGCTTTCCTGTCACAAACGAAAACATCGGTACCTGATTGACGTTCACAATCGCCTGATGTAGTGGAGGGATGATTAATTGCAACAAAAGAATCGGAACATTTAGCGATAGCGGCAGAACGTTCATTAGTAACACACTAAGTAAGCTTAATGGTAAGACAATAAACGAGATCAGCGGGATAAAGATGATATTAAGAAGTAAAGTAAGAAACGAAAATTGATAAAAAGAGGAAAGAAGAAGAGGAAGCGAAGCGAGTTGAGCTAGGATCGTGACCGCAAGTAATCTTGATGCCCACCTCGAGTAGACGCGGTTGATCGTCTCTGCAGACAGTAAGAGCACGAAGGACACAAGAAAAGATAATTGAAAGCCCAATTGAAAAAGAATGAATGGTTGGATAGCAAGATACAGTAAGAACACTATGATTATTGAGAACAGGGGTGGTAGGGGAACTTTAAAACGAAGAAAGAGCAACACAAGGAGGGTCATGAGTGCGGCACGAACAACTGACGGCGCTCCCCCGGCGAGAACTATATAAATGGGTAGAAACAGACAGAGAATGTCATACGCTCGCTCTCTCGTCGTCCCTAGTCGAATGAATAGAAAAAATAGCGCCGACACAATTAATCCAACATGCAACCCTGACACAGCGAGAAGATGAATCACTCCGAGTTGCTGGTAGGCTTTGATCACCTCATTTTCGACGTACATTCGCTCGCCAAAGACTAACGCGATGATAATTCCCGCCGTTTTTGGATGGACTTGTTGTTGAATTCGTTCCATTTGATGGTGACGAAAGGCTTGTAAGCGATAGTAAACGGAGGACTTTACAGACTGACAGCTTAGTTTTGATAGATCTGGTTGTAAAATCCAATGAATGTTTTGTTCATATAAGTATTGTTTATAGTTGAATTGATAAAAATTGGTAGGGTCTGACGGGGTATGAAGGCTACCTTCAAAGCGGCACTGGTCACCTGGTATGACTTGCTTGAAGGCTTTTTGTTGCTCCATTGTATCGAAGTAACCGTGGACTTGAATGAGTTCTCCGAGCGAACTTTTCACGCGTAGCGAAAGACTGTCTCCATCTATTTTCGGTAGGGAATGAACCCTCGCTTCAATGATTTGTTCCCCTGCATGGTGAAGGGTCTGGTTCTGACTTTGCCCATACATCGCTAGCCCTGCATAGACAGTGAACACCACTAGAACGAGGATAATCTTCACTCTTCTTTCGGATGCGTTTTTAACGAGTAAGAAGAGAAGAAAGAGCCATATAAGATAAAAAAGCAAGCTCGGCCCTCGCAACACAAAGATGAGACCGAGCATAGCCGCAAGAGCAGCTATTACGCTATATACCATTCTCACCCCTCCATCTTATTCTTTTGGATCGTATAATAAGTGCATTTCTTCGGTTAATTCGTGTAATTCGGACTCGCTTAATCCAGCCTGTTTTAATTTGGTGTACATCTTCTCTGTTAGTTCTTGTTTTCCTTTTGAATGAATGTCTAGTACGGGTTGTTCTAGAACGACTTGTGAGACCTTTACGCCCGCAGTCTCAAATAATTCAACGGCATACGGATGATTTTTATAGTCTGTTGCATAGAAGACGTGTTTAATTCCTGCTTGAATAATTGATTTTGCACAATGAACACATGGAAAATGCGTCACATATACCTCTGCTCCTTGTGTGGGAACACCAAATTTCGCACATTGAAGCAACGCATTCACTTCTGCATGTATCGTTCGAATGCAATGATGGTCGACAACATAACAGCCATTGTCAATGCAATGATCGCTTCCTGACACCGACCCATTGTATCCTCCAGCGATAATTCGTTTCTCTCTTACAATCGTCGCCCCGACCATTAGGCGTGTACACGTACTTCTTAATGCGAGCAGATGGCTTTGTGCCATAAAATATTGATCCCATGAAATTCGTTCCATCGTCCTCACTCCTCATTTAACTCTTCCCCTCTAGTGTAGAGAACATAGTCGAGCTCCGTCAAATGGTTATTTCACACTGATCAAATCTTGAAACTTTTCAAATGACTTTTGCCCGATCCCTGAAACGTCCATCAAGTCTTCAATTTGTTCGAACCGACCTTTCTCCTCTCGATATTGTATAATCGCTGTTGCTTTAGCTGGTCCAATACCAGGTAGCGTCTCGAGTTCCGCTTGAGTCGCTTGATTAAGAGAGATCTTCCCGTCTCCACCACTAGAACCCTCTCCTCCGATTGATTGCGTAAACTCAGCCATCTCTAACTCTCCTTCAGTTGGAACAAAGATCACCATTTCATCATGCAATTTAGCCGCTAAATTTACCCCATCACCATAAGCATCGTCTAGAAATCCTCCTGCCAACTCAATTGCTTCATGAACGCGACGTTCTTCTTCTAGAACATACACTCCTGGTGCGACGACCGCTCCTTTCACATCGACCGTGACCGTTTGAGGCGCCGTCATTGGCTCGTCTTCATCTTGTTCGTCTTCTTCTGTCGTAAAAGTCCACTCCATTGCCGCTGACTCAACGGAATCAGTGTTGCTAAAATGGAGAATTAACACTACACTTAAACTAATCGCAACAAGCGTTAATACGCCAACCATATATTTGTTTTTACCTTCAAAATTCATCACAAATTACCTCCGCATAAAATTTGAAAGGGTGTCACAGATGACGAATGTACATGCACAAATTTCAGAACAAGTAAAAAATCACCGCCAAGCTCAAAAGGAATTTCTAGCACTTGATGCCAAAAGAGAGCAAGCGATTGATCGTGTGTTAAAAGAAGCAAAAAAAGGCCTACATATTTCTGTTCAAGAAATTAATTCGATTACAAAAGAAATGAATGAGATTGCTTCTACGTTTTATTTTCCACCTCGTAAAGAAGTGACTCATGACATGATCCTAGACTACCTCCATCGTTCCGAGTAAGAATCACACATACTTTGCCCTCACTCTTCATACTGATGTGATAACGACATGTTTGCACGATGTTTTGAAGAAGGAGGAATGGTGATGAAAATCGGAATGATCGGGCTTGGTAGCATGGGAACGATTTTACTTGAATCACTCATTGAATCGAAAGCTGCAAGCGAAGATCAGTTTTATGTGGTTAACCGCACCAAAGAAAAAGCATTAGCCGCGCAAAAGCACTATCCTAATATTCATGTTCTTGATTCGGTCTGCGAAGTCGCTAAGCAGTCTGATTATTTGTTCTTATGCGTCAAACCATTGCAATTTGCTGAAGTCATAGAAGAGATTGCCCCTATCTGTACACAAAAGCAACTTCTTATCTCGATAACGAGTCCGATCTCAGTAAAACAACTTGAAGATAAAGTCGATTGCAAAGTGGCCAGAATCATCCCCACCATCTTAAACCGCGCGCTCGCTGGACCGACTTTAATAAGTTACGGCGAACGGTGTACCGACCTAGATCGTGTGGAGATTCATTCATTAATGAAGCACTTCTCTGAACCGATGGAAATTGATGAAAATATTACGCGTGTGTCTTCAGATATTGTCAGTTGCGGGCCTGCTTTCTTTAGTTATTTGCTCCAGCAGTTTATTGACGGAGCGACTAGGCAAACAGAGATTACAAAAGATGACGCAACAACACTTGCTACTAATATGATTATCGGAATGGGAAAGCTTCTTGAAGAAGGGCATTATACTTTGCCAACTTTGCAAAAACGAGTGTGTGTTCCTGGCGGGATTACGGGAGAAGGTATTAAGGTGTTAGAGCAGGAGGTTGGGCATATGTTTGACCATCTCTTTCAACAAACACATGCAAAATATTATCATGAACAAAAGAAGATCACCGAGGCATTTTCGAATCAACCAACAAAAAAATAAAACAGGAGAGACAATTGTCTCTCCTGTTTTTTCGACATAACCTGTCGATATCCTTCTTACTTTTTACGTGCGACAATAAAAATTCGTTCGCTTTCATCTGTCGGATGCTCTTCGCCAAAGTCAGCTGTGACACCCTCAAGAGAAAAGCCTGCTTCTTCAAGCCATGTCACGTATTGTTCGACTGAGAAGGTGCGTTGCTTATGCAATTCATCATAGCGATGATACGTCCCCTCTTCTGAGCGCACAAAGAACGTTAATTCATGCTCGACACTATATAGATGTTCACCTTCAAAAGAATGCCAAATATATGAAATCTCTTCATCCGCATCGGCAAATGTTTGACCAATAAAGCCTTGCTCCATTTTCGTCGTGGAATGTACATCGAAAAGTAGCAGGCCATTTTGTGTTAATTGCTTATGCAGTGAAGCGAAGGCTGCTAAAACACTCTTTTCTGTCTCAAGATAGTTGAGCGAATCACAAAACACAGTGACTGCATCAAACTCCCCTAACACTTCTAAGTCACGCATATCTTGATGCAACAGAAGCGGTGAAACACCGGCTGCCATACATTTCTCACGAGCAACGACTAGCATTTCATTTGATAAGTCGACCCCTGTTACATCTGCTCCTTGATTCGCCAAGCGAACGAGCAATTCTCCTGTGCCACAACCGACATCCAAAAGAGAGACCCCTTGTAAGGAGTCTACTGCAAGAGCTCGTTTTAAAACCGTTACCCACTCATCATAAGGAGCATCGGCCATTAAACGATCATACAGTGTTGCAAAGGCTTGATAACTCATTTTTTCTCCTTTAGATGCGTCCAACCGTCTTTTTGCTCGATTTTCCCTTCTTTTAGAAGCTTACCGAGCGCGCGTTTAAATGCGGCTTTACTTAGGTCGAAACGATGCTTAATATCCTCTGGCTGAGACTTGTCCCAATAAGGCATCTGACCGCCTCTTTCTTCCATATAACGAACAAGCTTTTCCGCATCACTTTCTTGACGTTCAGAACGAAGTGGATGCATCGTCACGTTTAATCGGCCGTCTTCGCGTACATAAATCACGCGAACTGATAGCTCTTCCCCGTAACGTGGCTCTTGGATCATTTCATTGTCATGAAGATACGCTAAGTACTTGTCGTCGGTAAAGATCGCTGCCCCTTCATCTAAGTAGTGGTAGACACGACCTTTCACTTCTTTGTTCATCATGATATCAGGCGCTTTGACGGACTGCTCTTCCATCGGTAACCCTTTCACAAGACGAGCCATTAATCTTCCTTTTTTGTCCCATGTGTAGGAAACAGGAAGCTTATCACCGGGCTTCGGCCAAAGATTGCGATCATATGGTAATTCATCGATTGATAAGAACAAGTCACGTGAAATGCCATTGTACATAAAGATGCCATGACCTATTTTAATGGAAACGACTTCAAGCCAAGCAATCTGCTCGCCTTGTAAAATCGGCATTTTCATCGAAGCACACAGTCGATTTTCATGGTCGTGATACAAGAAGACTTCAAGGCGTTGTTCGATTTCAACATCACCCTCCACGTCATTATCGTGGAGAAGGATGTCGGTTGTGCCGTCGGTTAAAAAGTAGCCAAACTTCGCTTTACGAGCTACTTCAAGAGTGACTGTAAACCCAGGCTTTAACTCCATTAATTCAGAACTCCTTCGATTTCAATCGATCGTGCGTCTCCCCATAGTTTTTCGAGGTTATAATATGAACGCTCATCTTTATGGAAGATATGAACGACAACGTCACCAAGGTCAACTAGGACCCAACGACCTTGATCAAATCCTTCTAAACGCTTAATGTCGATGCCTTCTTCTTGCGCTAATTTTTTAAGTGCATGTGCGATTGCTTGTACTTGTTTCTCAGAGTTACCATGACAAATTACAAAGTAATCCGCAATCAATGAAATTCCTTTCATATCTAGTCCTACAATATTCTCTGCACGTTTGTCGTCAATTGCATGAAGTGCTAATTCTAATCGTTTTGATTCAGTCATTTATACACGACTCCTTCTAATTTTAATTAATGTATTATATGTGTTCAGTGTATCAGGGTAAATAGGTTGACGCCTTTTCATCAAAAAATAGATCGTATTTTCAAGCGATTGAATGATCGCTTCGTCTAGATCGGTTGTTGCGAGTTCTCGTACTTCTTCTACCCCTTTAAATTGGCGGCCCGGCTCGATATAATCGGCAAGGAAAACCACTTTCTCTAAGAGTGTCATATCGGGGTGACCGGTTGTATGGTAATGAATCGCGCCTAACACCTCTGAATCAGTCAGTCCTATTTCTTTTTGGACAAAATAGGCGCCGCACGGAGCGTGAAGCAGCTCATCTCCGTATTCAAGGATGTCTTTTTCTTTGAGTGTCGACTTAACAAGATCCCGCATTTCATCCTTATCACGAAACTTCGCATAATCATGAAACACAGCGGCAAGTTCTGCTTTTTTCACATCAGCACCGAAGCGAGCAGCTAGTTCTTTCGCTGTTTCAACTACACCGAGCGTATGCTGATAACGGTGTTCCGTTAAATGCGGCCGGACAAGCTCAAGTGCCTGATCCTTCTCCATATAACCCACTCTCCCTTATCATAACCTCAACCTCGTTTAATACAAGGTAGCGAATCGACTTGCCTTCTGCGACTCGCTTTCTAATCATCGTAGAGGATAGGTCAATTTGAGCGAAGTCCACATGCCTGACATGCTCAATGTATGCAGTCGATGGTGACGTGTTCGGCCTGTTCACACCAATAAATGTGATGAGCTCAATCAGTTCATCAATGCCGACCCAGCTTGCTAACGATTCGACCATATCCCCCCCGATGAGAAAGAAAAATTCCACATCAGGATGTTCTCTTTGTAATTGTTTTACCGTATCAATCGTATACGAACGCCCTCCGCGATCTCTTTCAATCGTCGATACTTGAAAATGGGGATTGGATCGTGTCGCAATCTTGACCAATTCAAGTCTTTCATCAATGGAAGACATATCGGAACGTTCCTTGTGTGGAGGTGTTGACGCAGGGATGAACCAAACTTCATCAAGGCGACATTCCACTCGCACCTCTTCCGCTAGCATTAAATGCCCTACATGAGGAGGATCGAATGTCCCTCCAAAAAGCCCAACTCGTCTCACATCACACACCAACTCTCACTTAGTTTATGAAGGAAGAACAATCTCTTTGTTTTCTTTTGATTCCTTGTACAGCACAATCGTATTCCCGATCACTTGTACTAATTCAGCTCTTGCCCCTTTAGATAAGTCACGAGCTATTTCATTTTTATCAAAATCACAGTTTTGCAAGATGCTGATTTTGATTAACTCACGTGTTTTTAGTACGTCGTCAATTTGAGCGACCATATTCTCGTTGACGCCACCTTTACCAACTTGAAAAATCGGCGCTAAGTGATGAGCCTTTGCACGTAAAAATCGCTTTTGTTTACCTTTTAACATAATAAATTACCCTCCAAGTTTCTTGATCACACTGTCTGTCATACGCATTCTGTCCGGTGCTTGATCGGTCCAATATTGAAAGGACAATGCTCCTTGGTTCACAAACATACCTAACCCGTTTATAGTCGTAGCCCCACGTTGTTTTGCTTCTTGTAAGAAGGCCGTTTCTAGTGGGTTATAAATTAGGTCACTGACAATCGCCTCGCACTTCATTCGTTGAAGTGATAACGGTTGATCGTCTATGTTCGGACTCATTCCTACAGATGTCGTATTCACAATGATATCAAATCGTTCTAATTCTGTTTCTGCTTTCTTTAACGACCAAGCATCTGTCGTCACATGTTGCGTGTTCAACCGGTTTAAGAGAGCTACAGCTTTTTCCACGGTGCGGTTACAAACGATCAATTGCCCAACGCCCGCTTGTAAGAAAGCCGTTGTGACTGCTCTTGCTGCCCCGCCTGCCCCGATGATCAGAACGCGTTGCTGTTCATACGGAGTCGTGATAAATGGTTCAACCGACTGCCAGTATCCAACGCCATCTGTGTTATACCCAACTAACTTTCCATCTTCTTTGACGATTGTATTCACAGCGCCAATTTGACGAGCAACTTCATCGACCTCATCTAAGAAGTCCATCACCGCTACTTTATGCGGAATCGTGACGTTGATTCCGTCTAACTCACCATTTCGCAATTTGGTCATAAAAGGTGCTAATGCTTGTTCTCTCACATCAAACGCCTCATACACCGCATCGAGACCGAGTGCTAAAAGAGCTTCATTGTGCATAAGCGGTGACATCGAATGACCGACTGGATGTCCAATTAATCCGTACCGTTTCCCCATCTTTTTCTACCTCCTAATTTGTTAAGAGATAATTGACTCGCGAATGGATACGCCTACTCCCTTAGGTGCATAAGCTTCTACTTTAAGATTCGTATCATTCACCGTAATCCAACCAAGTCCAGAAATGACAATGTCACTTTTCTGATCTTTAATTGTGAACTCATGTTTCACAAGGGGCGGGAAGTCACGTAAGCTTTCCTCTCCCGGAGGCGTTAATAATTTCCCTTTTTGATTTTCATACAGCTCGTCCGCTTTTTCACGCTTTGTACGATGAATGTTCAACGCATTCGATATGAAGCACGTAAAGGATGAACGAGAACCTGAGACAAAATCAAAGCGCGCCATGCCACCAAAATAAAGAGTTTGCCCTTCATTTAATTGGAACACCATTGGCTTGATTTCTTTTTTAGGTGTAATGTCTTTCAGTTCTTTCTTATCAATAAAATGAGCCATCTGGTGATGATTGATGATACCTGGTGTGTCATATAATGCCGATTTATCATCAAGCGGAACATCAATCATGTCTAATGTTGTCCCTGGGAAGTGAGAGGTTGTAATTAACTGCTCTGTATCCCCACCAAATTCTTTAATGATTCGGTTGATAAAGGTTGATTTACCAACATTCGTACATCCAACGACATATACATCTCGTCCATTACGCAAACGATCAATTTCTGAGGCGATATTTAGGACACCATCGCCTTTTTCTGCACTCATCAATAACACATCAACTGGTTTCATGCCTAGTTCTTTTGCCGACTTCTTCATCCAATTAATTAAGCGGTTAGGCTTTAGCGACTTTGGTAATAGATCCACTTTATTGCCGACTAGTAACACATCGTTCTTCCCGACAAATCGATGTAAACCAGGTAACCAGCTTCCGTTAAAGTCGAAAATATCGACAATTTTAACGATTAATGCATTCGTATGCCCTAATGAATTTAATAACTTTAAAAAGTCGTCATCTGTTAGTGACACATCTTGCACTTCATTATAATGTTTTAATTTAAAGCAACGTTGGCAAATGACAACATCACGTTCAAGTGCAGATTTAGGTGCGTATCCTAATCCATTTTTATCTTCCGTTTGGATCGTTATACCACAGCCTGCACAAGTAATCACTTGTTCTTCCATGTCTACTCCTCCCATTGGATCATGCCTTTTTTTCTCATCCAGTTCAAAACGACGCGCTCCATGCGTCGATTGAACTTAGTGGCAAGTCCATCTGTTTTTGCTACAGGTACGACCAAAACCGTTTGCAAGTTCGCACGATTTCCGCCTAGTACATCTGTAAAAATTTGATCCCCAATTACGACTACTTCTTCAGGAGCCAAGTTCATTTGACGACAAGCTTGTCTAAACGCTCTGCGCATTGGTTTTTTTGCATTATGAATGAAGACCACTTTTTCAGGGTCAGAAAAGGCTTGTACCCTTCTTCTACTATTATTAGAGACAATGGTTACGTTCATGCCATACTCTTGTAGCTTTTTAAACCATTCACGAACTTCTGGCGTTGCTTCAGGTCGATCCCATTCTACAAGCGTATTATCTAAATCTGTGATTACACCTTTAATTCCAACTTCCTTTAATTCATCAAGGTTAATCTCAAAAATGCTTTTCACATACTTATTTGGCAATAGGTTTTTGATCATCATTCCACCCCATTCACACGAAATATTATAGAAGAAATTATTTCATGCTTTGATTTATTAGTGATGTTTGCAAAGGTTTCCATCTTATATACGTAGTCAAACCATAACTATACCGTTGTCTATCCAATATTTCAACGAATTTCGTATAATTCAATTTATAATGATCGATTTGAATGGTTTAGATAATCAAAAAAAGTTTTCGACGGCATTCGTCAACACTCTACACTGTGGATAACGTTATACACTTATCCTCCCTCTATTGACAGGGGTTTAAGTAGGAAATGAACAATGAACCCACAGTTTATCCACTACTTTCTGTGGATAAAACGAACGATTGTTCTCCATTTGTAGACATGGTAAGATTTAAATACATTCAAGGCAACTTACATGATATGACCTACATGACTATTATAGAACGCAAAAGCAAAAAAAAGTACCCAAGGAGGTGACCTCACCTTAGTTGTGTGAGACGTGATGAGAAATTTATCGGATGAACTGTTGATTGAAACCTATTACAAAGCCATTGAACTTGATCTAAACGCTGATTTTATTGAATTAATTCAACTAGAAATACGCCGCCGTTCGTTGCTTAATAAAATTAAACTTTCTTCATAAGAAATCAAATACACCTTGTTCAGTTTTAAGCCATCATAACTCATTCACATAGATGAACACATATTAAAGAAGGAGAGCACCTACTCAGGTTGCTCTCCTTCTTCGTTTAACCAACTTCTCGTTTGTATTACTCGTAAGTATTCTCTCGGTCCAAACGGCGAGTCTTCTTCTTGATATTGCTGAATTCCGATCTGACCAGGGACATCCTTTACCCGTTTATGAGTCATCTCTTCATTGTACCCATTCGCAAAAATCCCGCCTACAAAAATGACCAGAAAAATGAGCCCACTTATGACGCTCTTTCGTTTCGTAGACAACCTCATCAGTCCTTACATGTTTTTTAGTAGGTTGTCGCAAATGGGGGAATAATATACATCTACATCCGTTATTGGAAGAGAATAGTAGAGGTAATCACGGTAAACCCGGCTGTTCTAAAATTTTTTTAATAATTTTTTTCGCCTTTCTTCATATTTAATAATTTTGTAAAAAGCAGGTGAAGCTAGAAACTGTAAGGATGCACGGCAATTTAAATTAGGTTATAATTCTACATAGTCTAAAAATTGTTCGGTTTCTAAACGCGCAGTAGAGGATATGAATACAATGAGCCCAACCAATTTTATGAAAGATTATTTAAGGAGGTATGTAATTTGACCGTACTACATTGGGCTACGATTTCGCCTTTTTTGTTAGCAATTTTGATCCCATTTTTGTACAAATACGCTAGACGGGTTCATACAGGCTGGTTTGTCTTAATTTTGCCGCTTGTGCTTTTTATTTACTTTATCCAATATCTTACTGTGACTTCCTCAGGTGAGGTTGTCGAACACACCGTTCCATGGGTACCTTCCCTTGGAATTAATTTTACTGTATTCATTGATGGGCTAAGCATACTGTTTGCCTTACTCATCACAGGAATTGGAACGCTCGTTATCCTCTATTCGATCTTCTACTTATCGAAGAAGACTGAGAGCCTGAACAATTTTTATGTGTATCTACTCATGTTCATGGGGGCCATGCTTGGGGTTGTCTTATCCGATAACTTAATTGTCCTTTATGTATTCTGGGAATTAACAAGTTTAGCTTCTTCATTATTAATTAGTTATTGGTTCCATCGTGAAAAATCTACATACGGTGCACAAAAATCAATGTTAATCACTGTATTTGGTGGATTTGCTATGTTAGGTGGTTTCATCTTACTTTATGTAATGACAGAAACGTTTAGCATTCGTGGAATCATTGATAATGTTGATCTTGTGACATCAAGCCCGTTATTCTTACCAGCAATGATTCTTGTATTGCTTGGTGCGTTTACAAAATCTGCACAATTCCCATTCCACATTTGGTTACCAGATGCAATGGAAGCCCCTACACCTGTCAGTGCCTATTTACATTCGGCAACGATGGTTAAAGCAGGGATCTATCTTGTTGCTCGTTTAACACCTGTATTTGGTGGAGCGCCGGAATGGTTCTGGCTTCTTACTGGATTTGGTACGATGACGCTCATATGGGGATCTGTATCTGCGGTTCGACAAAAAGACCTTAAAGGAATTCTTGCTTTCTCGACGATTAGTCAACTCGGTCTCATTATGAGTTTACTCGGACTCGGTTCTGCTTCTCTTCACTATGGCAATAGCACAGAAGCAACGTTTTATTCCTTTGCAACGATGGCTGCGATCTTCCACTTAATTAACCACGCTACATTTAAGGGAAGCTTGTTCATGACTGCCGGAATTATAGACCATGAAACAGGCACTCGTGATATACGTAAGCTAGGTGGATTGATGTCGATCATGCCGATCACCTTTACGGTTTCATTAATTGGTCTCGCATCTATGGCTGGTTTGCCGCCGTTTAATGGATTCCTAAGTAAAGAAATGTTCTTTACAGGACTCTTGCGTGCTCAAGAAATGGAGATATGGAACATGCAAACACTCGGTATCTTGCTCCCAGTGGTAGCTTGGATTGCCAGTGTGTTTACCTTCTTATACTGCCTAATTATGTTTTTCAAAACATTCACAGGTAAGTTTAAACCAGAGAACTATGATGTAAAAGTGCATGAAGCACCAATTGGAATGCTTATTAGCCCGATTATTTTAGGGTCATTAGTCGTCGTGTTCGGATTCTTCCCGAACATTCTTGCTTACACCATTATTGAACCTGCCATGCATGCGATTCTTCCTACGGTTTTAGCGGAGGGTGAATTGTTTCATGTTGATATTTATATGTGGCACGGATTTAACGCTGAATTATTTATGACGTTTGGGGTCATAGCTGTTGGTACACTCCTCTACTTCATGATGAAGAGTTGGTCGAAGACGGCATTCTATCTAAAAGAACGCGACCCACTAAACTGGTTCTACGATAATGGACTAAGTGGAGTCATCAGTGGTTCTCAAGCTGTAACTAGAATTCAAATGACAGGTCTATTACGCGACTACTTCGTCTATATGACAGTCTTTATGGTTCTGTTACTCGGATACACAATGTTCCGCTACGATGCCTTTACAATTAATACAACAGATGTGACGAGCATCGCTCCTTACATTTGGGTGTTGACAATCGTCTTTATCGCGGCAACGATCTCCATTCCGTTTATTAATCAACGAATGACGGTCATTATTGTCGTCGGGGTCATCGGTTTCTTACTAGCTTTATTATTTGTTGTGTTCCGTGCACCAGACTTAGCACTTACGCAACTTCTAGTTGAAACAGTAACCGTCGTCTTGTTCATGCTTGCGTTTTACCATTTACCAGAACTTCGCAAAGAAGAGTTCAAGCCACGCTTTAATATTTTAAACTTGGTGATCTCGATTGGTGTTGGTTTCCTTGTCACTGCGATTGCATTAAGTTCTCTAGCTTTAGGTAGCGAAGCAGGCATTGAACCAATTTCTCAATTCTTTGTCGAGAATTCTAAAGAACTTGCTGGTGGTTACAACATGGTTAACGTCATCTTAGTTGACTTCCGTGGACTTGATACGTTACTAGAAGTACTCGTACTAGGTATCGCAGCTCTTGGTGTCGTTACCTTAATTAAGTTACGAATGACAGGGAGGGAAGATGTGTGAAGAATATAAAATCTAATGATGTCCTTCTTCATTCTGTTACTCGTATTGTGACATTCATCATCCTGACATTTTCCGTTTATTTATTCTTCGCCGGTCACAATAACCCCGGCGGAGGTTTTATCGGCGGATTAATGACAGCAAGTGCTTTATTATTGATGTATCTTGGATTTGATATGAAGAGCATCAAAAAAGCCATTCCATTTGACTTCACAAAAATGATCGCTTTTGGTCTATTGTTAGCGATCGCTACAGGATTTGGTGGAATGTTAGTTGGAGATCCATTTCTAACTCAATATTTTGAGTACTACCAAATCCCCATTCTAGGTGAGACCGAATTAACAACAGCACTACCTTTTGATTTAGGCATTTATTTAGTTGTTGTCGGGATTGCTCTATTGATAATTCTTACGATTGCGGAGGATGATATGTAATGGAAATTTTAATGTCCATCACTGTTGGTGTCCTCTTTATGGTCGGAACGTATCTTATTCTTACAAAAAGCATATTACGCGTTATTGTAGGGTTAATCTTACTTTCTCATGGAGCCCATCTTCTTATTTTGACGATGGCTGGCTTACAACGAGGCGCACCACCACTACTTAGTCTTGAAGCAACGACTTTCACTGATCCGTTGCCACAAGCACTAGTTTTAACAGCAATTGTTATTAGTTTTGGGGTCACTTCATTCTTACTTGTGCTTGCCTATAGAACGTATAAAGAGCACAAGACAGATGATTTAGACCAATTAAGGGGATCTGCAGATGAATAACTTAATCATACTACCGATTCTAATCCCATTTATTGTAGGTACAATTCTTATCTTATTTGCAAAGCATCATAACCTTCAACGTGTAGTCAGTGCCTTTACTGCGGTTGCGATGTTGCTTGTTTCGATCTATATTGCCATTGTTGTGTATCAGGACGGAATCGCCGTTCTTGAATTAGGGAACTGGCAGGCACCATTTGGTATCGTGCTTGTTGCTGATCTGTTTGCGACAATGATGGTCATTTTAGCAAGTATTGTCGGGGTTGTTTGTTTGTTCTTTGCTTTTCAAACGATCTCATCAGAACGTGAGAAGTTCTACTTCTATCCGTTCTACTTCTTCTTACTTGCTGGGGTGAATGGAGCATTCTTGACAGGAGATTTATTCAACTTATTCGTCTTCTTCGAGGTCATGTTGATTTCATCTTATATTTTAATCGTAATGGGCGGGACGAAGTATCAATTACGTGAATCATTAAAATATGTCATTATCAACGTGTTCGCATCAATCTTGTTCCTCGTTGGTGTTGGTTATATCTACGCGGTGACAGGCACGTTAAATATGGCTGACTTAGCCGTAAAAGTTGGGCAACTTGAACAAACTGGTGTCCTTAACGTAATCGCCGTTTTATTCTTAGTGGTCTTTGCGATGAAAGGTGGATTATTCCCTCTTTATTTCTGGTTGCCACGTTCTTACTACGGGCCACCAGCAGCGATTGCCGCGTTATTCGGGGGACTACTAACGAAGGTTGGTATTTATGCGATCATGCGTACCTTCACACTAATTTTCACGCATGATCCAGGATTTACGCACAACTTAATCCTGATCTTAGCAGGGTTAACGATGGTCTTTGGGGTCCTTGGAGCCGTTTCACAGTTCGACTTCAAACGAATCCTGTCTTATCACATCATTAGTCAGGTTGGTTACATGGTGATGGGGCTAGGTATTTACACTCAACTAGCCATTGCTGGTGCGATCTACTATATCGCCCACCACATTATTGTTAAAGCGGCCTTGTTCTTATTTGCTGGGGCAACTCAAAAAATTACCGGAACAACGGACTTAAAGAAAATGGGTGGACTACTAAAAACACACCCACTACTAGCATGGATGTTCTTTATCTCTGCGATCTCACTTGCAGGTATCCCACCTCTAAGTGGATTTTTCAGTAAGTTTGCGCTTATTTTAGCTGCATTCCTTGAAGAGAATTACATTATTGCAGGGGTTGCTTTAGCCGTTGGTCTCCTTACTCTATTCTCGATGATGAAGATCTTCATCTACGCATTCTGGGGCGAACAAAAGCACACAGAAGCACAAGCAAACTACAAAGTTGGTAAGCTCCTGTTGCCGATTGTGCCACTTGTAGCCCTTACGATTATTTTAGGTTTTGCAGCCGAACCGATTTTCCAATATTCATTGCAGGTTGCAGAACAATTACTAGACCCAACGATTTATATCGAATCTGTCCTTAAGGAGTAGTTGCTATGGCTTTTCAAATTTTATTAAATCTTGTCATTGCGATCATCTGGGTCAACTTTCAAAATAGCTATACAGGTGTAGACTTCTTCATCGGGTACGTTGTCGGGATTCTCATTTTGTTTGTCTTACGTCGCTTCTTACGCTTTGACTTTTACATGCGTCGTGTGTGGGCCGTCATTAAGTTAATTGGGTTGTTTTTGAAAGAATTAGTTCTTTCAAATATTGATATGATAAGAATCGTCTTAAGCCCTAAGATGAACATTCAACCGGGAATTGTAGCTGTACCGACGAAGCTAGAAACAAAGTGGGAGCTAAGCTTACTTGCTTGCCTTGTCTCACTAACACCTGGTACACTATCGATGGATTTTTCAGATGATAATAAGTATATTTACATTCATGCGATCGATGTTCCAAATAAAGAGGAAATGATCCGTGAAATTCATAACACATTTGAACGTGCGATTTTGGAGGTGACCAAGTAATGTTTCATTCAATTTTAATGATTGTTCTTATGGTCATGTCTGTATCGTTGTTCATTTGCTTTATCCGTACGTTAATCGGCCCTACGATGTCTGACCGCATCGTAGCGCTCGATACGTTTGGCATTAATTTAATTGGGTTTATTGGTGTCATTATGATCCTTCAAGATACGCTTGCTTATTCAGAGGTTGTTCTTGTCATCAGCATTCTTGCCTTTGTAGGTTCGATTGCGCTTTCTAAATTTATTGAAAGGGGTGTTGTCTTTGACCGCGGTTGAGATCATTCTAAGCATCTTTATTTTACTTGGTGGGTTTTTAAGCTTGCTGGGTTCGATCGGGATCATTCGTTTTCCTGATGTATACGGACGATTACACGCTGCGACAAAAAGTGCAACACTCGGTGTCATCTCGATTATGTTCGCAACGTTCTTGTATTTCTTCTTGACTCATGACATGTTTATCGGTAAGTTGTTGCTTACGATTCTATTCGTGTTCTTAACCGCTCCTGTAGCTGGTATGATGATGGGACGCTCTGCTTATCGTGTAGGTGTGCCATTAGCTGGGATCAGCAAGCAAGATGATTTAAAGAAAATGTATGATAAGAAGATGAAGGGAAGCAGGTCTTAAGACTGCTTCTTTTCTTTTTAGGGGGAGATTATTCATGCAAATATTGTGGGAATATATTTTAGTGTTTCTGGCAGCAGCAACACCGTGGCTTGAAGCGATTGTCGTCATTCCCATTGGAATCATTCGGGGACTTAATCCTGTCCTTGTCTCCGTTGTCGGTTTTGTCGGAAACATGTTAACCGTTCTGTTAGTTGTTGTCTTCTATGAGAAATTTGTGGAATGGCGTGCACATCGTCGTGAAAAGAAAGGCATTGAGGAGCAACCACCGACAAAACGTCAAGAACGAGCGACACGTGTTTGGAACAAATACGGTTTACCTGGCCTCTCGATTGGTGGACCACTCATTATCGGCACGCATTTGACGATTCTCATGGCACTTGCACTCGGAGCCACTAAAAAGGCTGCGACATGGTGGATGACCGCTAGCCTTGTTGCATGGATTCTCGTGTTCGCAGCAGGTACGTATTACGGGTTTAGTTGGTTTAGGAGCTAGAAGATCAACATCGAAGGATGAAACGCTTAAAGAGGCTAGGGCATAAGTAATTTAACCAACGAGGATTCGAACAAACAATTGGGGGTGCGTTTAAGCCGCTCCCCCTTCAATCGATTGTTAAATTAATCTACCAACACTAATCTTCCCTTTTCTTTATACTCGGCTAACAGTTCTTCTTGATGTAAATGAATTTGCTGAACATACTCATCTATATCCGTTGATGAATCAATGCTGCCAAATTGCAACTCTATATAATGATTTGTATATAAAGATTTTTTCTCTCTTTCAGTTAGATATTGAAGAAAGAACTCTTCGGCTGACATTTGAAGTCTTTGTGCTTGTTCATGGACAAAGTCTGTTTTCCCCATACTTTCAATCACTTCACTTATTTCCATCTCTTCATAACCTGGAAGTTTGTTCAATACTTGTTGACGAATTTCTTCATTAGTTATTTCGATGCCGTGTTTCTTAGCTTCGATCATGATAATTTCATTAAGTGCATACGCTAAAATATATTCTTCTTCTAACGGATGTGCACTCCCAACATCAGAGAATGTAACCTCATTCCCATCTAATATCATAACTGGGTCATCAAGTTTAAGTGCCTGATTGGAACAAGCTGATAAGAACAATATAAAAGCAATCAAAGACATTTTCCATTTCAAAACGAAAACACTTCCTTCTTTCTAATCATTTGAGTGCAACAAAATGGCCGCAGCATATCCGGACGATGGTAAAGAGGCTTCCATAGCACCGTCTATCCACACAGTCACTTCTTGCCCTACCTCTAGTTCGTGCAAAGACAGATCCTCCCCATGTTCAGTTTTCAGCACAGTAAAACTGTCAATGGATGCATAGAGCTCTTCTTCTATAAAGATGACAATTCCGTTGTCTACTTCCTCGTTCACCTCTAAAATGACACCTCTTCTATTAGGTTCGACAGTTGGTAAACCATCTTCATCTAATTCTTCCATCACACCTTCTCTCAGATGAAGAATGTCATGGCGATCATCTATTATTTTGTTTAGTACGTTTAGGTCTACGCCTTCTTTAGATGGTACTTGAAGCTCAACATGATTCTCTTTCTCCATTACCCCCCATGACAATATATGTTGACCATTAACCATGAGCATATCGCTTGATTGAGTGATTTTACTTACTACATCATCAAGCTCTTGATAAGAGTAGGTGGCTGGTATTAACCGCACTGGAAATTGACCTTCATCCCCCATCTCTTCATAGGAAAACTGTTCTAAGCGTTCTCCTACTTCGTTCACATTCTCGTCTTCTTGAATTAAGACGACGAAGTGTTTATGTGGTTCCCACTCTAAATAAAGGCCTGAGTAAGCTTCTGTCGCTAATTCTGCATCAACAAACGAACGAATAAGAGCAACAGCTTGCTCTTCATTATCCGCCGCTATCAGCCATTCCTCGTTAGTGATAGAAGGTTCTGCACTATCTGCATCCTGACTAGAAGGACTCGCTCCTTGCCCACATGCACTGGTTATCAATAATAAGATTATAAATAAAAGCACTAGTTGGATCTTCATTCTTCCCACTCCCCGTCCTCTAAATATTGGTAAAGCTCACTAGAAAAATAATTCCCTCTCTCTACTTGATAACCGACTTCAAAATAGGAATATCTATCTTTAAAAGACTCTAATCGATCTGATTTAATACTTATTAACTCAAATACGTTTATCGCATCTTCTAATAAATAAATTGCGTTCTCTTCATTTCCCTCAGCAAAAGCAGTTCGGCTTTCATTTAAAAGTAGATTGATTTGCTCGGCTTCTTGATTAATCGTACCCATATAACGCGTAGAAAAAGAGGTTTGTACTAACCAAATCTCATTTTCCAAATACTCCGCCTCTCCTTCTACAATGTCAGTAAAATATTCTTTTGCTTGAACAGCTGTGTCTCTTACGTCCTCATATTCATGCATCGCATACATCCCTAACCGCTCATATGGGGCTATCCTCTCATCCCATGCCCATATTAATATAGCGGAATAAATAAGAAACAAGATCGAAACACCTACTATTATATTTTTTTCTCTTTTTGTCATATCCCTCTCACTTTCTCAAAATCAACAGACTGCACCCATCAAAGTCGCTCAACCTCTAAGAACTCCACGAAGTAATCTGGATATTCACTTTTGATTTCCAATTCAGCTTCTTTTACCAAGTTACGAACCTTCTCTTCATCTAGCTCTTTAACTGGGTACTCAGCTATTAAATCCTTTAAGATCGACCTAAATTTAGGGGCTATGATTCTCTCTAAATAATGGTTGATTGAAAACGTACGATATTCTAAATCTTCTTTATCTGCCTGTTTAAAATACTCTTTACCTAGTTCGACTACCTCTTCCACACTGCGTTGTTCCAAATGCTGCGTGACCTCAACTCGTATTCGATCTGCATATCTTGTAAAAAATACATAGTCTGCCTCATGTGGATAAGGCTCGTCACTCCAAATTCGAACCATGTTTTGATCTGTTGTAATCATCTGCTTATTTTCATAAGGTGGATATAATTTATTCCAATCACCTGAAACATAATGAGTATCTGAATACGTATAGTGAGTAGAAAAAACCATGCTTTGAAGGAAGATCCATGTACTAATTGTTAAGATCCCACTTACCCACGTCATCTCTTTTTCAGAGAGTTCTAGTCTTGCTAGTTTGTCTACTTGAATTAGTAAAACATAAACCACATATAAAAGAGCAATTAATGAGATAGGATTCAGAAATGCAGCAATCCAGTTAGGCACGATAATCGTCATATTCTCCCTCCTCTCTCTACATATCCTAACATTAATTCCCTATAATGGACTTGATCTTTTTCCAGTTTTTGAGTTGTCTGTTTACATAATCTAATCATCATTTGGAATTTATGGTATCTTGTAGTTAGGGGGGATTTCATGTCAGCTTTAAAAAAAATGCCGTTGATCTTGTTCTTTTTCGGTTTTATGTATGGCTTGCTTCAACTAACTAGCCTGTTATTAGCTAGTTGGCTTCATTCCTTACAAACTGGCATGATGCTTTTAATCTTTGCCTTTTTGTTTTTAGTGATCATGTATGTCTCATGGTTCGCAGCATTGAGGGTAGACGAGATGATCTATAATGAACGATATAAATATGCTTTGGCCCTGCCATTAATTGTGGTATGTCTTTTCCATTTACTCAACACGAACCAGCCTCCAGACATTGAATATACCAACTACGCTACGATCACAGAAGCTACCGAAGATCTCCCATTTGAACCGAAACAGCCTGCTTCAATGCCATCAGGATTTGCCTATAATTTTGTTACAGTCTATAAGCAAAACGATAGCACAACGTTGCTTCTTCCTTACAAAAATGAGGAAAATGAAACCATTAATCTTCATATCAACTATGTGAAATCAACTTTTAGTAAAGGAGATACAGAACGAATCGTAAATAGCGAGCACGAGTCATGGATTCAAGTTAGTTGGTCGGATCAGGGCCTAACCTACAACCTCTCAAGCGAAACGGTTAGTGAGGAACAATTACTAAAAATAGCACAGTCCATCAATTAGCACACCTCAACCATCAAGCGCGCCCATTTACACTATGAATAGGTAAAAAATCCTAAAATATAACAAAATTAGTGCTCGTTTATCGACTTGATTCCCTATTAAAAGCCAACTGTATGTGGTATGATATTGTTTTATAAAGGACGTTAGTAAGATGAGCACTTGTCTCTTTGCTGGCGTTAAGGAGTGAAATGAATGTTCCTATTAGAACATCTTGATCAAACGGTCAAAAAAGCAAAAAGCCAAATTGCCAATATCTTAACTCTTATAAATCTTGGCCTCGGTGCATTGTCGATTGTTTTTGTCTTACAAAATGAATTACGCATGGCATTGCTTCTTATTACGATTGCAGCTGTATGTGATCGTCTAGACGGTGCTGCAGCCAGACGTTTTAACGCAACATCTGAATTCGGAAAGCAACTGGACTCATTAAGTGATATTGTTTCTTTTGGTGTCGCACCTGCGATTTTAATTCATCAAGCAATCTTACATGAATTTGGTTCTGTTGGAGCGATTTTTGCAATACTATTTATTCTTTGTGGCGCAATTCGATTGGCTCGCTTTAATGTCACAGAAAGCAACCGCTATTTTGTTGGATTACCCATTACGGCAGCGGGTTGTATTTTAACCTTCTCTACCTTGCTCGTCCCATTTCTTGAACCATACAGCTTTATGTTCATCACGATCATCTTAGCTTTAATGATGGTGAGCACATTCACCGTACGAAAAATGTAACATGTCTTACCCCTTGTCTAAGCTCAATGCTTAGGCTTTTTTCTTTCTGTTTTGTTCAAAACATCTCAGAAACTACCAAAACTTGTTGTCGAATTGTCAAAAAAAGTGGAAAAAATGTCTTGTATTGCCCTAATTTACCCCGAAAGTCTTGACACCACTAGGGTTTCATGAGTAAATTTGAATGGCAGGTTATTTTAGCTTGTTGGGAAAGCTATTAAATCCAATCGAATAAACGACGTGAAGTTACGTACTTCTTCTTCGTTTTTCAAAACAAGGTATGAAAGGGAGTTTTTTTCATGAACAAAACAGATCTAATTAACGCAGTATCGGAGCAAGCAGACCTTTCTAAGAAAGATGCTTCTAAAGCAGTAGACGCTGTATTTGACAGCATCACGAGTGCACTTGTTGAAGGTGGTAAAGTTCAGCTAGTTGGTTTTGGTAGTTTCGAAGTACGTGAGCGTTCTGCACGTAAAGGCCGCAACCCTCAAACTGGTCAAGAAATTGAAATCCCAGCTACAAAGAACCCAGCTTTCAAGCCAGGTAAGCAATTAAAAGACGCTGTAAACTAAGAATAGTCAAATAAAAGCGAGGAGACAAGCTCTCTTCGCTTTTTTGCGTTTTCAGGCTTTTATCATGTTTGTGTTGTCAGACATTTCAAAGTATGATATTTTGAAGATAGTTTCAGATTAAACTAAAAATTATATCGTTTGACCACTAGGGGTGCATATTTGCTGAGAGAGGCGCAGAGCCTTAACCCTATCTACCTGATCTAGATAATACTAGCGGAGGGAAGTGGTGAATGCGTCGCATGAAGCAGACAACCTATTATTCTAATGATTGAATCGTTGTCTACCTTATCCATATGCCGTCCTTTCAACCACTTCTTTTTACAGAAGTGGTTTTTTGTTGTTAAACGATTGAGAGGAGGAGTAAGAATGTCTAAACTAGACGACCTTTTACAAGAAGTAGAGAGCCGCGAGAGCGAACTATTAACGTTGCTCGATCATTTGGTTCAATTTCAAACTGAAAGCCCTCCTGCGCGAAATGCAAGCGAGGCACAGACCTTTGTTGCTCAGTACTTAAAAGACGCTGGATTTGAAGTCGATGAATGGGAAGTTTATGAGAATGACCCGAATGTTGTTGCTACAAAAGCAGGAACAAACAGTGAGCATCATCAAAGCCTGCTCTTAAACGGGCATATTGACGTCGCCTCTGTATCTAAAGAAGAAAACTGGACCTATCCCCCATTTACGATGACGGTCGCTAAGAGGACCGTTTATGGGCGAGGTGTGGCGGATATGAAAGGTGGATTAGCGGCGTGCTTGTTTGCTGCAAAATTGTTAGATGAAGCTGGAATCGATTTAAAAGGAGACCTCATGCTTCAATCGGTCATCGGAGAAGAAGTTGGGGAAGCCGGAACAAAAGAGTGCACCGAACGTGGCTATACGGCAGACTTTGCGATTGTTGCTGATACAAGCAACTGTGAGATCCACGGTCAGGGCGGCGTCATTACGGGATGGATCACAGTAAAAAGTCCAAAAACCTTTCATGATGGCATGCGCCGAAATATGATTCATGCCGGTGGCGGTTTAACAGGAGCCAGCGCCATTGAAAAAATGATGCCCATGATTCGAGGCTTACAAGAACTTGAACGACATTGGGCCGTGACCAAATCTTACCCTGGCTTTCCTCCAGGTATGAACACGATTAATCCTGCAGTCATTGAAGGCGGGAGACATGCCGCATTTGTAGCGGATGAATGTGCGCTTTGGATTACAGTTCACTACTATCCAAACGAAACGTATCAGCAAGTGACAAAAGAGATTGAAGAACATCTTCTCGCTGTAGCCAAAGCCGATCCTTGGTTAAGAGATCATCCGCCAAGTTTTCGCTGGGGCGGCACCTCAATGATTGAAGATCGTGGAGAAATCTTCCCCGCTCTTTTAATTGATGAAAAATGGGACGGAATACAAACACTTAAAAAAGCTCATCAACAAACCTTCCACTCCCCCGCATCTGTTGGTTATTCACAAACCGTCACAGACGGCGGCTGGTTAGCTGAAGCGAATATTCCAACCGTTATTTACGGACCAGGTGAGCTCGTCCATGCTCATGCTGTGAATGAACAACTATCGATTGATCAATTGATTGACTATACGAAAACATTACTCACGTTCATCTATGATTGGTGCAATCGTGAGAAACTCTCACCTAAATCCTAAGGAGGACAATCTAATGTCATTTTCTAACAGACTACATACAAAAGCTCAATCGATTTGGGAAGCAAGCCACAACCATCCCTTTGTTCAAGGAATCGGACATGGTGACCTAGACCTCGAGAAATTCAAATTTTTTATGAAACAGGATTATGTGTATTTAATTGATTACGCGAGGCTCTTTGCCCTAGCAAGTATGAAAGCGACAACCCTCACCCATATGTCTTATTTTGCAAAAATGCTAGATGCGACCTTAAACATTGAGATGGACTTGCATCGCCAATACGCCGAAAGACTCGGGATTTCAGCCGAAGAACTAGAAGCGACACAACCTGCTCCGATGGCTCTCGCTTACAGCAGCTACATGTTAAGCATCTCTGAACGCGGGTCGCTTATCGACCTTGTGACAGCGATCCTTCCGTGTGCGTGGAGTTATTATGAAATCGGGAAAAAGTTGGCGGAGATTCCTGGGGCGATGGATCATGAATTGTACGGAGAATGGGTTCAGATGTATCAATCCGATGAGTTTGGTGATATTGCCCATTGGTTAATTGATGTACTCGATCAACTAGCTACCGGTCTACCAGAAGCTGAGTTGTCTCGCCTAGAAGACATCTTCTTAACGACAAGTCGCTTTGAGTATATGTTCTGGGAGATGTCTAATAATGAGGAGACTTGGCCAAGCGATGTCCGCTAATCTCTTAACAATCAATGACCTCCACTTCACATATGAAAAACAGATCAATCCAACGATAAAAGGGGTCACGATCGATGTGAAGCGCGGTGAATTTCTCTGCCTGCTTGCGCCTAGTGGGGCAGGGAAAAGCACCATTTTCCGCCTACTAACAGGGCTCGAACACCCTCAATCTGGTAGTATTACCATTCACCAAAGTAAGGAGATTCAAATGGGCTACATGCCTCAGAAGGATCTCCTCCTTGAATGGCGGACGATGATTGATAACGTGATTCTACCTCTTGAATTAAATGGCATGAACAAAAAACAAGCACGGCTACACGCCCAAACTCACATGAATGAATTTGGTTTAGGTGGGACAGACAACAAGTACCCCTATGAGCTCTCAGGCGGCATGCGACAGCGCGCTTCCTTTTTACGAGCTGTGGTTAACGGCTGTGACCTATTATTGCTAGATGAGCCGTTTAGCGCCCTTGATGCCATTACGAGAAAACGCATGCAAGATTGGCTCAAAGAAATGTGTAAAAAGCTTTCGCTTACAACCATCTTAGTGACACATGATCTTGATGAAGCAACAAAACTTGGGACTAGAATTCTTCTATTTAACGAAGCTCCTCTCAGCAAGTATCAAGAGTTTCGTCCCACAGCCAATTTGAGCGAGCAGGCAGAACTCAAGCAACAGATGCTAGATCAGCTATCAGCGGAGGGCTCGTCATGAACATTAAACATTCGATCGCCCCGTTCCTCCTCTTACTGACTGTGCTGGTCATGTGGGAAGTAAGTGCCTATGTTGTCGGAAAGTCTTATCTGTTTCCAGGGCCAGTGGCAATTATCGAAAAAATGATTGCCCTGCATGCCACTCTTTTCTACGAGCATCTCCCTGCAACACTATCGATTGTTGGACTGGGTCTTTTGCTATCGATGATTCTCGGTGTGAGTGTTGCTGTGCTCATGCATCAATTTAAACCGATCGAAAAAGCACTCTACCCTCTTCTCGTCGTGTCACAAACGATTCCAATTATCGCGCTTGCCCCTATCTTCGTTCTATGGTTTGGTTATTCGATTTGGAGTAAAGTCGTCGTTACGGTATTAATTACGTTTTTCCCGATTACCGTGAACACATTTGACGGGTTACGTTCGACCCCGAAAGAACTGAGAGAGCTGTTTTTGACAATGAAAGCTAGCCGTTTCGCGATGTTTATGAAATTGTACGTGCCTTCTGCGTTGCCATCCTTTTTATCAGGGATGAAAGTGGCGATTCCATTAAGTGTCGTCGGTGCTGCGATTGGAGAATGGCTCGGTGCCCAAGCAGGGCTTGGCTATTTTAGTCGACGGATGATGACACAATTTGATGGGCCTGGTGTGTTTGCGCCGATTGTGTGGCTGTCATTCATCGGCATTGTTGGCTTCTTACTTGTAAAAGGACTTGAAAATTATTTATTACGCTGGAGGAATGAACATGAACGTAAGTAAATGCCTTTCTATTATTGCAGTATTCATTTTACTGACGGCTTGCGGCAATGCCGAAAACACTAGCACAGAAAGTACGGAAGACTTGAAGAAAATTGATATCATGCTAGATTGGTACCCTAATGCCGTTCATACTTTTTTATATGTAGCCATTGAAGAGGGATATTTTGAAGAAGAGGGTCTTGATGTCAACATCATCTTCCCAGCCAATCCAACTGACCCCATTAATCTTACAGCTGCAGGAGAACTAGATTTCGCCCTTAGTTATCAACCCGATATTATAACGGCACAAGAGGCTGGCTTACCGGTTCACGCAGTCGCGCCGATTGTTAGAAGTCCACTCAATCATGTCATGTTCTTAGCAGATAAGGCCTACAAAAGCCCTCGTGACCTCGAAGGAAAAACGATCGGCTACCCTGGGATTCCGTTAAACGAACAGATCTTAAAAACAATGGTGGAGCATGATGGTGGTGACTTCACGAACGTCAACATGATTGATATTGGCTTTGAACTCGGTCCGGCTATTATGACCGAACGGACCGATGCGATTATCGGGGCGTATATTAATCATGAATATCCGGTATTAAAGCATGAAGGGTATGACATTTCATATTTTAACCCAACTGATTATGGAGTTCCTTCTTATTATGAGCTTGTCTTAATCACAAATGACACGCTTCATGAAGAAGACCCTGAGATAATTGACTCCTTTTTCCGTGCCGCTACTAAAGGGTATGAAACGATGAAAAATGATCCAGATGAAAGCCTCGCTCTCTTATTAGCGAACCAAGAAGAGGCGAATTTCCCTCTAATTGAGTCAGTTGAAAAAGAAAGTCTACTCATCTTGCTTGAAAAAATGGAAACAACTAATGAAGAATTCGGGGAACAGAGTGAAGAACACTGGAAGAAAATCAAATCTTGGTTAGAGGATAGCAAAAATTAACTTTCCTTATTCAAATACTTTCCACCCTAGTCCTGACAAGAAAAAGGGACGTCTATTGGAATGAATCACATTCCTTAGACGTCCCTTTTATCTGTTTAGTTGATACTGTTTAGAGCTACTTGTACCGTCAGATAAGATTTAACTTTTATCATACTAACACCCGTACTAACAGCAATTCTAGCTGTTTCAGGATGCATGCCTGTTAAAATAATATTAATGCCCATTAGCTGAAGCATATTCACAATTTCATGTAAGTAACTTGCATTATCGTTGTTAATCGACCGTACCCCTGAAAAATCAGCTATCACACAAGTTACTTCTTTTTGCGCAATATCTGGGATCACTTGTTCCATAATGAAAGCGGAAAGATACTGATCAACTTCCCCCACGATAGGAAGAATGACGATCCCATCTTGGACAGGAACAAGCGGTGCTGATAGTTTAGCTAATTCTTTTTTTGTTTTTACCTTAAACTCATCAGTTAAGCGTTCAAATCCGATAACCGTTTCATTTAAACTCAAATCTAATAACTGATTCATTCGTTTTAGAAGAAACGCATGTTCATCTAAAGAAAGACCGTACTCCTTGCTTATTCTAAGAAAAACATCTGCAAAAGCTGCGCGTGTTAGCGGGAAACCGGCAATAATTTCTGACACTCTCGCTTCAGGCGTCACTTGTTGTCTTGCTATTGACTTGCTCCATTCAATCAGAAAGTCAGGGTTCGATTCTTTCTCATGATCAATCGACTCTCCAAAGTATTTAATGAACTCTAAATATATTTGGACCCCTTGGTCTTTTTCGCTATCAGTAATTGGTCCATCTATTTGGTGAAGAATATTTTCAAGAATTTCATTAGCAAGTGATTCAGCATTTGAAATTAAGTGCTCAGACACATTAAGCATAGGGTTCACTTTCACTCACCTTTTCTCTATTTTTTATTATAATATCAAAAAATATTATAGTAATCTAGTTAAAATGAAAGGAAAATACTAACTTACTGAAAATCCCATCCTCTGTATCACTCTAAACAAACCGTCCTCCACGTACCGATTTTCTACTGTTCCGACCTTATGATCCCATAACTCGTCCCGATTGAAGCAGTGAGAAGTCCTTGTACGATTAAGCATCCTTGCTCATCTTCCTCGACTTGATGTCGGCCCTGGTCCTCAGACACCTCACCAAACTGAAGCTCCGCTGTTAGAACATCTCCTATTATAAAAAACACCCACAAATAAGTAGTGGGTGCGGAATGTTTGAATTAAAAGTCGAAGTTATCTGGGTCTGGGCCGCAACGCTCGTCTTTATTTAAAGCATTGATTCGGTCCATTTCCTCTGTCGATAGTTCAAAGTCAAAGATGTCAGCATTCGCGATGATTCGGTGTTCTTTGATTGATTTAGGAATAGTCACAACGTTTGTTTGAAGATCCCAACGTAAAATAATTTGCGCGGGTGATTTTCGATAAGTATCTGCAATGTCCTTAATCGTCTCATCTTCAAGAAGCTCACCTTGCTTAAGTGGTGACCATGCCTCAAGCTGAATCCCAGCTTTCTCACAATATTCACGAAGTTCAACCTGTGTCAAATGTGGGTGGTATTCAACTTGGTTAACCATCGGCTTAATTTCAGCTTCTTTTAGAAGTTCTTCTAAGTGATGAATATGGAAGTTACTTACTCCAATTGCTCGCACTTTTCCATCTTTATAAAGTTTCTCAAGCGCCTTCCATGTCTCAACAAACTTTCCTGCCACAGGCCAGTGGATTAAATACAAGTCTAAATACTCTAATTCAAGTCGCTCTAAACTCGCTTCAAACGCTTGAAGTGTCGTCTCATAGCCTTGGTCTGCGTTCCAGACTTTTGATGTAATAAATAACTGATCGCGCGGGACATCAGATTGTTTAATTCCCTTCCCTACGCCTTCTTCATTTTTGTAAATGGCTGCAGTATCAATGCTACGATAGCCATTGTTGATTGCCACACGCACAGAATCTGCTGCCTCATCTCCATCTTTCACCTTGAACACACCAAGACCAAACCACGGCATCTCAACACCATTATGTAAAGTCGTACAATCTTTTAAGCTTGTCAGCATTTGCCCATCCTCCTCATTATAAATAATACTCTTTCATTTTCCTACAATTCCGACAATAAATAAACAGATTTGCTTGAGTTTGGAGAATTTTATTACTTTACTAGATAGGTCTTCGTAATTTTCTCGTAAAGAGGGCGCTCTTTTTTAAAAAATGTTACGAGTACAAATGGAAATAAGAGATATTTCAATGTCTCTCTACCTAGCAACCTCCATGCGGAAGGCTTTTCTGCTTCTTCGTTGTAGACATGTAGATCAACAATCATCATTCCGAATGAACGTCTCGCTCGAATAACATAGAGAATATGCGTCATAACAAACACAGCTGCTAATACCAACCAATTGATCACTAGCAAATGAAATTCATGAGCATAGAGATAGCGCGTGAATCCTTCAACATCTGTATGAGGTGATTCTGATCTGACCATCAGCCAGGAAGTCGTTGCGGCCGAGGCAATGACCATCACTAACCCTAAAAACAAAAAATCATAAAATGCCGCCAACAATCGGTACCAACCACTCGCCAGTTCATCCTTGTTTAACAATCGCTCTTTCCAGTCAATCCCCATCCTTGACTCCCCCTCGTTAACTACAATAATAACATAATTTTCTGAATTTAACGCACGCAACTTGGTCCTACTTTAGAGTCTCTTCAATGGTTTCATCTTTCGATCACGCCTACGATGATTGAAGATTGTAGGTCTTTCATGTAAAATGAATCAGAAAGAAATCGCACATAAAAAATACATATAATGAGGTGTCTTTAGATGACGAAAGAAAAAGTACTCGTTTTCGGTCACAAAAATCCAGATACAGATACAATTTGTTCCGCGCTTGTGTATGCTGACTTAAAAAACAAACTAGGCATGAATGTTGAAGCGGTTCGTTTAGGAGTAGTGGGCCCTGAAACAGCCTTCGCCCTAGATTACTTCAAAGCAGAGGCTCCACGTCTTGTTCAAACGGTTGCAAAAGAAGTTCAGGAAGTAGCATTAGTCGATCATAATGAATTCCAACAAAGTGTCGATGACATCGAGCAAGTGAAAATCATCGAAGTTGTTGACCATCACCGTGTTGCGAACTTTCATACGAAAGAGCCCTTAAATTTCAGAGTGGAGCCTGTTGGTTGTACAACAACGATCCTTCGTAAAATGTACATTGAAAACGATATCGAGATTTCTAAGCAAATGGCTGGACTGATGCTGTCTGCGATCATTTCTGATTCTTTATTGTTCAAATCACCTACGTGCACAGAACAAGATGTAAAAGCGGCGAAAGCTCTTGCTGAATTGGCAGATGTGAATCTTGAAGAATACGGCCTTGATATGCTAAAAGCAGGTACGAAGCTCGAAGACCGTACGGCACAGCAGATCATTTCAATTGATAGCAAAGAGTTTCCTATAGGGGACAAGCTAATTGAAGTGGCGCAAGTTAACACTGTCGATGTGAATGAAGTTCTTGCTCGCAAAGAAGAAATCGCAGCAGAAATTCATTCTACAATTACAGCTAAGGATCTCGAAGTGTTTGTATTAGTTATTACAAACATCCTTGAGGGCGATTCAACGATTCTTACATTCGGTGCTGGCATTAGCCAAGTCGAAGAAGCATTCAACGTCACTTTAGATGAGCATACAGCCCTACTAAAAGGTGTAGTATCACGAAAGAAACAAGTGATTCCAGCTCTGACAAAAGTGATGGCATAATGAAAAAGAAAGACCAAAGCGGTGGGCTTTGGTCTTTCTTCATGTGAATGTATTAATTAATCTATACTAATCGACTCTCTAAATCTGTCATATGTTTCACGAACGATATCATAGTCAGCATCTTCAGCTTCACGAATACCATCCCAACGGTAAATGTCGTTCATGATTTGAATGATGTCTTCATTTTCATTAAAGGATAAAAAGGCCGCTTTAATATCCGCCTTCATTTCAGCATCAAGACCTGGAATAACTGTAATGGTGTCGTTAGGAATTTCTCCTGTATACTCGATTACTTTTAATTCATCCATAACATCTGGATAATCATTTAAAAGAACTGTACGAGCATCTTCAAACGTCGTAGCCACATCAATCTCTTCTTCATACAACGTGATTAACGCTCCATCATTACTACCTGTTTGGATGGCATCTCCGAAAAAGGCTTCAACGTCATCTACATTATAGTTCTCAGCAAGATGCGCTGCCGGGAATAAATATCCCGCTGGAGATGAAACATCAGCAAACCCCCATAATTTACCTTCTAAATCTTCAATGGTTTCAATTCCACTATCCTCACGAACCACAAACTGAGCTCGGTAGGAATCACTACCATTTCTTTCAGACTTTAAAATCACTTCAAAATCATATCTTTCTTCTCCGAGCACATACCCAAATGCAGGCAAAAATCCTATATGAACATTTCCACTACCCATGGCTTCTACTAAACCTGAATAATCGACCATAACTTGCCCACGGACTGGCATACCTAAAACATTAGATAACTCCTCCGCTAAAGGCTCAATAGTATCGGCAATTTTATCTGATTCGGACGATGGAACAAACCCCATCACAATCTCTTCCACTTCATCAGGTGTATCTTCAGAGGAACAAGCAGTTAGTACCAATCCTCCAATTACCAAGCATGCAATCAACCATTTCTTCAAATCCTTCACCCCATTCATAAAATTAACACTGTAACATCGTACGTTGAATGGGTCATTCAATCAATGAATTTCATGTAAATAATTTGTTAAGTTCACTATTAATACATCTCCCTTTTTCTAGTAAACTGAGCAGAAAGGATGTTCACAAGCTTAAACATTCTTCGCTGACCTCGCGTATGACAATAGCATGTAACATGTCGATCGTTGACATTGATTACCGTAATAATTCTCTGTGTCAGCTCCCCTTTTTCTGATAAGTAAATGATCTGTACATTTTCTTTATTCTCAATGGCCCTTTGCAGAAGTCCTTTCATCTTGACACCTCACTGTGATTTGGTTTTATTATACACAAACATACATTCGTTTTTCAACAACAAAAAGAATGTATGTTCGTATTTTATGCAAGAAAGAATAAAAAAATACCTAAGGAGCCATAGTCCCATACAGAACCGCTTCTTAGGTAAATAACCAAAATCCTAGTAGAAAGGAAAGAATGGACCCTCCAATACTTAATCCAACGTACAAGACTAACTTCCCCCACGCTTTTCTCTGTATCAACTGTACCGACTCTACACTAAAGGTGGAAAATGTTGTGAACGCTCCAAAAAAGCCAATCCCAACAGATAAAAATAACGGATCTTCATACGCCCCAAGTGGCACTTCTTGAAAATACCCACCCATAAAAGAACCAAGTCCAAATGATCCGAGTAAGTTTACGATTAGCATAGCGACAGGGATTGGTGGTTTGGGAAACCGTTTCATTATATAGATTCCTACTAGGTATCTTGTTATCGCCCCGATAGAGCCACCAATCATTAGAAGGAATAAATGACCACTCATGAATTCACCCCTCCCACTCTCTTCTCTTTTCGTCGTTTTGCTAACCTTGTAGCCATTACAAAGCCTAGCAGCGCAAACAGTATGCCACCAAATAACGATGTCATGACATAGATCATCGATTCGCTAGGATGCACGTTATACAATAAAACCGAATCAGCAGCAAGTGTTGACATCGTAGTAAACCCACCACAAAGGCCTACGCCAAGCCCCGTTTTGATCCATTCTTTCGGAACAAAAACAACAAACCACGCAGTTAAAAACCCTAACAAAAAGCTCCCTCCGATATTTTCTAGAACCGTTCCAAGAGGATAACCTACTTCTAGTGTAAAAACATTGAGTAAGTAGCGAAAGAATGTGCCAATCGCCGACCCAAGCCCAATCGCGATCATATTTTTCGTCATGTCATTCAAAAAAATAACTCCTTTCAGGCCTTTTCATCTATGTACTTCATACGTATTTCAAATAAGCCTTCATTTCCTTATTTAGGACATATTACAACGCAAAAAACAAGCCAAGTGAAACAATTTATTTACTTTTTGCACAACATAGTATATTGTCATCTAGCACCTACATTCTAGAAATAGGTTTATTTTACACTTGATTAAGGGAAATTTAGATTTACATGGTAGAGAGTTCACGTGCTAGAGCCTTCCCGTCGCACAACTAACTCACTTACAAAGGGAGGTCAAACATATGATGAAATTAAACAAACAAACTAGAGAAGAACACGCAAAAGCTATACTCGATTACATCCTCACAAAAGACATCGATCGATTTCGTGAGTTATTTTTAGACTTACACCCTCAAGATCGTGCTGATATGTATTTAACACTGTCCAAACAAGACCGTAAATTTATCTACAACGTGTTAACACCTGAAGAACTGGCGGATATGTTTGATGAATTAAATATTATCGAACAAAAGAAATTAATTAATGAAATTGATAAAGAGACTTCAGCACTCATGTTAAATGAGATGTATGCTGATGACGCAGCGGACTTTTTAGCAGAAATTGAAGACAAGAAAGCTCAAGAGATTTTAACAGCAATGGACCAAAAAGAAGCAAATGAAGTCAAGGAACTAATGTCATACCCTAAAGAAACAGCTGGGGGAATTATGACAAAGGAATTTATTAAACTTCAAGCCAATTCAACGGTAGCAGAAGTAATTGAACTTCTTCGCGCCGAAGGTCCTGATGCTGAGACGATCTACTACTTATATGTTGCAGATGAGGAAGATAAGCTAGCTGGCGTCGTCTCCTTACGTGACTTGATCATCGCCCCAACAACAGATACAGTCGCGAATGTAATGAGCAGTCGTGTTGTCTCCGTTAACGTTCATGATGACCAAGAAGACGTAGCCAAGCTGATCAAAAAATATGACTTTTTAGCTGCACCTGTTGTCACCAATGATGGCGTACTCCTTGGGATTGTTACCGTTGATGATATTATTGATGTGTTAGAAGAAGAAACTGACGAAGATTTCGGGGAGATCTCCGCAACTCGAGGTTCGATCGACTCTAACATCTCTGCTGTCCAAGCAGCAAAAAAACGCGCACCATGGATCATTATGCTCATGTTCCTCGGACTGATTACAGCAGAAGTCATCGGACAATTTGAAGAAACGCTTGAAGCGGTCATTTTACTTGCTGTGTTTATGCCATTATTAATGGATTCAGCTGGAAACACAGGAACGCAAGCATTAGCCGTTATTGTTCGTGGACTAGCTCTTGGTTCGGTTGATAAGTCGTCTATAGGAAAGATTCTGAAGCGAGAATTCGGAACCGGTGTCTTGCTCGGGTTGCTATGTGCACTAACCATAATAATTATTATTCCTATTTTTTACGGAAGTGTCGTTTTAGCTGCAATCGTCGCAGTTTCCTTATTCCTGACATTAAGTATTGCTACAATGGTTGGTGCAACCATCCCACTTCTAATCAATAAATTAAACATTGATCCAGCCGTTGCCTCAGGACCATTTATTACAACTATTAATGATATTATAGGGTTATTAATCTACTTCTCAATTGCCACTTCCCTCTTGCAATACCTACCACAATAAAAGAAAGGCCTATGCGCTTATGCACATAGGCCTTTAATCCTTGTTTGAAAATAAAACTTTTTACCTAAATATGTTTCTCGTTGATGCTTTTTGGGTATATAAAAGATAGCTAACACTAATCAATCATTTAAGGAGTTATGACGATGCTATCACGTACCGAACAATTTATTTTTAAGAATGAAATCAGAAAATTATCTGAAGATTATATGCGTTGTGCCAATGATGAATTAAAAAACATCATAAAAAATGAAATAATCGACCTTTCTTTCACATTAACTAATGCAATTCTGAATGGCCGCTAACTTAAACTCTACTACACTCATCATTGCTTCTATATTAATAGGCTTGGCGATCAAAGTAGAAATCCCTAGTTCGAACAATCGCACTCGCATCTCATAGTTATCTTCCATCATCACACCGATTAAATTCGGTCTAAAGGGAAAGAACGCTTCTTCAACCATCAAGTGACTTAATTTCTCGAATTGAAACACATGATCCATTTCAAAAATAATAAGATCAGGCTGAATAGATTGAATAAACTCCTCAACATGATTATGATCGTCAACCACATAGACATTAGTATATCCTTTACTTAGTAAAATTCCTTGAAATAAAAGATTTAACGACCTATAATTTTGATATATCAAAATAACTTCTTCCCTCAAATCACTCACACACCTTTTAAAACACGGCCAATCGATTCCTTAATCGTATAACTGCAAATCTTTCATGTGTTCGACAAAGCCTTGTTTCGTTATTTATCCGTTAGCAAAAATCTCTCGGCCAACTATGTCAGGTACTTGCAACAATTCTAAAATATCCATGACCTCTTTTCTTACCTCTGAAATAAGAAAATGGATCTTTAATTCATTTAATGTTTGGATGCTGTTGATTAATATTCCAATTCCTGAAGAATCAATAAAAGGCACCTCTTTTAAGTTTAAAACGACAGAACGCTCAGCAACCATTATAGGAAGCAACTCTTCTTCAAATAACTCTGTGCTCTCAATATCTAAATCCCCTACAATCTTAATTTTGATCCTATCATCTTCTCGATTAATTTCATAACGAGTCACTTGATTCCCTCCATCAACTTTAATGCAATACCAATCTATGTTTCTCATCAAGTCTCGCTCGTATATGTCGCGTCGTTTCGCTGAATGTATATACCGCATGTCCTACTTTAATAACAGTACCATCCATGGCTTTGTGAATTTTTATCATTTGATCACTTGGGACAGCAATGGTTGTTTTTGTACCCTTGTCTGAACCGACTTCATGTATAATGACCCCTACCTTACCAAATACATGACCGCCCCGAACGATTCCATCAATGGCTACTCGTCCTCCTGCATACACTGTTGAATGAACACTTCCCTCTCCATTAATCGTTATATCGCCGCTTGAATACAGCTCGCTATTTACAACACTCGGGATCTGTATGTAAGCTTCGGGCTCGACCTCTGTCTGGCTAAAGTCATGCAGATCACACATTTCACTGACGAGTTCTTTAATTGAGTCCATAGTAATTGATTCTGTTGAAAGGGTTAGAAAATGCTGGCTCAGCTTACGTGAAACATCCTTCCAACGTGGATCATCTAAAAACTCTGACGCTTTTTTTACCGTACGATTATATTCATTTAGCAACGAAGGTAGATCATTGAATTTTTTTTCTAACAATATAATGATTAAGGGTCTGAGCCCTTTTTTAGCAATATCTGTTTTCTTAAAGGCAGGCGCATTCGTCAATTGTTCAATTAATGTTAGCATTTTTTGTAGTTGAGCTAAGATTATAGCGACTTTACTCCCTAACTCTGCTATAAAAATATTACTCTTTCCAGCAGATACGATAGAGGAGACAACATGCCCATTTGAAGTAATCGACCCGGTTGCCGTTACATTCGCGTGATTGATCTCTTTATGCACAAAAACATCACCAGAGGTCTTGACACTCATCCCCTCCTCCACTTGCCCTGTCACTTCGACATCTCCTTTAAAATGGATATTACCAGAACTTAAATTGACATCTCCCTTATGCGTTAACTTTGACAGAACGGATACGCGGACTAATAACCCTCTTGTTTCAATTTTTGGACGGCCATTTTTTAAGGAGATCACATTCTGTTCTAGTTTTTCGAGTCCTGGAGCTAGCTGCAACGTAATTGCCTTTGTTTGTTTAGCAGGAAGTGGTTCGTTCCTTACTGTGCGTCCAGGAAGACCAGGGACTGGAGGGTGGATCACTCCAATTGATTGACCTTCCTTAATAGTCGGTATGACGGTCGATTCACGGTAATCGACACTGCCATCCTCTTTTAGTTTCATACCTGTCTCAGACTTCATAAGGACCTTCGCCTCAAACCAACCGTCTTTTCCAAGACTAGCTTCCGTTCCAGTCGCTATTTCAAAGTCACCTGCCTCGGTGGCTTCTGTTGCTTTAATGATTTCACTATGATTAAATCCGTACAACACACGATATGTTTCTAATTCCTTCATAATATCTTCATAGGTCATCGAGTTATGTGGAACTCGTTGTTCTTCCATGATTATTTTAATATGTTCTCCTGGAGCTACATCCTTTATCTTACGAATGATTCGGTAACCTGGCTTTACGTGGATCGTCGCCTTAAAACAATTGGCATCTAACGTGACTTTCCAATTCGTTTTTACTTCATCATTTTCAACAGCAAGCTTATATTCATCTTTCTCTGAGACAATCAATGTATGAAGTCCAACAAGTTGTTGGTTTTTGAATAATTTGATTCCCTTTTGCACAGTTACGAGCGGATAATGAGTCTCTGATGATTGGCAAGAAAGAACTCCATCCTTCACCCAAGCCATACCAATTAATGTTTCTTTTGTCATTGATTTCACACCACGTACCCTCTCCTCTTCTGCTAATCCATGGGAGGGCGATTGTCGATCAGTGATACCATCTATGTTAATAGACGAAACAAACTGTTCCATTAATTCAAACTCATCTAACACATTCTCTTTTGTCACTGACTTTAGGTCGTTTGCTTCAATTTTCGTTAACTTGACGACCGCATCTTTTGTGCCAATTTTCAAAAAGCCTTTCTTATCGTGTTGCATAATTTCGATATTCACTTCTTTTAAGCTTGTCTGTAAGATATTCAATCCTAGTGTGATCGCTTCATCAATGTCCTTCCCCTTAGAAACAATGCTTTGTGTCATAGTCAACCCCACCTATACATGGATTACTGGAGAATTGAGGCTTGTAATCTTAGATTCTTCATATGTCAGCTTCAAGACAACCATCGTAATATCATCTTTTTGAGCCGCGCCTTCTGTAAAGAATTCAATCGATGAAAGGACATTCTTCTCAATCTCTCCGACCCCATTGTTGTAATGCTCTTGCAACACATTCATTAGCCGTATAAGTTGAAATTGCTCTCCTTGATTATTTTGCGCTTCGATGATCCCATCTGTGTAAAAGAATACGGTGTCATTTGATTGAAGACGTATTGATTTTTGTTCATAGGTTTGATTCTTTAATCCTCCAACCATAATGCCTGACACTTTTGGCAGCCCGTTAACTTCACCTGCTTCGCCATTAATAAAAAGCGGCATATTATGACCAGCATTAGCGTACGTTAATTGATTAGATACAGGATCCCAATCGGCACAAAATAATGTCACAAATGATTTTAATGTGCGTAAATCGTTATAAAGCGCTTGATTCATAGAGGCTAGAGTTTCACCTGGGCTTGAATTACTTTCTGCGGCTGTACGGAAAGCTCCTCGTGTCAGAATCATTAGCATCGCTGCCGGTATTCCTTTCCCCATCACATCTCCAATTACTATGCGAATCTTCCCGTTCATTAAGGGGTAAAAATCATAATAATCGCCACCAATTAATCGAGCCGGAAGCGATGAACCGATTACTTCGCCTTTTTCCATTTTAGGGATCGGAGCATTGAGTAGTTTCGATTGAATATTTTTCGCTAAATTGATTTCTCGTTGTAATGTTTTTTCTAAGCTGCTCCCATCATTCAATCGCGTATCCTTTGGATGTGTAAATTCACTGTAATACATTACTCTCCCCCTCCCACAACTGACTCTAATACTTTATAAACCCCAACCATTTCAAGAATTTCATCTATCATGTCATTCATCCCTCTAAGTTTAAGAGTGAATGACATGGAATCCGCTAGAAAAATAGCGTTCATAATTGATCCAACGCCTGTTGAATCCATAAACTCCACCCCTGAAAAATCTATTACAACCTCTTCGATATCTTGATGAATGTCATTAATGATGGCATCAAGTGTTCCCGTTGTTGATATATCCATTACACCAAGAAGATGAAGTGTTAAGCTGCTCCCAACTTCTTCTCTATTGATTAAAAGATTCATCTTACACCCCTCTCTACTTTGCTACATGGTTAGTTATCACTCACTTTAAAGAATCTTATCTTTTCGTTTAGCTCTAATGCTAAATGATCGATACGTGTTAAAGCTTCGTTTAATTCTTCGAGTGTATCGTAAAACATAAATGATAGCTCTGTCGTTTGAAACGAATGATCTTTAGTCACTTGATGCAATGACATCACGTTTTGCTTCACATCAATCAATAACATCTTCATCTCTTCGTTTGAAACAACATCCGTTGAGTTGCCTACCTCATCTAAATTAGATCGATCGACAACATCAATCAATTTTTCTAGGTGTTCTAACATCATTGAACTATCGAATAAAAGTTCTTTTGATTCAGACATCATTACGGTTGATGTCTCTTCCATCGTTTTCACTGACCCGTAAACTTGCTTGGCCAATAAACTGGCTACAATGACTAATGAATGAGACTTATCTTGCAATTCCTTCAGTAATAAATTTAACTGTTCTGTCATCTGATTTGTTTGCTCAGCTAAAATATCTAACTCATTTTGTTCATCGAGAATTAAGGTTGTCGTTAAATCTCCACTGGCCACCTGATTAATATGTTTCACGATTTGATCAAGTGGTTTTAACTGTCTTCTAACTACAAAGTGAAACAACACGAACAAGATAATGCCTGAGCCTAAGCATGTCACGATAAATAACGAAACAAACTGATCTCTTATTTCTTTTTGACGTTCAACATTCATTGAGATCGTCATCACACGTTGTTCGGCAAGTGGTAGATATACCTTCTTAAAAGGCACTCCTGCCTCTGTGAACTCGATACTCTGTTGTTGATTCGTCTGCAGAGTTTCTAGAAAGAGGGTTTCGTCTTCTTCATGTTCTATCGAATGGCTACCATACAAAATAGGAAGATCTGTCGCAGGTTCGACAATATCATTCTCATCGCCCTTAAGCCATGCTTCAACATTGACTACAGCGACTTCTGAAATATTTGTATTCGCCTCAAGTATCTTCTCGATCATCTGCGTAGGCCCTGACTCGAAGGTCTGTTTGTAAATTTCCTCATCTGAGATAAAGGCATTGATCATAAAATCTGTCGTTCCATCAAAGTAATAGGCAAATTTATAATAGATGTGATCAAATTTCTCTGCCCGTGATACCGGACCTACCCAAAATTGATCAAAGCTTTGTCCTTCTTCTATGGTTACTTCTTCCAAAGACATTAATTGATCAAAAGCAGTAAACCAATACCCCCAATCTCTCGAACTCATTTCTAGTTGAGTCTCATCTGATGAGTTGGCAATGACAATGTCGTCTTCTACACGTATCCACAGAGAAATCTCATCGACATCCCAACTATTTGCTAGAAGACTTAACTCTTCTGCTGAAATCTCTTCTATTTCATTTCCTCGCAAATCTCTCGTTATTCCTTTTGCTGAGGAATATAACTTTTCTTCAATCATCCGCTCGATTGTCTCAGCTGAATGTTGAGTCGACTCCATTGCATGCTTAACAATCGTCGTCGCCGTATAAATCTGCTCCCTTTGTTCATCATCAATTCTGTCTGTTAAAAATGAATATCCAATTATTAATAGAATTAGAGCTAATGCGGTAAGAAAAAGACCCACCTTCACGAGTAATTGAAACATTATTGTCTTTCTTCTCATAGACGTTCCTCCGACTAAGATACTTCCCTACCAACTTTCTATAAATCAAACATAAGAACAATCGTTGAACCAGTGGGCGATGTATGGAGTAGCACTTCTTTGGTCATACGCATCATTAATGAAAACCCTTGCCCTAATGATTTTTTAGTGGAATACCCTGCCAGAAGTGTTTTTTTAGGTAAACTTTCTAACGGAAATCCTGGACCCGAATCCTCAACAATCACATACATTTTCTTACTTTCTTCGTTTAGAAAGACAGCCACATTGCCTCTTTCCGCGTGTTTGATCACATTAGTCATCGCTTCTGAGAGCACTAACAAAATGTTCATCATCTTGGAAGACTGGACCATCCTCTGTTCAAGTAAATTTTTCACTTCATTTCTATGGTTAGGGATATCCGAACGCTTCTTAATTTCGCCTGAAAAAATCTGCTCATGGCCTTGGGGCACTTGTACTTCTTCTGCAGAGCACAACAACAACTTTCCTTGAGTTGCGGCATAGATGACGTCACGATAAATTTTCCATCTTGCTTCACTTGTCGTTAAGATGAATTTCTTTCTCGTCTGATCCTTTTGGCTAGCAAACAAATCCGCTCGGTTTTTTTTGTAGGCCTTATACATCGCCTCTCTCATCTCTTCAATCACATCACTCGATTGAATGGAACGCGGAATGTCACAACCTTCATTGGCCCACTGCAACATTTGCTCACTCCAGTACATAATAGTCGAGTCATTCGAACGATAATACAAGCTTATTTGATGAGCTAAATATTCCCGTTTCAGTTCGTCCTCTAGTTCTCGGTACGTTAAATGACGAGTTCGGTCACCCTTCATAGTTCGACTGTTGCGACGAATGAATAATTTATTTATAAACTGTCTCACTAAAAGGTTCTCCTCCCTTATGTTCATTCCACATAACCGATTAACTCACTCAGACAGACGTTTCAAGTTTCATCGACAATTGCGATAAATCCTTTATCACATAGTCTATTTCTGGTATGATGCCCTCTTTAATTGATTGTCCTCCCGCAAAAAGGGTTAGTGCGGGATTTAGCATTTTTAATCGTTTGGCATAATCATGCAATAACTCCACCTGCTCGTGCATGGTCACAGAAAATCCAACCATTGTGATATTTAGTTGTTCAGTGTAGTCTAGAAGATCCTCTAAGCTTTGCTCCGTTAAGCATAGATGGACCTCCCACCCATTCACTCGAAGTGTATCGGCCACAAGTTTAAGTCCAAGGGTATGCTGGTCACAGCCGATATTCGTTAATAAAATATTCCCTTTTGACTGTTGATCTCTCATATAGTGTACAGACTTTAATGTCACTAGATCTTGGATCGTTTGATAGCCCACTAACTTTAGAGATTCTGAGATCCCTTGACATTCACTAATATCAACAATCGTTTTCGAGACAATTCGTTCAAAAATTTCTTCCACACATAATCCGTCGGTTAGCTTCTCATACCATTTTAATGCAGCCCATTGATTACCACTTAAGACCGACTGAATATATTGTTCCCATTCGATTTTTTCTTGTTCCAGTTCATAGTATTCATAATCCCAGTATAAAAATTGGTCTATTGTATCTTCTGCATCTATTTGAATGGAAACGCTTTCATCACTTGTTAGTTTGCTCACCAACTTATGATCATCAACGACCCGATAAAGAGAGGAATTATGATTCACTTTAACGATCGAATGTTTAGGATAGTGTTTTAATGTATTAATTATGCGCGTAACTAGTTGTGAATCGAATTTAGCACCGTCAATTAGGATAATCTCTAATGCACGATGTGTGCTGATAGGTTCTCGGTAGGCTCGACTTAACGTCAAAGCTGAAAGAACATCTATGACCATCAAGCATTTCACTTCATATACGATCTCTTCTGCTGTTAATTGATTCGGATAACCCGATCCATCCATTCGTTCATGATGGGATAAGGCAAGTTCCTCAATTAACGAGACAGCTAAGTTCTTTGCCACCCATTTCTGACCAAAGCATGAATGCTCTTTCATCGATGTGAACTCATCCCACGTGAGCTTACTATCTTTTAGTAAGATGTCATCTGAAATAAAAAGTTTGCCGATATCGTGAAGGAGACAGCCTGCAAGGAATAATGGAATGTTATCGATCTCTAACGCTTTTGCAAGATAAGCACTAAGTAAAAAGACATGAAATGAATGATAGTAGGTGTTATTATCCTTTTGTTTTAATGCTAGTAAGGAGGTTTTCACGGTTGAATGAGACAGAATTATCTGAAACATCTTATCAGCCAATTCCAACGTCAACTTGTCTTCTAATAGGAAATCTTGATCAACAGAATACATCATGACTGCTGCTAAACTTTCATTGAATAACCGATCGATCTCTGGAACTTTTTCTTGCATAGTGAAAAGGAAACCGATTTGATTGAAGTCATATTCATTGTCGCTCGAATGATTTGTATGAATTAATTGACCCATAAATGAGACACCACCTAACCAAGTAACGTCAGATTCAAGTACGAACTCTCGTTTAGTTGCTGCTCTAACGTTTCAATCATTGCATTAATATCGAAAGGCTTTAAAATCTTTACAGCTTGTTCGTGACTGTGGTTCGCTTGGAAATAATCTTCTCGGTCCCTTCCAACTATATAAACGATTTTAGATAGAATCGAACCATCTACACCGTGCTTCTCGATATCTTGCAAAAACTTTAGTTGGTACCCGTTTTCCGCTTCAAAGAGGACGATATCTGGATTTACAGTGTCGCACATACTGCTTAATTTTCTTAAGTCCGTTATCGTATGCACTTCAACAAAATCCCGACTCGATAAAATTTGCTCTAATAAATAATTAAGAGATTCATATTCTTGGTAAATTAGTATCATTTTTTTTCGATGTAAGGTCATAACTCTACCACCTTTCTTTTATATAGCATGATTAATTATTCTCTATATATACAATCTACATAATCAACACTGATATTGTCTAACTTCTATTAGACCCTATCGACAGGTTTTTATGACTTTTGACATGGTATTCTATCCTTTTCACGTCGAATTATGACCTTTTCACACACTTAAAAGACCCGAAGTTTACACTTGAGCCTTTTATCCTACTTTTTATCCATGTATTGGTCCTTATTTAATCAATGCTTGAAATTGATTAATCTTCAGTTTCGAGATGTGCGCCACTTCCGCATACTCTTCAAAATGCACCAAGTATGTTTTTCCAGAAGCTTCAACGGACAATACTTTATTTAGATTCACAATGAAAGAACGATGGGTTTGAAAAAACGATGAATCATTAATGGATCGTTCGATCGTCTCTAATGACTCAAGTGTCTCAAATAAACCTACCTTCGTATGGACCATCGTATCTTTGCCTTTTTTCTCAATAAACAAGATATGATCTAAACGAATATAAAACGTGTTTTTTCCTTTTTTGACAATAAGTTTACTTTGTTTACTTACTTGAGACGACTGATTTTGTTCTTCAAGAGTTAGGATTGTCACCGCTTTTTGAATGGCTTCATACAGTCGCTCTCTTTGTATAGGTTTCACAATATAATCAACAGCCGCTACATTAAATGCTTCAACGGCGTAATGGTCAAATCCCGTAATAAAGATAAACTTAAGATTCGGAGCGAACGTCAAGCAAAGTTTACTCGCCTCCATCCCATCTAGCTTAGGCATTCCAATGTCCGCTAAAACAAGGTGGACAGGCTCTTGGCCTTGTGAAGAGATAAAGTTAAGTAGTTCCTCTCCATCTTTTAATTCTGCCACTACATGAATAGTTGGGAGATTTTTCAAAAAGGCTGCAATAATTTCTCTTGAATCCTGATTATCATCGACAATAATTGTGTTAATTTTTCCCATATCGACCCCTTCTTTAAGTTGAATAGCACTGATTTCCTGTTATTTTCTCTTTTCTGGAAAGGAAACATAAAAACAGCTTCCTACTCCTTCAGCACTACGAACACCTATGCTGCCACCCATCGAGTCAACGAGTTGTTTAGCAAGAGACAATCCAATGCCAGTCCCTTCAAATTCATGTTTAACTCGTTCAGTTCGATAAAAATGGTCGAATATTTTAGCTTGATCTTCTATGGCAATTCCAATCCCTGTATCTTCAAATTCAGTCGTATAATAACCACCGTATTCAATAATCTCTATTCGGATTTCGCCACCTGGAACATTATACTTCACAGCATTCATTAATAGGTTAAGAAATACCTGACTCAGCCTCACCGGATCGGCGGTGATTTCAAATGTCGAACCTTTAGGCGTGCGATTGATTAACGTTATTCTTTTGGCGTCGATATGTGGGCTCATCATTTCAAGTGTTTTATGAACAAACGAGTGAAGTTCCACCGTTTCAAACTTTAAATTGGTCATGCTTTTATCTAATCTTGTTAACTCTAGCATGTCATTAATTAATTGAAGTAAATGATCCCCTGATCGCTTAATCCGTTGTACTTTATCAAATTGCGATCGAGATAACTCAGGGTCAATTTCCATCTCAAGTAACTGAGTAAATCCTAAAATGCTATTCAATGGTGTTCTTAATTCATGGGAAACATTTGAAAGGAAATCAATTTTAGCCTTTGTTCCCTCTTGCGCACCTTCTAAAGCTTGACGTAATGACAATTGCAATTGTTTCTTGTCGGTAATATCACTAAATTTCCATAAATGAACATCCAATTGATAGTCGATCGCAATCGGTACGTAATCTCTTAGAAGTACTCGTCCATCTTTTAATTGAATTTCTTCAAATTTCCGAGGGGTTTTCTCCTCTACAATTGACTCCATTTCTTGCTTAAAAGCTTCAGGATCAACAAATGAATCTTGATAGTTAGGAATAGCCTCTAATACATTTTCCCCTACTAGTTGATCCATTTGTCCGGACAAATGGAACATCTTACAAAACAATTGATTCAACAGAACGATTGTACCATGTTGATCAAAAACGAGGATACCTGTTGGATCATTTTCTATTAGATTTTCTAAATAGGCTTTCTTCTCTATTGTTTTTTGATGTTGTTCTCTCTCTGTCGTAATATCTAAGAAGGTCACAATGACCCCTTTTTGGCGATCATCTTGATATAGACACTCTGTATTAAGTGCAAACCAACTCATCTCTGAATCTCGTTTAAACCCGATGATTTGATTATGTTCTCCTACTTCCGTTTGAAGCGTTCTTAACCACGGGTACTCAGCGGCCGATAATGGTTCTTCATTCTCTTTAACAAAATGATGTGTTTCTTCTAGAAGGTTCATCTGAATAAAGTCATCGTAAGGCAATTGTAACAACAGTGTCGCTTTTTCATTCACTGTAATGATTTTCCCTGATACATCAATAACAATAACACCTTCTGTCATCGTTGTTAAAATCGATCGATACAATTCTTCATTTTCTCTAAATTTATTATCGATCGAATTTTTATCTGTAATATCAATTGCAGTACCGACAACTTCAGTGACTTCTCCAGCTTCAATGCATGGTTTAAGTGACATAAAATAACTAACACCATTGAAGTCTCCCTCATACTGAACAGCATGTCCTTGCCATGCCTTTTCATAATAAGGAGTTTTGATCTCGTCTAGTTCATCTGAGGCAAACTCCCTTAGAGCTTTCCCGACAACTTCCTCTGTTTTTAAACCGAGTCGTTTTGTCAGTTCACCATGAAAGTAGGTGTGAATAAACTCTCCATTCACTTTTTTGAATTTCACGCTGAAGCCAGCAATATTCTGAGTCGTACTTTTTAACGTTTGTTCACTAATGAGTAGTTGACTCTTTACCATCTCTTGCTCAGTCACATCGTTGGCAATCACATTAATCCCCATAAATCGACCATTATAGAGGATAGGTAATTGGGTCACATGAAGTTGCAAACGCTTCCCATTCTTTCCTCTCATGTTTCCTGAATACACACGAACAAAACCAGAACTCGCCTCTAGAACGGCTGCATTCACTTCATCCTGAGCACTTTGTTCAAAAAGAGAGGAAAACATGAGATTAATTAATTCATCTTTTTTATATCCGGTACGATCGATAAACGCTTGATTAACTTTAATTAATTCTCCAATTTTGTTTAATGAGCACACCAAATTTGGATTCTTTTCATACAACGAACTTGCCTGTAAATCACTCATTTTTTTCGCATGCAAGACCGCTTTACGATCTAAAACTGCCGTTACGATAATAAATGTGAAAAGGATAAAAATAGAAGTCGTAATCCAATAAATAAGAATCACATTCTCCCGATTTCCTGTTTCTCTAGGTGTGAACATCGTCGTTACATCTACAAACGGATACATCCCTAAATAATGGATCGTCAAAGAACTAGAAGCTAATAACAGAGCCGCCCTCATTTTATTTGAATGAGAATCACCATCTACTTGTACGATTCGCTCCATCACATGAAAAGCAAAATAAGCTAAAATCGCTCCTATTAAAAAAGCTGTTCCAATGATCCAGCCATTAATAATTACTGAGTCAAGCATAGAGAACATTCCAATATAATGAACGAGCGAAATCCCAAAGGCAAAAATAACACTTATCATCATTCGCTTTTTATTGTTATTTTGAGAGTGACCTAATAAAACTAATGTGATAGCTGCTGTTAAGATAGATAAAACAATGGTAATAAACACGACACTATATTCGTAGTGTTGGTGACTGCTAGTATGTTCAAATCCAAGCATGCTAATAAAGTGCATACTCCAAATTCCTAATCCCGATGTAACAGAAGCTATAATCAACCAAAGCTTCCGCTTAAAATACTGTTCTTGGTGAGCCATCTTACCAACTAAATCGATCGAAGTAAACGCAGCAACCACCACAATAATGATGGATAGAACAATCGATAACACAATCAAATTATGATTTAATAAGAGAAAACCTACCAAAAATCCACCCTCTTCAAGTAATAGCATCACAGATATCCTTCTTATAAACTATTACACAATTTTACAAGCATGACAATAAGACTATTATAGTAAAAACAACAACCTTAGAAAGATTACCTAAGCTACCTCTTGAGCAATCTCAATCTATTTACGTAATACATGGGAATAATATCTATATTTTGGTATAAAAAGTAAGTGGTTGTATAAACAAACGACTTGAAATAATTAAGTGTGACACCATTCTACTATTGCCAGATCCTCTGATGAATTAGTTTGCACCGTGGATAAATTATAAGATACACTCTCAATTGAATTTTATGCTCCAAAAAAAAGAATCGCAATTAAAACATTGCGATTCTTTTCTTATTTATTTCACAATCAATACTGGTGCTTCTACTCGCTTGGCAATCTTGTGACTGACACTACCGAGTACCATTGTTTGTAGATTGTTTAACCCTCTACTCCCAACAACGACACAATCATAATCTCCGTTGTTAGCAAATTCAACAATCGCTGGACCTGCTTCGCCGCGCAAGATATGCGATTCGTGTCGAATGCCTTCTTCTGCAAAATACGATTGAACGTTTTGGATCTTTTCTTTGCGTTTAAATTCAATGGCTTCTTTACTTGCATTGTGCAGGACATCTTGCTTGGATGATGAGCCACTAACCACATATACGATATCAACTGTGCCCTCATTTTTATCAACCAAAGCTCGAGCTTGTTTCGCCGCTCGCAAAGAATGGTCAGATCCATCTGCTGCTAATAAAATCTTCTTATACATCTATTCATTCTCCTCTCTCGTACAACTGAAGTTGGCTACATGTTGTAGCCAACTTCAGTCATGTTTAATGTCCGGAAGCTTTCGATAAGCCCCCAATTTTTTTCTTTAATTTCTCACTATCACTATTTAATCCAGTATAACTCACTTTAATGTTATTCTGCTCGAATTTTGTCTCGATCTTATCGAATGCACCAATTGCTGAGTCATCCCAAAGATGAGATTCAGATAAGTCAAGAACGACTTCTTGAATATCTTCTTTATAGTCAAACTTCTGTGGAAGATCATTGACCGATGCGAAGAAGATTTGACCACGAATTCTATAAATCTTTTTCTTTCCATTTTGAGCCATGATGCCTTCCACATGTACTTTAGAAATTTTAGCAGCAAAGAAGATCGCACTTAAAATAACCCCTGCAAAAACCCCTTTTGATAAATCATGCGTATAAACAACTGTACCAACCGTGACAACCATTACTGCAGCGTCACTCTTTGGCACTTTATGGATCGATTTCAGCGAGCCCCAATCAAATGTCCCGATTGCAACCATGATCATGACACCAGCAAGTGCAGCCATTGGAATTTGAACCACCACTCCACCTAGTACAATGATCAAGAACATTAAGAAGACACCCGCTACTAAAGAAGATAAACGTCCAGTTCCACCTGATTTAACGTTAATAACCGATTGTCCAATCATTGCACAACCTGCCATTCCTCCGAAAAATCCAGTGACAACATTTGCGTAACCTTGCCCGCGACTCTCTTTGTTTTTATTACTTTCTGTATCCGTCATATCATCAACAATGTTAGCTGTTAGTAATGATTCAAGTATACCAACAACAGCAAGAGCTAATGAATATGGGAAGATAATCATTAATGTTTCAAATGTTAATGGAATTGATGGGATTAAGAAAATTGGTAAACTTTGTGTCAAAGTACCTAAATCACCAACTGTACTTACACCAATGTTACCAAAGATGACAATTGCCGTAACAACAATAATGGCTACTAACGTCGATGGAATTGCCGTTGTAAATCTAGGTAAAATATAGATGATTGCTAGTGTTAAAGCTACTAGAGAATACATCATCCATGTTGCGCCTTCAAAATGTTGAAATTGAGACGTGAAAATTAAAATCGCTAATGCATTAACGAAACCAACCATCACCGATCGTGGAACGAATTTCATTACTTTGGCGAGTTTAAACACACCGAATAAAATTTGTAAAATTCCTGTTAAAATCGTTGCTGCCAATAAATACTGTAACCCATGATCAGCAATGAGCGTAATCATTAATAGCGCCATCGCACCGGTTGCACCAGAAATCATTCCCGGACGTCCACCGACAAAGGCAATGACAACAGCTATACAAAATGATGCATAAAGCCCTACCATTGGGTCAACCCCTGCAATGATTGAGAAGGCAATCGCTTCAGGAATTAATGCTAAAGCAACAACGATACCAGCCAATACATCTCCTCGTACATTGCCAAACCACGTTTGCTTAATTGATTGTAAATTCAATTTAGCACCTCTTTCTATTATATTTTTTTGCGACTTTCGACTCTCACGAAAGCCAATGTCCGTTATCAACAAAGTGAATAATACCACAGTTCATAAATTACTAAAAGTCTCATGTAAACGGAAACAAGTACTATATTACTCCGAAATAATACGTTTATCTCCACATTACTATCAATTTCTATTTAACTAAATTTAAATATAACCATTTATAACTGAGTATAATTTAATGGGTTTGTTGTGCATTAGAGGCCTTAATATAGTATGATTAAAAAAATGCTACACTTTGATTCGGAGGGGTACTTAATGGAGAAAGAGATTATGACAGTGACTCAAGTTGCGGAATATTTACAATTAAGCGAAATGTCTACATATAAATTGGTTCAAGAGGGAAAAATTCCAGCTTTTAAAATCGGTAGACACTGGCGTGTAAAAAAAGAAGATCTACATGAATTCATTGAACGACTAAAAAAGGGCGAGAGAATTTAATATAGGTATAATTCCAACCGAAGAAGACCTTATGCTCGCTCATAAGGTCTTCTTCGGTTGGACGTAATCTCGTAAACATAGAAAAATCCCCTCTGCTTACATACTAAAGTTTAATTATTATGACGACTATTAACTGCCTTTGGAGTGATCAACTTGAGAAGTTACTTTCAATCTTTATATTATGGTTGGGTCATTGTTTTTATCTGTTCTTTCGCAGTCTTTCTATCAGGCCCCGGTCAAACGTATTCTAACTCTGTTTACATCGACGAATATATTCGTTATTTTGGCTGGTCTCGTTCTGAAATTTCTGGAATTTATTCAATCGCAACTCTTTGCGCAGGCATGTTAATGATCTTCGTTGGTCGATATGTTGATCGGTTTGGTCAAAAGACTATGTTGATTATTGTAGGGACGTCTCTAGGATTAGCTTGCTTCTTTAATAGTTTTGTCAGCAACATTTGGATGATGGCGTTTGGCTTTTTCCTCATTCGACTATTTGGGCAAGGAAGTATGACACTTGTTCCAACTACTCTTGTCCCGCAGTGGTTTATTAAAAAACGAGGTCGTGCGCTTAGCTTTATGGCAATTGGAAGCTTCGCAAGTGCCGCTTTTTTCCCTATAGTAAATACATGGATGATTAACACCTGGGATTGGCAAACTTCTTGGCAAGTATGGGGAAGCGTGTTGCTGTTTATTTTTGTACCATTGGTCATCATAGGGATCAAAAACAAACCTGAGGATATTGGCTTATTACCAGATGGCATTTCTACGAATCTCACTTCTAAAGACAAGACTTCTAATCAGTCATTCATTACAGAGATTGATTGGACATTAAATGAAGCGATGAAAACAAAAGCATACTGGCTCGTCTTAATCTGCGTAGCTATTCCTGCCTTAGTCAATACTGGGATTACCTTTCATTTATTATCGATCTTTGGTGCGAACGAATTAACCCCACAACTCGCTGCAACGATCTTAAGCATGATGGCTCTTGTCGGTTTTCCCATTTCATTTGCCGCAGGATTTATTCTCGAGAAAGTAAGAACGAATTTATTGCTTACTGTTATTTTCATTTTAGAAATTGCTCTTCTTGTCATGCTTCTTTTCACTAATACCATTTGGATGGCGATTTTATTCGGTGTTTTATGGGGAACAGCCAGTGGCTTAGAGCGAATCACGCTCAATATTATCTGGCCGAACTATTTTGGCAGGAAATATTTAGGGAGTATTAAAGGTACAGCTGTCACTGTCATGGTTATCGGCTCTTCTTTAGGTCCGCTGCCATTCGGCGTTGGGTATGATGTGTTTCAAAGTTACACTCAAGTATTACTATTGGCAATGATTTTCCCCGTGATCGGGTTGGTGTGTTCTCTTCTTGCTAAAAAACCAACGAAATAAAAAATGGACAGTGATAAATAAGAGCTAAAGCTTTTATTAGTCACTGTCCTTTATTGTTTGTTGAAGATACATTCGTTCTTCAATAATATCAGGATGTTTCATATTACTGTCCACTCTTCTCTGTAGGGATTTGGCTCTGTCTCAGCCTTTCTTTTAAAATGGCTAGCTCTGTCATCACTTTTTTCTTACTTTCATCCGAATGTACGTGTTTTAATTTTTTATTCAAATGCTCAATCTCAGATTGAATACAGGATTGATCTTTTTCAATCGGCATTTGTTCTCCTCCTTCACACCATTAGTTATACTCGTTACCTTACAATAAATCTTAACTCTTGAATAGCCAAACCTTTTATAATCAATTATACTCATTTATAATGATATCAAATATATTATAAGCGGTGATTTTTTGTTACAAGATACAGGTGAAAGAATCATTCCAGAAGAGATGAAACCGACGAACGGATTATTACTCGAACATGTTGCCCGTTATTATTTTTCAACTCCATATGTTGGTGGACGTGTACTCGATATTGCATGCGGAACAGGATATGGCAGTGTGCTGATTGCTAAAACAAGAAAAAAAGAAATTAATGAATTAATTGGATTGGATATTGATCAAGAAACGATTGACTATGCTAAGACACATTATTATCATCCTCTTGTCACTTTCGATGTTGGTGATGCCCTTGATCCTTCTTTAAAGGAAAAGATCGGAACGTTTGATACCATTCTTTCCTTTGAAACGATAGAACATGTCCCGGATGATCAATTATTCGTTGATCGACTTTATGACTTGCTGAAACCAGGTGGTACCATGATCGTTTCTACTCCTTTCGGTCAAGGAAGAGGCAAACCTTGTGGCTCTCCCTTTCATTATCATCAATTAACCGAAAAAGAATTCCAATCCCTTTTTAAAAGATTTGATGAATGTGATATGTATTACCAACGATATGTTACGATCGAGCCCAAACGACCAGACGTATACTACCCACTAGGTGTGGCGGTATGCAAAAAAAGATAGCCTAATAGGCTATCTTTTTTTATATTGCCGTTTCTTTTTTTATTTCACCGAACGCTTCATTGAGTTTCAAATGAACTTGATGAATTCTTTTTTCTTCGGCCTTTTCAATCTTAAGTTTAAGACCTTGATAAATGAACTCTTCTCCTACCTTTGGAACTCGTTGGAATTCTTCGATAAGCCATCCACCTAACGTGTGATTCGTTGTTGTTGGTACCGATATCTCAGCAAAATCGGCAAAATCATCGATCGAATAATCAGCATTCAGTACATAACTCAATGGACCGACTTGCTTGACTTGATGCACGCTGACATCATGCTCATCCCAGATCTCCCCGACAATTTCCTCTAGAATATCTTCTAACGTAATTAAACCCGAAGTTCCCCCAAATTCATCAATAACAATCGCCATATGAATTTTTTGTTTCTGAAGCTCTGGTAGCAAAGAAGAAATTTTCATAGATTCAACGACAAAGATAGGATGACGCAGAAGAGCTTTTAAATCAAGGTTCTCTCCCTCTTGAATATACGCAGTCAAGAAATCACGTTCTGAAAGAATCCCGACGATGTTATCAATATTCCCTTCATACACTGGTATTCTCGAAAAATGTTCTTTTAGAAAAACATCCTTGATCACGTTAATCGGCTGATTGATTTCAACTGCTACCATATCTGTTCTCGGCTTTAAGATTTCGTTAACTAGGATGTCATCAAATTCCAAAGATCGATGGACCATTTCTTTCTCATGCTTCCCAATGACGCCTTCATCTTCACTGATTTGAATCAGCATTTTGATTTCTTCTTCCGTGACAGAAGGTGTGAGGTCATTGTTTTTGACAAACTTTGATACAAAGATCTTTATTTTAATAAAGATCCAAGTGACTGGGTAGAAAAGTTGAATCAAAAAATATAGAAACCCAGAAGTTTTTAATGCGTATGCTTCGGCATATTCTTTCGCCAACGATTTCGGAATAATTTCTCCAAAAATCAACACTAAAATCGTAACAACAAACGTACTAATAAACACACCGAGACTCGGACCAAACAATTGGATCGCAATTTGTGATGAGAGTGTTGCAGCTGCAATGTTGACAAGGTTATTCCCAACTAGAAGAGTCGAAAGCGTCTTATCAAAATTCTCTGCTATTTGAACAGCCTTCTTAGCTCCCCGTCTCCCTTCATCTTCATAATTCTTCAGACGGATCTTGTTCACACTTGAAAAGGCAGTTTCAGCAGATGAAAAAAACGCGGACAAAACTAATAGCAATACAAATAACGAGATCAAACTCGACGGAACATCGTCCATCTATACATCACACTCCATTATCATTTTCATTCATTTTAATCGAAAACTCATTATTTAGCTAGTTCTTTCTTTATTGAGAAAGAACTTAACGTCGAGACACTAGCCCCTCCCAAAATAAAAGAAAGTAAACTAATAATCACAAGCACCGGTTGATCAGGAATACCTGGAAAAATTACAATCGTTGATCCAAGAATGAACCCGATGATTAAGGCATACGTCGATATTTTGTGGTTTTGAAAAAGTACCGTAATCAGTCTACTAGTCGTTAGTATCCCCACTAAAACCCCTATTCCAACAACGATAATAATCGGAATGACCATATTCGATAAAGCATGAATAACTGTCGGATAGACACCAATTAATAGTAAAACAAACGATCCACTTACTCCTGGCAAGATCATAGCCGAACTAGCTAGCCACCCTGCGATAAATAAGAAAGCATAATCACTCCAAGTAAGCTGCGTCATCACATTAGCTAATTCATCGCTTGTTATAAAGTATGTAGACCCAACTAAGATCGCCCCTATTAACAAAACGACGTAATGATAAGGTTGAAACGTCTGCTTGTAGTTAATGTCTTTTAAAAGAAATGGTACAACACCTATAATTAACCCTAAAAAGAAATAAAACAAAGGTTCGGGGTATTCAACTAACAGCCATTCAATCGTGTGACTAACTGAAACTAAAGCTAGCAAAATTCCTAATCCTACTGGTATTAAAAATAAAATATGCTCTCTCCAATTTTTTGAGAACAAACCATTAATCGCGGCAATGAGTGAGTGATAAATTCCGAGAACAAGTGCAATCGTTCCTCCACTTACTCCAGGAATAATATCACTTATCCCCATTGCCATACCTTTAAAAATATTACGCCATCTAAACAAAGCTTTCTTCCCCTTCATTAAACACTAATATCTTTGAATACATCATAATCGATTGAATTGAATAAGAACAAACAATCGATCATTTTCACTAATTTTTTCACATTTATTGAAGAAGTAGCGATATTGGCTTTCGTTGCCCTATATGTTATCTTCATGACCTCTTTCCCCTACTACATCGTGCTCATCCCAGATCTCCGTTCCTCCAAACTCATCAATTATAATAGCCATATGTGACCGCTTTTTTTGTATCAAAGCGAATGTCTCTGCATTCTCTTTTAAGCTATACCATCATTTTTAATCAAGGATCAGATATCCACCGAGTTCGCGTCCTAAATTTATACAATTTTTCAGATTCTTTAAAAATAAACTAACAAAAAAGTCACGATTAAAGATATAATAATATCACAATGATTAAAAGGAGTTTTTAATGACTTATTCTGAGTTAGAGAAACCAAGGGCTGTCATTACCAAAAGTAAAGATCTTTATCTGACCTTGGATGCATCACATATGATCACTACATCGACTAATCGAGATTTATTAGAAGCCCTTAACATAACAACTTATAACACCTTATGGGATGTCCTCCCTGTTACTAGTCATTCATTATTTACAGAATATATCCATCATGCACAGGAAGAAATGGTACCTGTCTTTTTTGATACTTCATCTCTATTTTCTGAAGATGATAGTTTTACTGTAGGTGTCTACCCATTCATCGATGGGTATTCTTTTCATTTAAAAGACTTGAGTAAACAAAAGAAGAAGGAACAATTGATGCACCACAACCATAATAGGCTATCATTATTGGCTGAAACAACCCATGACCTTATCTTGAAAGAAAACCCTAAAGACTTATTAGATACTGTGTTCAATAGCTTATCGGAGTATTTAGATTTAGATGTCTATTTTAATTACATTCTTAATGAAGCAGAAAATAAGCTTCAATTGATGAATTACCACGGCATTTCTGAGAGCACAGCTGCTACGATGCAATCGCTTGAACTAGGAGAAGCTGTATGTGGCACTGTTGCCCTTCGTAAAAGTAGATTAATCGCTGAAGATATTACTCATTCGATCGATCCCCTGGTGACTTTGATAAACTCTCTGGGTATTCAAGCCTATGCTTGTTATCCTTTAATGTCTTATGGCAGGCTCCTAGGTACCTTGTCATTTGGCTCTAAAACACGAACAACGTTCACCGTCGAAGAGATAGATGTCATCGATCAAGTGTGTGAACAAGTATCAGTTGCATTAGATCGCTTATTTTTAATAAACAAATTAACTGCATCTAATCATGAATTACAACAACTAAATGGACAATTAATCCAAACCCAAATCGAAGCAGAAAAAGCTCATAAGGCCAAGTCCGATTTTCTCGCGATGATGAGTCATGAACTTCGCACGCCACTTAATTCTATTTTAGGTTTTTCACAAATTTTAGCTGCTGATTCAGATGCCCCTTTACAAAGTGGGCAACAAAAGAAGCTAGATAAGATCATTACAGCTGGTGAGCACCTATTAGTCATCATTAATGATATTCTTAACCTAGTAAAAATTGAGAACGGGAAACCGTTTCTTCAGTTTGAGAAAGTTGATCTTAAAGCAATAACGTTAAATAGTGTTGAGTTGATGAAGCCTTTTGCTCAATCAAAATCAATCACTTTTGTTGATCAACTATCAAAAGAGAACATACCTTTATTCATTCAAGCAGACCCTGCTCGTTTAAAACAAGTGCTCCACAACTTGCTAAATAACGCGGTCAAGTACAACAAAGTACACGGATCGATCAAGCTTTACTATCAGCTCGATGGCGAATCTGTAACTTTATTAATCCAAGACACAGGTATCGGTATCCCTCAATCTGAACAAGCGAAAGTATTCGACCCCTTTTACCGTTCCGAAGAGTTTACAATGGAAGCCGAAGGAACAGGTATCGGCCTCTCTTTAGTGAAACAGCTTGTTACGGAAATGAAAGGCAAGTTACGTATGGAAAGTCAGCTTGGCATTGGAAGTACCTTTTCCATTACGTTTCCTTTAAGTAGAGAATAGAGAAAAAACCGAACTTTGATAAAAGGTTCGGTTTTTTTCTTATCTACGATGCTAATCTTAATGGGTATGCGTTTCAAGCATCTCAAATAGATTACTTCTAAATGAGACATCGCTTTTAATATACAAGTCTTTTTTATTTAAGAAACATGAATGCTCGGGTTTCACATCGACAATACTTAAATTTTCTCAAAATGATGAATGAAAAGTGAGGATAAAGAAACAGTTGAGGTTACTAATCGATTGTTAGCTCATAGTTGGTGTTCATCTTTTTTAGGTCGTTCGAATAAGGTAAATGAATGTTTGTGAATTTCTTCCTTTAAAGTAGAAGGGGCAGTTTCCCATTTAATAAGATCAATTTTTAGTAACGTTTCTAGCTCATTTTCTACTTTTTCTATGAGCGCTAAGTATTCTTCTTGCGACATCTTCGGGGCAACAATAGCAAGGTCTATATCCGAACGATCGGAGTGATCACCCACCGCTCTAGATCCAAATAAGATGATTTTCTCTATGCAGTTGAACTGTTGTCCGAATTGTATAATTTGCTTTTCCACTCGTTCGGGAATCATCTTTACCCCTCCTGTTTTTTTTAAGTACGATGAATTTATTCTGTTAAGTTTTTGTGCGTTTCCACTAATAATGGGTAATGGATTTTGATTCGATCGTAAATTTGCTTCGCCTTATCTTCATTGTACACATGTGAAGTTTCGTTTCGATCTCTTAACATTTGCAACCACGCTGTTTCATTATGTATCCACCCTGCTGCATAGGCTTCCTTTAAAGACTGACGTGGTGTACTAGCCTCGATACCTTCTACTTCTAACATCCGTTTTAATGTTTTCCAAAAAAGTTCGATTGTAAATTCAAATCTTCGAATCGTGCCGTCTATAAACAAACTATTCGTTTCGTCCTGGTCAAGAGCTTCACCTAATCTAGTAATGGCATTGCCTAAATTGTACAGACTAATTTTAACTCTTCGCTCCAAGCTTAACGACCTCCGTCTACTGTTATATATAGTTCTTCATTATATCATATGAATGCCTAGCCCATCCTTGAAATTCGCACCCTACTTTCTAATTCAACAACAAAGAGAGAGCCTGATTCACCCGACTCTCTCTTTTCTATTACTGGTCCATTTCTGATAGCTCTTCTTCTGTCACCCACTTATGGTTCTCAACTTCTTGTCCATTGTCTGTCAAAGTAAAATCAACCATATATACCGTCGTTTCTTCGGCTGAATCGATGACTGCAACGGCTCCTTCCATGCCATCCATATGATCGGCCTCTAAAGTTACCTCATCACCTGCTGAAAATGGTTCAGCGTTTGCTTCTTCCAATTCCTCATGAATGACCCATTTATGATTCTCTTCTCTTGGTCCACCATCAGTCGGGTCGTAGGAAACGGCATAAACCACTGTGTCATAAGCACCAACAATCGTCGCCTCAGCGCCTTCCATTCCTGGCATATGACCATCTGTGATAATAGCTTTGCTACCTACTTCAAAAGTGGGATTCGCTGCCTCTTCTAAACTCTCTGGCACCTCACCCGAACTAGAGTGATCCATATGAGCATGGTCATCCATGTCAGAATGATCCATTTCTTCACTTTCCTCCATGTTTTCACTTTCCTCCATTACTTCATCTGGATTGATATCCTCGTTTGTATCACCACAAGCAGATAACACTAAAACCGTTGAGAATATAGCGCTCCCTATCATAAATTTTCCTCGCTTCATTGTTTTCACCTCTACCTTATCGTATTGTCATTCGCCTACTCATTTTAAACTTTATCTTTTTATTCGATCGTCCTAATTATACTATTCCACATTTCCAAATTTTAAAACGAACGCCCCTTCCCTCGCTTAACCTCAACGTCCTCTGTCATGACTAATTGCTTCCCGATGATATATTCACTGTATTTCACCTTTGATAAGAGCTGGGCTAGTACGATCGATCCTCCTACAGCTACGATGTAAACAAATACAAAGTAAACAAGCGGATTAAGAAAGTCAATCGGCACCATGACATACAAAATAAACTTGTGTAAGAGATAAATATTAAACGAATATTTACTGATGAATTTGATAAATACAGGCACCCTGTTAATTTTCATTGTCAGAACAATAATGGCAAAGATCATACTCATCGTATAGAGAAGCATGTCTACTCGTTTTGATGACACAACATTTAATATGTCTGTAAGAACTAAGACGACGATTAGTGCAATTGAGAGCACAGGCAGAATCAATATCTTCTTTTTATGTTCAAATAGTTTAACCTTTAATGCCTCATAGTTTCTCCCGCAATAGTACCCTAAGACAAAATAGAAAATCCACCCTAGAAATGGCACCCAATACCCTCTTAACCAAATATATTCGGCGGCTGCCGATGTATTCACTGGCTCCGTAAAATTAAAGAATCCTAAATACGATACATTTATGATAAAAGCTAGACTCAACACTAATTTTGGAGACCAGTTTTTTAAATGTTTCTGTAACAATACATGTAAAAGATAAAACTGAAAAATAATTAAAATAAAATACCCATAATAACCTCCGAGAAAAATATGGACAAAAGCTTGACGGATCGCCTCTAGCAAGGAATCTGAAATAAGAAAAGCAAATAATAACCCGATCGAGACAAACGGTATAAGCAGAAACTTAATTCTCTTTTTGAAAAAACCTTTTGGGACATCGTTTGGATACGCTTTTGCTAACAATAATTCTGATAAGAAGACAAAGGCAGGTGTACCAAAGTACGCCATAAACCGGAGTAATATCAATAGGTGCTCTTCTAATTGGTTCGCACTATATTCATAATTCGCAAGTGTTGTATCAACGGCATGAGTTGTGGCTACAGCTAAACAGGCGATCGCTCTAATCCAAAATGCTTCATTTATTAGTTGTTTATTCAATTAGGAACACTCCCATGGATTTCTACACAAAATTTGCTTTCATCTATTCTTCCCTTAAATAAAAGAAGATATAAGAGAGCTCTTAGCGTAATACCCTTAAAAGTGACGGATAACCCTGGTTTTTAATTGGAAAACACCAGCTCCATGTGGTAAAAACAGAAAAAACAGCCGGCACATGCCGACTGTTTCTTCTAACTTTTTCCTTGACTATGCTTATAAAATTCGTGAAACAACTTCATCAGCGCTCGTTTTTCGATTCTTGATACATAACTCCTGGATATCCCGAGATCCTTAGCGATTTCCCGTTGCGTTCGCTCGTCTTCCATGTCGAGCCCAAACCGACCAACAATCACTTCTTTTTCTCGCTCATCAAGCACATGAATGTACTCATAAATTTGCAATTTCTCCATCTTTGTTTGAATCACATCAGCAATATCTTCAGCATCTTCTTGGAGAACATCAATCAAGGATATTTCATTGCCTTCCTTATCTGTTCCGATCGGGTCGTGTAGAGAGATATCTTTTTTGACTTTTTTAAGAGCACGTAAATGCATGAGTATTTCATTTTCAATACATCTTGCAGCATAGGTCGCAAGCTTTGTTCCTTTTCCGTCCGAATAACTCTCGATCGCCTTGATCAGACCAATCGTTCCAATTGAAATTAGATCTTCCGTGTCCTCTCTTGTGTTCTCGAACTTCTTGACGATATGGGCTACTAGTCTTAAGTTGTGTTCAATTAACAAGTTACGCGCCTCGCCGTCTCCTTCTTGCATTAACTTTAAGTATTTCTTCTCCTCGTCTTTCTTTAGTGGCTGCGGAAACGCATTATTTTTTACATACGATACAAACACAATGATTTCTTTTACAAAATAAGACAGTGCCGCTAACATGCTAGACACGACCTCACCCCCAACGATGTCTTTTCTACATTCATATGTCACGCTGGGCTTGGCCGTGTCTGTACAAGAAAAAGAATACTGTCATTTACTCATTTACATTCTAACCTTTACTGCCGTTATTATAGACAGTTCGTGTAGTGTTGCATGTAATAAATCTTTCAAACGTAAAAAGGCTCAGATCCATAATCAGATCTCAAGCCTTTTAATTATCTAACCTACGCCATTGTAGATGAACTAGATGTAGATCGTTGAATGTTGCTCAACAACTTCTACACTTTTTAAATTTAATTTCTCGCTTAACTGCCTAACCTCGACGTTTAGTCCGTGTGTAAAAACAATCTTTTGTGGTTCAATCTTTTTGATCAAACGGGCTGTTTCTTTTGTGCCTGGATGAACTTTATAACGAAAATGCTCATAATTCACGTTCGGATCATCCTTCGTTAACGTTTGCAACTCTTTGTTTTTCGGACCGGTTGTGATAATTAGTTGAGGAACTACTCTCTTCTCTTGTTGATGAGCTTGCAAAATATCATTTTCTTGAAAGAAGCCAACACCTAAGTGAGTTGACTCAAGCCAAGTGCTTACATCCACCCCTACGACTTGATCTTGAAGAAAGAGTTCTACATCATGTCGTTCCATTTCTTTATACCACGATTTATTTTGCATAGCATCTTTAGAAGATTGGATAATTTTTGGAGCAGCTACAAGATGATAGTCTTTTTGGCCATTAAAAGATTCACTTAACAGTGCGAGTAAATCCTGTGTCTTCCCGGTCAAAGGGCCATGAATAAGAACTTTTTTGCCTGTTTGTATTGCATCACGTATGGCTCCTATTAATCTACTCGTATAGATGGATTGGCTCAATGGTTCGTCACCGTACGCACCATCAAGAACCGCTAAGTCTACATTTTTACAGATCGGATCCTCATAATGAAGCAGTTTTGATTCAAACGAATAGTCACCGGAAAAAAATATATTTTTGCCTTTATATTCAACATTATACCAAACGGAACCAGATGTATGCCCACTCTTCCCATACGAGATCGTTAAACCGCCTAAACGTTTTAACTCATCTAATGACTTAAACTTCACAAGCGACAATGCCGCGTCTGGAAAAGGAATTTCTTTTTGATTTATCTTCTCCCTATCAAGCCAGACTTTCATCGCATCTGTACTTTGACTGATCGTTTCACTTGTCGCATACACCTCACCTTCGTATCCTAAATGATAAAGAAGGGGTAAGGCAGCAACATGGTCCTCATGTGCATGAGTAATACACACTGCCGAAAGATTTTTTGCGATTTCTTTTGTTAGAGCTGGGTACGTATCTTTAGTCGTTTGACCGCCCTTCATCACACCGCAGTCAATGAGAACGTTCATTTCTTCTGCTTGTAGTAAGAAGCAGGATCGTCCATATTCTCCTGCTCCTCCTAAAAATGTCACTTTCATTTTCAGCTGTCACCTACCTACATAACATCCAAAAAGTTGTTATGCTTTATACTTTTGTGATCGATCTTTAATCCGTTCAACAACAATGAGTACCAATGTTGTTAAGCCTACCGATACGAGAGCCATAGCCATCCCTAGTCCTTGTGTTCCTTGTTCAAATTGAGAATAAATAAACGTAGCTGATGTGTGCATATTAGGTGGTCGTAAAATTAGTGACCCAACAAGCTCTCGCATAGAAATCGCGAATGTCATAATCCAAGCTGCTAAAATTCCTGGCATGATTAACGGAATTAGCACTGTACGTGTCATATACGTACTACTTGCCCCACTCATTTTAGCTGCTTGAAACAGCGAATCACCAAGCTGTCCATAGATCGCTTTAATGTTTTGTACGGTAAATGGCAAGTATAAAATGACATAAGTCAATGCAAGCATCATCCACGTATTGTACACATTAAACGGGTTCCATGGTGCGTTCCAAGTTAAGATTAAACCAACAACAACGACAATTCCTGGTACGGTGTTAGGAGCTAAGCTTAGAAAATCCATGCTCTTCCCAAGCGCATTACGTTTTTTCATAATAATAATTGATACCCAAATACCGATGGCGACACTAATAGTAGCTGCAACCGCCGCTAACCAAATACTATTAAAGAGAGCATCTCGCCCACTTCCTGTAAATAACTCAACAAAATGTTTAATGGTCAAGTTAGAAAAAGCTAAGCCGTTCCCTTGAATATTCATAAAAGCGGTTGATGCCACAGAGAAATACGGCACACCAATAGCTAATCCTAATACGATCATTAAATATATCCATGCAAAGATTTGTTTCTTACCTAATGGATTAAAGGCACGCGTTTGTCCCTTCCCTGACACCACTTTGTCATGACGTCTGCTTACAAACCATTGCTGAATATACCAAACCGTCATACTCACACCAAGTAGCATCGTCGAAAGAATCGCAGCTTTCCCAAAATCAAGTGGCCACGTAGAAGAGTAACGGTGTATCTCTGATGTTAAAACGTAGTAACCAATTCGGTTCCCTAACGTGACTGGTGTACCAAATTCTCCTATTGTTTTAACAAAGACAAGCAACGCGCCCATACTATACCCTGAGAAAAACAGTGGAATAATGATACGCTTTACCCGGTACATAAAGCTACCACCATGGATGAGTCCCGCTTCCTCTAATCGTCCACCAATATTTTCTAAGTTATTTCTCATGATTAAATAGATGAAAGGGAATAAGTGTAAGCTCATCACAAGTACCATACCAAAATATGAGAAGAAATAAGGCGTTACCGAAGAGAGAAACGGAAACAGTTGCTCTGCATAACCGTTTGATTGCATAGATAAAATCCAGCCCATAGCCCCAATGTATGGTGGGGTCATGAATGGAATGATTAACACAATGTCAATCCAGCGATGCTTTCTCATTTCGGTACGGGCCATAAAAAAAGCAAGGGGAGCAGCAATAACTGATGCTCCCACAACAACCCCGAACCCGAGTAATAACGAATTCCATAGTACCTTACGATAATGCTCTTCGATCAGAACTTGAAATGGAGCTAGTCCTTCAAATGTTCCATCCGGCATCAAACTTCTCATTATTATTAAGAAAAGTGGCATGAATACTAGAATGAACAGTACGGCTAAGGCCAATAAGGTATTAAGCTTTTTCATCGGGTCGTTAAACCTAAACATGTTATCTCACAATCCCCATAAATTTCTCTAAAATGTCTTGTGTGTTTTCTTCAAGGTACGCCCAATCAAAATCTAATTGCTGAATGTCACCTAATTCAGTACGAATCTCATGTGGTTTAACATCTTCACGTGCAGGTAAAAGATACGCATCTGCTACGATCTCTTGCCCTTTATCAGAAAGAATAAAATCAATATATTGTTGAGCAGATTTTACATTTTGGGCACTTTCTAAAATAAATGCCGGTCGAGGTGTGACCATTGTTCCACTTTCAGGAAACACAAGGTCAACAGGCTCCCCATTTTGCATGTTGTTATATACCATATAGTCTACACCAGCCATCACAACGGAGTTTGCCCCACTTATTACCGTTTGAAGTGCTGGGTTATTAGCCCCTTCTAGCGATAAACCATTCTCTTTTAATTCCTCAATTAACTCCCAACCTTCATCGCCTTCTTGATTAATGTAAGCTGCTATAAAGTCACGTGCTGTCCCCGATTGAGTCGGATCTGGAATCGCAAGCTTATTAGTAAACTGCTCAGCTGTTAAATCACTCCAATCTGTGGGAACCTCTTCAACTAAGTTCGTGTTATAACTTAATGCTAGAGCTGATGCACTAAACCCATAAAAATGATGGTCCTCATCATACCAACCATCATGCAACGAATCTACATACTCTGATTCATATGGCATCGTTAACCCACGCTCTTTATATTCCATAGCTGGTGGCATAGAGGCAAGGACAACAACATCAGCAAGTGGATTTCCTTCTTCTGCTTGAAGACGTCCCAATACATCCCCTGTCGTACCTTGGAACATATCTACTTCAATACCTGTTTCTTCTTCAAATTCTTCAACTAAACGCTCTGCCATTCCACCTGGCCCTGAAGTATAAATCGTTAGCTTCCCAGTCTCTTCTACTACAGCTGGCTCTTCAGAATCATTTGCAGGAGCCCCACTATCTTGTTCCATTTCTGTTTGTCCACAAGCTGTTACAAACAGCATCATCGTCATAGCCATTACAAATCCTTTAAGCTTTCTCATGTACAATTCCTCCTTCATTTGTCATTACGTGTATATTTGATGTATCTATTTGCACAAAAATAGTTTGACCGACAGAGAGACGTTGGTGTGAGTACGCAAACATCGTGTACTTACTATCAGTAAGACTTAAAGAGATTTCATAGCGCTCTCCTAAAAAGCTCACTGTTTCTACTCGCGCCTCAAGTGCATTATGTTCTTTCGCTACTGATAAAGTCACATGTTCAGGTCGAATAACCGCAGTGACCAATCCTTCTTTTCTTTCATCACCTTCGCAAAGTGGTACACTCACGCCTTTACCAATTAGTAGTTCACAACGCTCTTCCACCTTTTGACAAAGAGCTTCAACTAACACACCTCGTCCGACAAATGATGCGACCGTTTTATTTTTGGGACGCTGATACACTTCCTCGGGTGTCCCGACTTGCATGATATGCCCAGCATTCATGACGACTACTCGATCTGACATTGACATGGCTTCACCTTGGTCATGCGTCACATAAATAGCTGTCATATTAAGTTTCTTTACAAGTGACTGCAACAGAATCCTCATATCATCTCGCAAAGAGGCATCAAGTGCACTTAATGGCTCGTCCATTAAAATAATTGAAGGATCATTTGCAGTCGCACGAGCAATCGCAATCCGTTGCTGCTGCCCCCCAGATAGCTGATGCGGATAGCGTTTTGCATGATCACCTAGTTGAACATTTTCAAGTGCGGTCATGACTTTTTCTTGTAAGTTCTTTTTATTGCCCGTTGCTTTTAAGCCGTAGGCAACATTCTCAAAGATTGTCATATGCGGCCATAGAGCGAAGTCTTGAAAAACCATTCCAATCTTTCGTTTTTGAGGAGACACATTCACATGTTTTTCTTTGGAGTACATACATTGATCTCCAAAATAGATCTCACCAGAATTAGAATCTTCAAGACCGGCTATCATTCTAAGTAATGTTGTTTTACCACAACCTGATGGACCTAGTAAGCTTACGAACTCTCCTGATGTAATGTGTAAGTTTGTCGGCTTTAAAGCTTGAAGCTGATCAAACCATTTATCTATATTTCGGATGCGGATATCCATCTGTTCGCTCCTCCTAACAACTTATTACAGCCTTAACTTTACACGAGGAATGTTAAGGGAAAGTTAAGATGACATAAACAAACCATCAATATTATCGATATATAATCTATTTAAGTATAGAATAAATCTATACTTAAATTTATGGAGGCACAAAATGAACTTACAACAATTGATTATGTATCAATCCTTTTGCACACATAAAAATGTGACAGCTGTAGCGAATGAGCTCTGTTTAAAGCAACCAACCGTCACCTTCCATCTAAAGAACCTACAACACTCTTTAGGGGTGAAGCTCTATGAAAGAAATGGCGAGCAAGTCACCTTCACATCTGCAGGAAAAACATTACGTTATTACTCAAAAGAAATATTAAACCTAATAAAGGAAACGGAGAGAGTGATGAATGATTATAAAGAGAATCGGCGTGGGGAATTATTTATTGGTGCTAGTCACATTCCTGCTAACTATCTTCTACCTTCTACATTAAATAGTTTTTCTCAAAAATTCCAAGACATACATTTCAATATACATGTTGAAACGACGCCTAAAATAATCGAGAAAGTTTTATCGAAAGAATTAGATCTTGCTATCGTGTCAGAGCAAGGACTAGAGCATGAAAATTTATCAGTAAAACCGCTTGTCGAAGATGAACTCGTGATCGTGACACCACCTAACCATCCTTTAACACAAAGTACAGATTTAAAGAAACAGATGAAAGAAACACCTTTTATTCTGCACAAGAGCGGTTCTACGAGACAAATGATTGAAGAGTGGGGAAAAAAAGAGAGGATTTCCTTGCAAACAAAAATGGAACTAACAAATATTGAATCAATAAGACAAATGGTCATGCTTGGATCAGGATGTTCTATTTTATCTAAAAAAGCGATAGAAAAAGAATTACAAAGGGGTGAATTAGATTATATAATGATTCCGAACCTCAAACATCGTCATTTATCGTTAGTTTATCGCCACGATCGTTTGATCACTCCAACTATGCAGTCGTTTATTAATGAACTATTAATAAATGAAAGCAGCTACTAGTGATTACTCACTACTAGCTGCCCTTGCTTACTTATGCTTTTGTCTATGTATCATGCATCGTGACGTTTACAATATGATAAGGAGGTGAACAAATGAAGGTTTTCTATGAAGAAATAGACGGTTCGCAGCAACCAAAATTACTCATCGTTCCTGCTTCGAAATCAGATCAAACCGCCACCTATGAAGTCTGTGGTCCTTTTGAACGCTTTTATACAGAAGAGTTTCATGATGAATTTCGCGGATTAACCGTTACGCTCGGTGAATTACTGCGTGTCAGAGATAAACCAATGACTTTTTCAATTAGCCTCCTCGCCGTTAAGACGTTTTTACTTCAGCGATACGGCAGCAGTGACGTGCTCGATGAGATCGACTACTTCGTCCTACTGATCGACGATATTGAAGAGCTCTTACAAGTTGAAGTAAGAGTCCACATAACTAAACAGGAGAAGCATTGACTTCTCCTGTTGGTTAAATCATTTATGTCCCTGCCTCATTTGCCGATTATGCTGATTCGACTGTCTGTTTCATGGCTGCAAAAATTCGTTCTTCGACTGATGCGGCTATCTTAACTAGCTCATCTTGCTCAAGAGCACCCATTAAGTATGTTGGCTTAGGCATTCCAATCTTGGTAGTTCCGTTTTCGACGTAAACGACCATTTTACAAGGGAGAAAATACCCAGCAAGTAAGGAAACAGAGAGAACATCCTTCGCCACTTTAGGATTACATACTTCAAGCACACGGAAATCTTCTTCAAACGTTTGACCTTTTTCTTCTAACTTAGCCTTCAAGTCAAAGTCCCATAAGACACCAAATTCTTGTTCTTTTAAATTGGCCACCAATTTCTCGACGGTTACATCCAGTGTTTCGCTTGATTCTAGTGTGACATGAAACATAAAAAAGCCTCCTTTTAGTTAAGTGATATATACCCCATTACCTATATTACCACCTTACTTTATCAATAAAAAATCTTCTGCGCAAGTTTAACCGATGCTACCTGGAATTTTTCTTGATGACTGATTCGTACTCTCATCCGAAGTGGCTTCTTCCTTTGCCTCAGCAACTTTCGCCCCAATGTTCTTCATGTCCTCTTTCACTTCTTGCGCTTGATTGACAAGATCCATCGAGTCTTCTTTCACATCATTAACTTGCTCTTTAAGATCACCATTAATTCGTTCATATAGATCCTTTGCCTCCGTAATGGCTTCTTTTAATACAGCGGATGCCGATTGTACTCGTGCTTGGATATCTGTTTTCACTTCTTCAGGATTTTCTCTTACTTTTGTATACATATCCATTGTTTGGTCTTTCATATCACTCGTTGCTGTAGTGACACGATTTCTCGTCTTAGGATCCAACATCGCTACTGCAGCTCCGACTGCTGCTCCAATGACAATGCCTTTCATAAGACTCCCGCTTTTTTCATTACCTGTTGTTCCTACTTGTGTTTGTGTTGTGCGATAACCTTTTGGTTGTTCCATGATAAAACCCTCCTAGATAAATTAAATGCTCGTCTATTACTTAAAATGTACCCTTTTTCTCATTCTCTAAACAAAAAAAGAGCCTACCATGATGGTAAGGCTCCGCATGTATTGATATTTTTATTAATCGACATGTAGACGTTGAATGATTTTCGCCAGTAATTCTGTTCGTTCTGTCAGTGAGGCAATTTCTAAATATTCATGTTCACTATGCGCATTTCCGCCAATTGGACCGAGGCCATCGATCGTCGGTATTCCCATCGCTGCCGTGAAGGAAGCATCCGATCCGCCTCCGGTTCTTGTGTCCTTAATATTCATCCCAAGCTCTTGCCCGACTTCTTGTACAATTTGAAATAAATGAGTGATTTTCTCGTTTTTCAACATCGGTGGGCGGCTGATGTCTCCCGTTAATTCAATCTTCGTTCCAAAAACATCAGTGGTCGCGCATACTTGTTCAATTTTGTATTCCATCTCTTCGGCTTGTTGCAGTGTCGACACTCGGACATCGACATGACCAATCGCAGTTGAGGAAACGGTATTAACCGCATCTCCCCCTTCAATAATCCCAACGTTGACGGAAATTCCGTGTTCGTGATCATTTAATTCATAAAGCTTCACAATCTTATGAGCGAGTTCTTCAATCGCACTTCTTCCCTTTTCAGGTTCGATTCCTGAATGCGCAGCTCGTCCATGCACTTTAATTTTGTATCGTCCACTACCTCGACGCTCGGTAACAAGTGAACCATCTTTTCTCGCTGGCTCCATAATCAATGCGTAAGAGATGCCTTTGGTTGCATGTTCAATGAGTGCTCTTGACGTCTTTGAACCAATCTCTTCATCACTATTTAAAATAATTCGAACATTTTTATACGAATCATCGCCAACTTGCTTCAAAGCACGTAACGCATAAATAACAGATACTAAGCTTCCCTTCATATCAATTACACCAGGTCCGTAGGCACGCCCTTTTTCTGGATCAATTCGGAATGGACGGTCTTTCGCTGTTCCTTCTTCAAACACTGTATCCATATGAGCGACAATGAGAACATCTCGATGTTCCGCTTCAGAATGTTCAATCACCAGATGGTTTCCTACTTTTTCGTTCTCAACCACACGAACGGAAAACCCTAAAGCTAAAAATTTCTCCGTTATAATCTCCCCAACTTGATCAACACCAGCTTTATTGGTCGAACCACTATCGGTATTGACCAGTAACTCTAGCAATGTCAGCATTTCCTTTTCTTTTGAATGAATCTCGATCATGATCGTGTACCTTCTTTCTTCTCCTACACATTTACCTGCCTACACTAGTATATGCTAGCTATTCCCTATATTTTCGTTGATTTTCGCCCTTTTGACAAGACTGAATTTGCATTTATGCAAAATCAGCTCGAGCCTAGAGATAAAATCCAAAAAGCAAAGCCCTCTTCTCAGAGCTTTGCTTCAATCCTTATGAAGGTAGAACTTTCTCAAATAGGACTCGGTCTTTTCCTGGCCCATCATAATTTTTGTATACCGAGATGCCATTTTGTATCGTCGTTCCTTCTCTTATTGTAAAGCCCATTCGTCGGTGAAATGCAATCGAACCCTTATTCACTGGCGATGTCACACAATGAATCAAGGTACACCCTAGCTCTGTCGCTTTTTCGAAAAAAGCTTCATATAAAATACGGGCATGGCCTTCCTTTCGTGCCGATGGATGAATGCCAACAAAATGAATATAGCCTATTTTTGGGTGTGTATCTGAAGTGAATCCGATTAAAAAACCGATAATCTCCTTTTTTCCTTCAATAACATAACTTGTATGTTGAAAATGGATGAAAAACAAACGCTGCAACATATCACTCATCATGCGGCCGCCCCACCAATCATCGATAATGGCGATGACACGTGCATAATCAGCTTCTACTACATGTCTAATATTCATATTTTCATCCCCATTCTATTGTATCTCTTTACTTCAACTATACGCTACGAACTGCTAATCCTATAACCTTCCCTCCTAAAAAACAACAAATAGCCGAGCCTACTCACTGGGCTCAGTTATTTGTTTATATGGGTGTGGGCGACCAACTAATAATGCCGTTACAACTAATCGATGAGTGTGAGTCCTTTGCTTTTTACTATAATAACCTGAGCAAGTGATCAATTTTATTTTTGACGGACCATTCGTTTGAAAGATTGTATCTATCGGTGCCTGATCTCGTTCGTATTCATCAATCGATTCAACTTGATAAGTCAAAATTTGATCGTTCTCATTCACAATGTACATGAAGTCACCTGCACGTAACTCATTTAACGAGTAAAAAATGGCGGGGCCAACATAATCATCAAAATGTCCCGCCATGACAGCATGTCCCGGGCCACCTGGATTCACCCCATCTTTATACCAAAACACCGCTTCTCCATCATCTGGAATCTGTTGAAGCTCCGAATAACCAATTGGTGTAACCTCGGCATCAATTGATAAAGAAGGAATTTTTAGCTGATTAGGCGCAAAACCAGTCAAACTCTCTCTCGCATCAACAACAGACGGCTGATACAGTCCAACAAGTATCGATATAGCTAATAGACAACCCTTCATGTTATTGAACGCTTGAAGCGCCACCTAACCCTGTTTTTGGCACATCATCTGGATTTCGCATAGCATCCATGAGGAGGATGACGTCAAATTCAGGCTCTCCGTTTAACAGACCAACTGCTACTGCTGTATAAACCATGCCATTTTTTAACTCAAGTTCAGGTAATTCTTCTACGACATCTTCCGTTCCTGCCGCGCGAATTTGTAGATTATATTGTCCTTCTGGTAATTCTAAGTACTCCGTCACTGCTGAAAATGCCGCATTAGGGAACAAGACATCTCCTGTATCTGTAGCAATATCTACAGCGGGGGCATCAGGCGAAAAATGAGCGACACGAATTTTTGTATTTCCGTCGGTCACTTCTTTTTCATCTGCTAATGCTGTCAACCGCATCGACTCTAAATGACCAATCGCAGCTACCGTATAAGCTTTTCCTGCGCTGACTGTCACTTGCTCAGTGATAACCACTGTTTCGCTATCTCCTGCAGGATAAATTTCAACCTTATGTGTTCCTTCAGGTACAGTTAAGTACTTACTTACCATTTTATATTCTACATTATCTAAAACTAGGTCGTCATTTACATACACATCAACGGCTGGTGCATCAGGGGAAGCGTGAAGCACGCGTACCATAGCCACCTCACTGGCAACACTTGCTCCGGCAAAAGCAAGCAACATCACTAGAAGCAATGCAAGTCCAAAAACTTTCTTCATTTTACTCATCTCCTTTTTTTAATAGGTGCAAGCATATGTTTCCAATTGGCTTCTATTCCTATTCATGATTGATCTTTTCCACCAACAGTCCTCGTGCTGTGCAATTAGACGTAATTTAAAACAAACACTATACTAGAAGAAGAAAAAAGTAGAGAGGATGAACGTTCTTGTTGAAATTTATTAATAACCAAGGAATCACTGACCCTCGAATCAACCTCGCTATTGAGGAATTCGCTCTAAAGCATTTAGACAAAGAGCATTCGTATCTATTGTTCTATGTCAATGAACCATCGATCATCATTGGGAAAAACCAAAACACACTCGAGGAAATAAACCTTGATTATGTGAAAGAAAATAACATACATGTAATCAGACGTTTATCAGGTGGAGGCGCTGTCTATCACGACTTAGGCAACTTAAACTTCAGTTTCATCACAAAAGATGACGGTGAATCTTTTCATAATTTCAAGAAATTCACAGAACCTGTTGTTGACGCATTAAAAAAATTAGGGGTAGAAGCGGTCTTAAGCGGACGTAATGATATTCATGTCGGCGAACGGAAGATCTCTGGAAATGCACAATTCTCCACCAAAGGGCGTATGTTCAGCCACGGGACACTTATGCTCGATTCTGAAATGGAACATGTCGTAGCTGCCTTGAATGTAAAAGATGAAAAAATAAGGTCAAAAGGCATTAAATCCATTCGCAGTCGAGTAGCCAATATTTCTGAGTTTCTTAGTCAGCCATTAACAATGGACGAATTTAAACAAGTCCTTTTGCAATCAATCTTCGAAATAAAAAATGATATTCCAACATATCAATTAACAGAAGTGGATTGGAAGGAAATTGAAGGCATATCCAAAAAGAGATACCGTCATTGGGATTGGAATTACGGAAAGTCCCCTTCATTTGATCTAAAACGTTCCAAACGTTTCGCGATTGGTTCCATTGATGTGCGTTTAAATGTTCGTAAAGGAAAGATTGAAGCATGCAAAATCTATGGAGACTTCTTCGGTGTGGGCGATGTGAGTGAGCTCGAGGAAATGTTACTCGGTGTTCGGTATGATAGCGAAGCTCTTTCTGACGCTTTTGCTGAAACGGATCTGAAAATGTACTTTGGTAATCTTGCTAAAGAAGAGTTTATCGACCTTTTATATTAAATGACCTATTGCCTAGGAAATGTTTTTTGTCTTAACCTGTCACGACCTGTAAAAAAAGAGCGGTTCACCTAAGTGAACCGCTAACAATGGGGAGAGTAGAGAGAACATTTTGGAAGCTAGGTCTATGACCTTTCCTACGTTTATCTTAACTGACTCTTCTACCTAATTCAGCTTATATGTCATATCTTCTCACACATTTTCTATCATACGTGACTGACACAAGTTCTATGCTTGAAGCGCATGAAGCCCAAGCTTTTTTAGCAGTGCGATCGTCTGTTCGGTTTCTTCATCATTCAATCCTGATAATATACTAGCAATTCTTTTTTTATGATCATCGAATCGTTCGTTCATCCAACTCGTCCCCTCATCTGTTAACGTAGCATAAGTAATCCGACGATCTTTTGGACACGGGAGCCTGACTAATAGTTGTTTTTTTTCAAGCTTATCAACGACGTATGTGATACTTCCACTTGATATTAAAATTTTTTCACCAATCTTTTGTAGAGGCTGACTTCCTTTATGATAGAGCAACTCAAGGACCGCAAATTCTGTTGGATTGACCCCGTATCCGCGGATATCTTTTTCTACTTCATGTATGACTGCATTGTGAGCCCTTGATAAGACAACAAATAACTTCAATGCAAGCTCATCATTTGCTTTTGTCATTGGATAATCCCCTTTATCTTAAATCTGAGATTTTTTTCAGTGTACAAGACCTCAGCCTATTTTGCAACTACGTTTTCGATCACATCCTATGCTATACTAAGCGTAAAAAACCTTACACACAAGAAGGAGGGGATTACACAATGTCAACTGTTTCATCAATTAAATCACTTTTGGCAAACAGACAACCTGGTGTCCTCGGTCATAGAAAAGCCAAGCATTCAGCCATATTAGTCCCCCTTGTTCATGCCGACGGGAAACTCTCTGTTTTATTTGAAGTCCGTTCAAAGAACCTAAGTAGCCAACCAGGCGAAATTTGCTTTCCTGGTGGACGTATTGATGCCACCGATTTAAATGCTGAAGCCGCTGCTGTACGCGAGCTCTCTGAAGAAATTGGCATTCCAAAAAATCAAGTCTCTATCATCGCTCCTCTCGATTATTTAGTTACGCCGTTTCGCGGGGTGATCTACCCCTTTGTCGGAGTAATTGAAGATCTTAGCGCCCTTGTGCTGAATGATGACGAAGTAGCTGAAGTGTTTACCGTACCACTTGATTATTTATATGAGCATGAACCTAAAAGATTTGAGATGGGGATTACCTTTGAACCTGCTAGTGATTTTCCATTTGATCTAATCCCTAATAAGAAAACCTATAATGGACGAACTCAAACCATTCCTGAACTGTTTTATTTTTACGAAAACTATGTTATTTGGGGCTTAACAGCTCGTGTCCTTCACCATTTTCTAAGTATAACAAAGCGAACATGACTCGTTTATCTGTTCGCTTTGTTTCGTTATTTAGATGAGTCTTTTGGCAGCTTTAATATAAAAAAGAAACTAATCAACGCGAGGATGAGGATCGCCGTAAACACAAAACTTAAACTGCTAGCGAGTCCTTGTTGCAAGGCTTCTAGCTCTCCTGCTGTTAGCTTTATCCTCTCTCTGTCACCAAGCAGATTGTTTACTACATCAATCGTTGGTTCAAAAGATAATATCTCTTCTTTCTCACTCAGCTCTGTTTGTAAGCGGCGGTTTAGTAGCCCACCTAAAAATGCTACCCCGACGGCTCCGCCTAACAAGCGCATAAACATATTCATCGATGTCGCTTCACCTCGCACTTTCCATTCGACCGTTGATTGAATGGATACGATAAAGGTGGTTGTCGAAAAGCCCATTCCAACACCAATAATAAATGAACCGACCCCAGCCCAAAGTGGATGTTGCACAAGAGGTAGCATGATATAGAAAATCCCACCAAGCACAAGGGCACATCCTCCAATAATCGCGGTGACACGAAACCCTGTTTTTAACATCATCTTCCCGGCAATCGTTGCTGAGATCGGCCAACCGATGGAAATCGCAGTAAGCGCAAGACCTGCAATAATAGGTGGTTGGTTCATGACTCCTTGAACATAAGTAGGTAAAAATGTCGAGATCGCAAGGAGAATGGCTCCTCCTGAAAAAGAGGCAATATTTGCATTCCGAATATGCGGATGACTCCAAAGCGAAAGGGTCATAATCGGATTATTAACCTTTCTCTCGATCACTAAGAAGACACTGAAGCAACTAATCGATAGAGCTAATAAAAGCAACACAAGTGGCGAACTAAAGCCCCATACACTTCCTTGAATCAAAACGAGCATAAACGGCGTAATGGCTAAAAACAGTAAGAATGCCCCTCCATAATCGACTTGTTGCTTTTTCTTTTCGATCGATTCATGTAAAAATAGATTCACACCTATCAAAGCAATGATACCAAATGGCACGTTAACCCAAAAAATCCATGACCAGTGAACATACTCAATAAAGATTGCACCAAGGACCGGACCCATAATCGCCGAAATTCCCCATACACTAGCTAAGTAGCCTTGGATATTCGCCCGCTCTTCCTTTGTGTACATGTCACCGACAATCGTGGTCGCAATCGGTTGAACAGCACCCGCCCCGAGCCCTTGAATAAAGCGACTAATAATTAACATTTCCATCGAAAATGAGAATCCACAAAGGATGGATCCGATTAAAAAGATACTAATCCCGATCGTGAAGATTAACTTTCGACCATACATGTCTGATAGTTTGCCATACACAGGAATCATTACCACTTGCATCAATAAATAAGATGAAAATACCCAACTAAACATTGAAAATCCACCTAAGTCTGCGACTATCCCAGGCATCGCAGTTGCGACAATCGTCGCCTCAACAGCTGCCATAAACATCGCTAGAACAATAGCAGCTAAGACGATCGGCCTTTTAGTTTGTTTATTCCCCATTACATGGACCTCCAATAAAACTCTTTAAAATTTTCTCAATATTTAGTCTTTACATTCGGACCTATATGATGTAATTTTAGTATAGATTGTGAAACAGTGGTACGATTAATTTTATCGTAGGAGGTGGCTTACCTATTTAGTGAGCGACTGCTCAGGATGTGTAAACCGAGTGAGCGTTCAGTCTGAGTTATTTTTGAAAGCGTTAACAAACATAAGAAACGAGGTGTATGTATGAGTGCTTACAAAAAAGAAGTATGGTTTACCGTCATCATGGCTTTCCTTTTCGTAGTCTCCGGTCACATGGGATTTGTGTTCTCACTCTTTCCTGTAGATGCAATGCTGTTTGGCTTTCCTGTGATGTACATAGTTCCAATTTTAGTTGGGTGGTTCGGTGTGTTGATTCTCACAGTGATCGCTGGACGAATGGGGAACCACATTGATCAAGCCATTGAAGATGAAAATGCACAAAATCAATCCACAGATTCCTCACAGAAAGGAGCAAGTTAAATGGAAGAGCAATTATGGCAATTATCTAACCCTATTATCGGTATTGTTTTTGTTGTCGCAACATTCGCGCTTTTTTATATTGTCGGTTATGTCTCCAACCGTTCAAGTAAATCAGTAGAAGACTTGTATGCAGCAGGTGGCGGTGTTGGACCAATTACAAATGGACTCGCAATGGCCTCCACCTACATGAGTTTAGCGACCTTCCTTGGTGTGACAGGTCTCATCTTAAATTTACAAGCTCCTTTTATTCTTTTATGGATTCAAATGATTTTAGCCATTCCTCTCATTACCATTATTTACGGAACGAGCTTACGTCGTATGGGTGCATTTTCCCCTACTCACTTCGTCCGTGAACGTTACGGGGTAAAGGCTTCGATTATCGCAGCGTTATTCATGATTTTAGTATCACTGATGTATTCTTTAGGGCAAATGATCGGGATTGCCGTTACGTTTGAAACATTACTTGGTATTCCTTATATGACTGGTCTCATCATCGGTGGCTTATTAATCGTCGGGTATGTAACGATCGGTGGGATGTCTGGAGCGACAAATAATGCTGCCATTCAAATGGTTATTATCGCATTAATGTTCATTGTTCCACTTGGGGCGATCATGAAAGCAATGGGGGGAACAGGTTGGTATTTCCCACCTCTTTTATACGCAGACATGGTTCCTGCCATGCTCGAAGCAATGCCAACATTCTTTGATTATCAATACTCATCAAAATGGTACTTTGCATTAATCCCAGCGTTCACAATTGGCGCACTTGGCCTACCTCACTTAGCGATGCGGATTTACACCGCCTCTAGTTTAAGAAGTGCTCGTCAAGCGATGGTATGGTTTGCGCTTGTTTTAGGACTTGTCTTCTCTGCAACTTATGCAATGGGCTTTGCTGGCGTTTACTTCACACAAACAGAAGGCGTGGTCATTTCTGCTGCGGATGCAGATAAATTAACAATCATCTTAAACCTAGTGTACAACCCTGAATGGGTCACAGCACTTGTTATTGCTGGTGCGATCTCTGCTGGGCTTTCAACATTAAGTGGAAATCTTCTCGCAATTGGAGCATTAATTTCACAAGATATCGTGACGACGCTTCGCCCGAATTTAACAAATAGCACAAAAGTAAAATTAGGTTATTTCTCAATCGCCGGTGGTGGTCTAGCCAGCGTACTCTTAGCAATTAATCCACCAGACTTCTTAGTTGTTAGTATTTTGTGGGCCTTCGGGTTAGCAGGGGTAACGAACGCACCACTCATATTAATGGGCGTATGGTGGAAAGAAGCCAACCGTTATGGAGCAATGGTTGCTTCCGTTGTCGCTGGTGGACTCTACATTGTCGTATCACCATTTGTGTTCCCAAACATTGTTATTAGTGGGCATGCATTAACAGACGGAATGGGAATTTCTGGAGCGATGCTTGCTGTCCCGCTTAGTTTCTTACTTTTAATAGTGGTTTCTTATATCACAAACAGAATGCCTTCTCTACAATCGAAACTTACAACAGCTGAGGACCATAAGTTAGTTGAGCGCATTCATGGGTGGACCGATGTACACCCAGGACGTTACAACAGCCGCTTCGGTGCTGCAGTGATTAGTATCGTCTGTTTAGGAATTGCCGTATGGGCGATTATGCCATGGAACTTATAAGAAGAACTTGACAGTTACAACCATTTATAGCAGTGTACATAATGTACACTGCTATAACTCTATACATATAAAATCAGTCATTTAGGATAGGAGTTAAAAAGATGAACCGATTTACGTTACTAACTAAGGCGATCATGCTAGATCGATTAGCATTTAAAGAACTCGCTGACTCTCCTAAAACCAATCGCATTGGTTGGTTGCTCGTCTTATTACTGGGAATTGCCTATGGGTTATTTTCTGTTCAAGCTAATCATGCCTATGTAGAAAGCTTTGAGTCACCTTTGCTTCGAACTTTCATCGTTCCACTGATCTTTATCCTTTTTGGAGTAATCACGATTGTTCTTACTCGCCTTGCGTTCACTTTATTACTTTGGGCTGGTGCTAGAGGCTTTGGTGGCCCTGGTATGGTGCGTTCGCTTTACCGAGTTTCCATCATCATTCTCGTCCCTAGCTTTTTAGCGATGCCAACTTTAATTGGTTTGCAAGCTGGGATTGAGATGACTTTGATCCATAGTGCGTTATTAATCGCGGGCCTTGCTTGGATGTATGTCCTCGGAGTACGCGTCCTAGAAGCTACGCAAGCGTTTAAAGGGGTGCGTTCATACGGCTCCGTTTTAGCAATCTTCATCTTCTTCGCCTGCATCTTCTATCTCGTTATTCCACCCGCTTAATGAAAAGAAAGCGCTCTGCTCAATAATGGCAGAACGCTTTTTTATCTAAAGAATGGAAAGAAATGAGTTATTCTCTGCTCAAACGTTTATTTAGAGCCTCCGCTTGAACATCGACATGTTTGACAATTTTATCTGCATAGAGACCTAAACTAGCAATCATATTTTTCTGCATTCGATCTTGGCTTTGTTCAAGGCGATCTTGTCCAAGCTTCAGTTCTGTAATATCCGTCTTTGTATGACGAATATCCGTTTTAACTCCTGTCATGTCTGTTTGTAAATCAGAAATATTCGTCTTCATGAAGCTCATATCAACTTTCATCTCATCGATATCTGTCTTCATATAGTATCATTAACGCATAGTGCGAAGAAATACCATCATCATAAAAAATTTCACAACAATAAAACGAGCATAGAGGTTCGTCCTCTATGCTCGAATTCATCTATTTTAATCTATTGATTTTCATATAATTTTTTCTGTGCGTTCATAGCCAGTCGGTGACATACAACAGCAGATGCCAATGTCCCGAAAATTCCAATAATGTAACTACCAGATAAAACAGTAGCCCCACTCTCTGCTGGAATAATCAAGCCAATTGTTAAAAAGGCACTTAAAGAAAGCAAAATAAATCCAAAACGTTTATAATCTGCTACAGTAGCTTGTAAGTCTTGTGTCTTTTTCTCTGTCATGGATTGTCCCCTCCTACTCATACCTAATGATAGCATGTTTTAGTAGAGTTATGAGGATGTAATGTTTCGTAACAGAGGAAATGTTTACTATTTATTGGCTAAGGTTTCTACCATTAACATCACTTGTTTCGCTGAATTGACAGACGCTGTCTCTAGGAATTGTTCGTATGACACTTTCGCATCACTACCGGCAATATCTGATAGAGAACGAATGATAACAAATGGCACCTTAAATTGATGACAAACTTGAGCAATCGCCCCTGCTTCCATCTCTGCACACTGAGCACTCGGGAAATGTTCCTTTAATTCTAGGACACGAGCATGATCACTCATAAACGAATCACCTGAGACGATCAGACCCTTTACTGTGTTAACCCCTACTCTTTCAGCTGCTTGGTCTGCCACTGCGATTAAGTCATCATTCGGCACATAAAATGCGGGCATTTGCGGAACTTGGCCAAATTCGTAACCAAAGACTGTCGCATCGACGTCATTGTAACGAACTTCCGTTGAAATGACGACATCACCAACATGTAATCCTTCTTTAAATCCACCAGCAGAGCCGGTATTAATGATATGATCTGGTTTGTATAATTCGATTAATAACGTTGTCGCGATCGCCGCGTTTACTTTACCGATTCCTGATTTAAGCAAGACCACATCGACACCGTCAAGGTCACCATGATGAAATTCACACCCTGCAATCGTCCGATCTTCTCTACCTGTCAATTTACTTTTTAGTAATTCTACCTCTTCATCCATTGCTCCAATAATGGCAATTCTCATCTTCTTCATCCTTTCACTCACTAAATCTCTTACTAGTATACACAGCTAACCAACTGAATTCACTTATTTTCTTTTTTTGTTAAATTTGCTATGATGTGAAGCATGTAAACTAATGAAGGAGCGGTCGCGATGTCTATTCAACTTGAACGAATCGAGGATAAAATTGAATGCTTTGAAACACCAAGCTTCAAAGAACTTGAACAACGAATGAATGATAAAATCGAACATAACAAAGCTCTTTTACTTGAGGTAGCTAGTGTGAATCATCATATCTATCCCCACGTAAAAACTGGACAACCAATCTACACAGCTGTCGTTCATTTTAAAGCCAAACAACTCTAAATCAAGAAGAGGCTAGGACATAATGAAAGTATTTAACTAAGGATCCAAACAAAACGCTAATTTAGCAGCGTATTTGCACCACCAATTATTTGTTCGGATTCTTGCAAGTTAAATCACTATTGTCCTAGCCTCTTTCTAATTAGATCAACCTGTATTCACAAGCCCTGCTGCTACTCCACTAATCGTTAACAATACCTCTGTTAGTAGTTCTTCTGATTGTTCTTCTTCTGAACGCATCTTAGAGATTAAGTCTACTTGTAAGAAGTTAAGTGGATCAACATACGGATTCCGTCTGTAGACTGATTCTTGAATATTTGGCGAATGATCAAGCAATTCTTCGCTTTGTGAGATCTGCAATAGCACTTCTTTCGTGCGTGTGTATTCCTCTCTAATGTTACCGAAAATTCGATTAGCAATGTCTTTATCTTTGACTAAGTTCATGTACTCTTTCGCTGTCTTTAGATCAGCTTTCATCAGAGCCATCTGAAGGTTGTTAATCGTTGCATGGAAAAATGGCCATTTCTCATACATTTCACGCAACAACTGTAAGTTCTCTTCGCTCCCTTGTACAAATTCACTTAAACCTGTTCCTGCCGCATACCAAGCTGGTAGCATTTGACGGGACTGAGTCCAAGCAAATACCCATGGGATCGCACGTAAGTCTTCAAAACGTTGGCTTCCTTTACGACTCATTGGACGTGAACCGATGTTTAACGCACCTAACTCTCCGAGTGGGGTTGCTTGGTTAAAGTACGTAAGGAAGTCTTGATCGCCGAAGACAAGCGATTGATATTTCTTTAATGAATGTTGTGAAACAACTTCCATCGCATCTTCCCACGCTTCTTCACGGAAATGTCCTTCCTTCGTTTGAATCGATGAGGCAGCTGAGGCTTCAAGAAGAGCTGAAGTCGCTTGCTCTAAGTTTCTAAATGCAATATCTTCTAGTAAATAACGAGAAGATAACACTTCACCTTGCTCTGTAATTTTCACCCCGTCACCTAACGTTTCTACAGGTTGTGAAAGAATGCTGCGGTTAAGCGGGCCACCGCCACGGCCTAATGATCCACCACGACCATGGAAGAATTTCAAACGAACATGATAATCTTTCGCCATTTCATGAATCTCTTGTTGTGCTTTAAATAGCTTCCAATTGGCTGTCAATGTACCGCCGTCTTTACTTCCATCAGAATACCCAAGCATAATTTCCTGATGATTGCCACGCTCTTTCAAGTGGTTGCGGTAAACATCCATTTCAAATAGAGTCTTCATAATATGTGGTCCGGCAACTAGGTCATCCACCGTTTCTAATAATGGAGCAACATGTAGCCCACTTTCAACTGTTCCATCGGCATGCAATCTGTAGATTCCAGCTTCTTTTGCAAGTAGGAGCACTTCTAATAAGTCACTTGAAGACTGCGTCATACTGACAAGATACACTTCAATCGAGCGACTACCAAACTCACGATGCGCACGCTTAATCATATGGAAAACTTCTATAATCTCTTGCGTCTCTTTTGAGTAGTCTTCCTCAAATAATAACAATGGCCTTGGATCATTTAACGCCTCTTTAAGAACTTTCAACTTCTCACTTTCAGAAAGTGCCGAATAATCATCTGTAATTTGAACCGCTTTTAAAATCTCTGTAATCGCTAATTCATGTTCACCACTGTGGTTACGAATGTCTAATGTGGCTAAGTGGAAGCCAAATAACTTCACTTGGCGAATTAACTTACGTAACGTCTTCAACGTGCGATTTGATGGCTGATGAGCTTCGGCGCTATCTTTAATTAAATTGAGATCAGCTAAGAAGTCTTCTGCTTGGTCATAACCAATACTTGTTGAACCAACATTACGAATACGTTTCAACATAATTTGGAATTTTCGACGATACAGTTCCGTCTCAATCGGCCAAGCTTCGTCAGCTTCTAAATACTTCGCCTCGTCTTCTTCTACTGATTGACATAACGCATCACTCATTTCAACACGTGTCGTTGTTTGACTAAATCGTTTCATCAGATCAACTAGGCTTTCTTTATATTTCTTTAAAACCAATCGACGTTGAAGCTCTAACGTCTCCCAAGTCACTTCTGGTGTGACATTTGGATTCCCGTCGCGATCTCCGCCGATCCATGAACCGAAATGTAGGAAGTTTGGAACCTTCCACGAATGATTAGGGAATTGTTCATCTAATTGGACTTCAAGCTCTTGATGAATTTCAGGAATAACATCAAAGAGGGTCTGATTAAAGTAGTGCAAGCCGTTCTTCACTTCGTCTAGTACCGTTGGTTTGCGGTGACGCAGTTCGTCTGTTTGCCATAAAGCCGTTATCTCATTAAATAGACTATCATCCAAACGACGACGTTCTTTTTTCGTTAATTGCGGCTTATCAAATTCTTGTAAGATCAAGGAGATTCGCTTCTGTGTCTCAAGAACCGTCCGCTTCGTTGCTTCGGTTGGATGCGCCGTAATGATCAGCTCAATCGAAAGATCATTTAAAACTTTTTGCATCACTTCATCTTTAGGGTTTAGTTTTTTCACTGCTTCGACTGCTCGCTCTAGTGAGAACGGTTGGCTCACTCCACCTTCTTGCATTTGGTATTCACGCTGACGACGAATACGATGGTTTTGCTCAGCGATGTTCACAAGATGGAAATAGATAGAGAACGCACGAATCACATGCTGACGGGATGGTGGCTCTAACGTACGAATTTCTTCTTTAAGTTGTTTGTATGTATCTTCATCATGTTCTTGGCGCAACGCCTTTGTCTTTTCACGGATCGACTCTACTTTTTTCAATAAGTCCACTCCACCGTGATGAACAAGAATTTCTCCTAGAATATTACCTAGTTTCTTCACATCATTACGTAATAGAGTATTTGGCTGTTTCGTCTCAATCATTGTATAACCTCCCAATGGTAGTGTAACAAAATATCTACTCTCTTATTCGACCTACCGGGCCTAAAAAAGTCCCTCCAGGTCACTATTTGTCCCAATAAAAATCTCACGACAATGCTTTATATTATCTTACTCGATCTGGCGTTTGTGCGCAAATATTTATCAGATAATTTCGCATTTTCGACTCTGATTGATGCTCTCAGATGATTAGGAATGCATGGGTTGTTCATTATCTTAACATAAAATTTGATGTCAGCAATTAATCTGCTTACAACGTTTTGTTGAAAGCCTTACCATTAGAGGAATTACTTCACCTTCTAATTCGAACAGGTGAAACAATTAAAAATCAAGGTAAGCTTTCAAGAAGTACTCCCTTTTATGCCAATGGCTGAGATCCGAGAGCTGCTTAAATTAGATGAGTTATCTTCCTAATATCAAGGTACAGCTCTCCTCGAGATTGATAGATGACACCGTCTTTGAATCTACTGAACTATACTTTAAAAGCGATGAGTACAAATTCACCATTGTCGCGACACTCTCGTAAATCATTATGAGGCTGGACATAAAGAAAGTATTTAATTGAGAATTTAAACATGGCACAAAATAATCTGAGTATATTTCAAAAGCGACTTATTTGCACCGCCTATTAGATGTTTGGATTCTTGCTGGTTAAATCACTTCTTTCCTACCCTCATGATTCTTGTAGGAAAGAATTTTTTTGTGGAACTCCTCTAAGGATAACCGACTCAAAAATTTCCACTCCCCATCATTTCCCTTTGCTTCTTGACCTTGTCTTCCTTTATAATAAGAAGAGATATTGAAACAGACAGAGAAAGACTGAGTGCCCATACACTCAGTCTTTGCAACTATTCGCTGTATGACATGCAGCTGACTACAAAATACATTCGACAGAGTAGCTTCCCTTACTTAGCTGCAGGGGGCTACTTCTTTTTTTGTTGGCTCATGATAATCGTAACGACTAACGCGAGCACAGCAAGTAACAAACTTGAAAATTGAGCCATTAATGCAAGAGCTTCATAGATCGTCAGAATAAGCGTCACCCCCTTTTTAGTGGGAGTTCCGATGCCATTTCGCTCCTAGTTGCTACTCACATTATAGCAAACGTATGTTCTTATTACTAGGATCGTTTGTTCTCATTAGCTAGGTCTTTTCGATCAAATGCACTCGGAGGTTGCTCAAGCCAGCGGTTTTTAATCATAAGATTTGCACCATCTTCGGCGTATAACTGAACGTCAAGCATCAATTTATTATACATCGCACCGAGGTCCAATCTCGGACTTTGCGCTATCGCTGTTCCATAGAATTCTATGCCCAGTGCATTTAAACTCAACACATAAAATAACATCAACTTCTCAGAGAAAACAGGCTCTGTTGAGTCCGTCACATCTGAGGAATGAGATTTTGCAACGGGCAGATGTTCGTTACGCATCTTTTTCCCACAAAGTTCGATATGCTTCTCTGCAATTTTGATCCCTCGTTGAAAGTAGTCAGTCAGCTCTTTCGTTTTCGCCGATTGACAAAAACCTAATAGCGTCGCAATTCCTAGCAAATTCCTAAGAGTATTATGATAAAGATGGCTCACTTCAATGGCTGTTAAAGGTCGCTTCTCACCCAACAGATCTAATACAAAACTTTGTTTATTGATGAATTCAACTTGTTCTTGGGCCGGAAAATAAGGGGAACGGCTATACAATCCCTTTTTAATCAGCACTTCTTTGCACATAATAAATAATTTCTCTGTTTCTCTTAAGCATGAGCTGTAAAATGTCGTAATATCGTCTCGCACCGCATACCCTAAGCTCGTTGAGTACGTGCTCATCCCAATTTTTGACATTTGAAATAAAAACACCGCCACATAGCTATCGGAGTACAATCGTGGAGCTTCAATATTCACATGTTCCTTCTTATTAAAAGCGATGGGTATCACTTGCTTCTCTTGCTTAAAAAACGATTGAATACGCTCCAAATGTTGAGTCCCCAAAGAAATAGCCTCTTTAATGATCCCTTTAATTTCTTTATCTTCTGCTTTATTAAAAAAATAGTCTAACATACATAAGCTCGCACTATCACTTTGATACTGCGCCCAAAGTGTTGCAATTTCTGCTGAAGTGAGACGAATCTCTTTATTTTGATTCATTATACACCCTCCACAACTTGTCCTTGTTCTAGTGTTTCATTCATTTTGAATTCAATACCATATTATGTAATATTTAAGTCTTTCCTCCTAGAAAAAAGACAAGAAATAAACCGAAAATTTCTACATTAATATAGGAATGAGGGTCTACTTATGATACGGTAAGTTCTAATAGGACATGTTGCGACCCACATCATGAATTCATCTATTCTTTTTTAAGGGGCCTATTTATGAAAAAAAGTTTACGTTTCCTTGTCTTTCTCCTAGTCATATTTACGATCCTGGGAATTCTTGGTAGTACATTATTCGCGGGGTATTTAGTCACGAAGGAGAATTCCATTACTCATACAGAAGAAATCAATCGAGTCTACTCAGAAAAGCTTGCACAAGTTACTGATCAAGTGTTTATTCAAATGACAAAGAGCCTTGAAGCTAGGGCAGGTGACATGGTCTTCTTACTAGATGAAGAAGATGCGCTCACAACAAGCCTTGAACTCTTTTTACGAAGCAGTAATAATTTCAATTCTATCGCTGTTATTAATGATGATGCGAAGATTATCGCCTCCTCTCCACCACTTGGAATTGATGGGTATCATATTCGCTCGAAAGGAATTAATGAAGCCATTGAGAAAAGGGAAACAATGATTTCAGACCCTTATCATGCAGCGATTGGGGAAGAGATTGTACTCATTTCGACGCCATTGTGGGATGAAGAGGAAAATTACTTGGGGATGCTAGCAGGAACAATTTACTTGCAAGAAAATAACATTATTGATACGATTCTTGGCGAACATTTTTCAAAGGATGGATCGTATGTCTATGTGGTTGATGATAACGGCTCACTAATTTATCACCCTGATAAAAGCCGTATTGGAGAAGTGGTCACAGATAATGCAGCTGTCCAAAAATTGATAAATGGTGAGAGTGGGACAATACATGTCACCAATACTCAGGAAATTGATATGATTGCCGGCTTCACCTATATTCCATCGAGTCAATGGGGAGTCGTCTCCCAAACCCCTTATTCTGTAAGTATTCAACCTGTTTCAGAAACGTTAGGGAAGATGATCGTCTACACGCTGCCTTTTGTTGTCGTGATCTTATTGCTTGCTTTCCTGTTTGCAGAACGTATTGCTTCACCGTTACGAAAGTTAGCATTCCAAACCCTCACTACAAAAGAGCGAACTGATCCAAAAAGCCCTAAGATCTCCAATTGGTATTTTGAGGCTGCTCAATTAAATCAAACGATTGAACAATACATTCAATTAAAGAATGAACAGCTTGATTTTCTAAAAAAAGAATCGTTAACAGATACACTTACAGGTCTGGCTAACCGAAGAGCGGCTTGGAAGACGCTTGATCACTGGAAAATGACTAAGTCAGGCTTCTCGTTACTCTTAATAGACCTTGATTTCTTTAAGAACATTAATGACACGTACGGGCATCATATTGGTGATGAGGTTCTAATTTATTTTGCCAAACAGATGCAGCAAGTAACTAGAACTTATGATGTATGTATCCGCTATGGCGGCGAAGAGTTCATGATTTTGATTCCGAATCCAGAATCGAGCGAAGCGGTGAAAGTTGCCGATCGACTCCGTGAGACGTTGTTCGATGCTAATTCTCCAACCGGACAGAAAATCACGTTCTCGGCTGGTATAGCCAGTTATACGAGTCATGCAGAGGATTTAAATGATTTAATTCATCGCGCCGACCAAGCCCTATACAAAGCAAAAAACGAAGGCCGCAATCGGACAAATGTAGCAACATAAAGAGGCTCGGGCAAAAGTGTTTTTACTGATAAGAATCCGAGCAATTAATAGGAGACGCAATGAAGCCGCTAGATTTGCGCCTTGTTCAGATTCCCAGTTAAACACTTTCTTTATGTCCAAGCCTCTTCTTCTTTTATCCAAATATCAATAAATTGATCGCCGCTCCTAACACTAAGATCATCGCAAATTTCCGTATAAGATGGCTTGGTACCCTTTCAAACCACTTCATCCCAAGCCATGTTCCTACCCAGGTGGCTACCACTCCAACAAGAAAATACGTAAGAAAAGAAGAATCAAAGTCTCCATTCACCCCATGCAACAAAAGTGAAAAGCTACTCGTAACAACAACTGTCATTTGCATATTGGCATTGTACTTGTGCTTGTCTGCATACAACAGTAAAAAGTAAAAAACAAAAAATGGACCACCGACTGCAAACACGCCACCAATAAATCCACCAAAGAAACCTAGTAAAATAGGAATGATCGGATGAATATCAGAATTGATGTCTCTTTTCTTCCCCGATAAAAACAGATAAATAACCATCCCAATTAAAAAGAATGCGAGCCATTGCTTCAAAAAATCCATATCGCCAAAAGTCGATAACACAAAAAAAGCCCCAATTCTTCCTACAATCGCAAAAACCAAAATAAAAAATAAACCTCTCCGTTCAATATGTTTATAGGTTTTCACCGCAATACTGAGAGAAGCAACTAATAATAAAGACATCACAAGTAACGTACTGTCCTTAAGACTTAGTATTAGTGGAAGAAACCCCATCACAACGAGCCCTAACCCGAAGCCACTAACCCCTTGAACAAACCCACCAATGAGGACGACAATAAAAATGAAAACAAATTCCCAGATCATCTTACCCCAAACTTCCTATTATCTATTTTCTGCCAAGACTACCTAGGAATACTCTCTATTTCATAAATAAATAGAATCCAAGTGCTCCCCCAACCATCGCAGATCCGATCGCTATCATATATGATATAGACAAACTTATATCAGGAAAAAGAGTCGTTGAAATCATCATGATCACAGCCACGAATGCTCCAATGAAAAACAAAAGTTGAAAACGATTTTTATCAATCAAACCACCTCTTCTCCTCTGTCACACTGTCATTATGAATGTAACCGAATACGATTCCACCTGTTCTTGTACATTTAGTCTTTGTTCTTGTTTCTTCGAATCGAATACACACCAATCGCTAGAGCCAGAAGGTTCACTCCAAGTAACACATACTCATACGTCGTCGTCTCATCACCAAGTACGGCAAGTAAGTATCTGACCGTATTGACAGATATAAGGATCAGAATGAACACCATTAATTTATTATTCAATGTAAACACCTCACTTTGTCAAAAATCCATAATTTACAGTATACCTAAAATCTATATCATTCGTAGAATTTGCATAAAAAAGCCCATATTGGCGATCAATCTACCAATACAGGTATGAATTATTTTTCTTGATGATATGCAATCAACGTCTCTTCTACATTCACTAAGTGCTCAAGCATCGCATTGTTTGCTTGCTCAGAATTAGCGTCTTCAATCGCTTGATAAATCTGTTCATGCTCGATTTGCAGCTGCTTAAAGGTTTGTTTTTCTGAAAATAACCCAATGCGTCTGCTTTCATACATCGTTTTTCCAAGCGTGTCAGATAGCTTTTGCATCATGTCGATTAAAATGGTATTTTTTGTCGCTTTCGATAAGGCGATATGAAACCTGACATCGGACTTTTCCCCGAGGTCTTCATTTCCTGCTGCCTGTTCCATCTCTTGCAACGCTTCTTTCATTTCTGCTAAGTCATCTTCTGTCCGGTTTTCAGCTGCTAAGCTTGCTGCTCCGACTTCAATAATCTTCCTCACTTGGAAGAGCTCAAGCATCTCTGTTTTTGAAATGACACGTTCGACGGATACAGGAGAGATCATCGTCGAAAAATCATACTTATTCACAAAGGTTCCTTCGCCTTGGCGGATCGTGATCAGACCAATGGCGCGTAACGCACTTAAAGCTTCACGGACAGCTGATCGACTAACATTAAACTCTTTCGCTAATTTCTCGACGGAGTCTAGTTTCTCCCCTGGCTTCACTTCGCCTTCGCGAATCATCTCTTCTAGTTGGTCCCGAACGACTTCGGATATCTTCTTTGTTTGCACTTGTTTAAATGCCATGTATTGCACCTCGTTCAATTTCTGGTGCCTTTATTATACCATAACGATGTCTCAAAACGAATGAAGACCAACAGGACATCGCCTGCTGGTCAAGTCTTACATATCATTTACTAAAATATAGCTCACGCGGATCGGCCCATGCACACCGACGACTAAATTCATCTCAATATCGGCACTATTACTTGGCCCAGAAATGAAATTCACACAAGATGGCACTCTCTTACCAGCTTGCACCAGCTGATGAATTGCCATTGTCGCTTGAGTCATACGAGGAACGAGCGTGCTCTTAGGAATAATCCCGATATAATAGGTTGGCAGTAGACTGACAGAACGACCTTTTCCACTCTCACTTAACAAGACGACCGTTCCTGACTCTGCTAATGTAAAATCGGAAAACGTGATCCCTACGTCTGCTCGTTCTGCAATCGCGACAGAATCACTAGTAGAATCGGTATCCCACACGTCTACTTGCTCACGTTGTTGGAAACCTGATAGCCCAAATTCAGTAAATCGCGGATCATCCCATGTAATGACAGAATGAGCGTTGTATTCTTCTAGTACTTGGTCAATAACGGATTCCAGTCCGTTTTGATCCGTCTCTTTATAATCGGTATGAATTGCGAAACACTGGGTTTTTAACACTTCGACAAGTTGGTCAGGCGTATAATTTTTCATGACTTCAAGCTGCGGCTGATGCCGATATGTTGGTCGAACGACATCCTTTGTTCGTCGTTCTCTTCCTAATTGCTTCGCCACATTATCTAAAAATGTCTCTCGATGTTGAATCATCGCTCATCCCTCCTTGTCTGTTGATCGCGTGATTTAAACCAATCTCTGAATCTCTCTTTGCTTGCTTCTGGGAAGTCTCGAGCTTCTGTCCAGCCTTTCATCGGTCCTGACCCACTCTTGATTGAGCCATCCTTTGAAAATGGTGACAGCATTATTGGCGCTGTTCTCGTACTCATATTAAAAAGAGACGGAGAGCTCGCGACAAGTCCGAACCCTTTCATCGCAAGGGACTCAGATACCGTCGTCCGCTTTTCCTCCGCAATATTACGACGATGCTTGACTAGTAGTTCATGAAGCGGAATTTTAACTGGACATGCATCTGTACAAGCGGCACAAAGAGTTGATGCATATGGTAATTCTTTATGATCATCATAGCCTTCTAATAGTGGCGTCAACACCGCCCCAATCGGACCCGGATAGATGGAACCATACGAATGACCACCGACATGACGATACACCGGACAAACATTGATACAGGCCGCACAGCGGATACAGTGTAGAGCTGCTTGGAATTCGGTACCGAGAATTTTCGAACGGCCATTATCAACAATCACTAAATGAAACTCATCAGGTCCATCAAGCTCGCCTTCACCCTTAGCACCTGTTAACCCAGTAATATAGCTCGTTAGCTTTTGCCCGACAGCACTACGGCATAGCATACTCACTAAAATATCGAGCTCTTCCCACGTCGGTACGACACGCTCCATTCCCATCACGGTAATTTGCGTTTTCGGTAACGTCGTTGCGAGTCTTGCATTTCCTTCGTTTGTCACAAGCGAGATGCTCCCTGATTCAGCCACAGCAAAGTTACAGCCTGTCACGCCAATATCTGCTTCAAGGAACTCTTTTCGCAACTGCTCTCTTGCAAACAATGTTAATTCTTCTGGTTTAGAAGAATTGGTATAGCCTTTACGATCGCGGAACGTATCGCGAATTTGCTCCTTGTTCTTGTGCAAAGCCGGCGCAACAATATGCGACGGTGGATCATGATCGTCAATTTGGAGGATGTATTCACCAAGATCTGATTCAATCACTTCACAGCCCACACTCTCAAGAGCTTGGTTCATACTAATCTCTTCTGTCACCATGGATTTGGATTTAATGACTTTTTTGGCATTCTTGTCTTTTGCGACTTTTTTAATGTATTCATTTGCTTGTTCTGCCGTTTCTGCAAAGAAGACATGACCGCCGTTCTTGCTGACATTGTCACTTAATTGCTGCAAATAAAAATCGATGTTTTCTAATGTATGCGTGCGGATTTCTTCTGATAGATTACGCCAGTCTTCCCAGTTTCCTAGTTCATCTTCTGCTTTGGTTTTCGCTGTTTTGAGTCGTTCTTGCGCAGAAGTTACAGCTTGGCGCATAAAGGTATCTTTCAACCCTTTTTCCACTCGGTTATCGAATTTCAGATCGCCGATTTTCATCCCCATTTTACATCACTCCTTTTTTGCTGCGATTTCTTGTCTGTTTAACACTTGGGCGATGTGCATCACTTTTATTGGCTTTCCGTTTCGTTCGATCCGTCCACCGATATTCATGAGGCAACCACAATCAGCTCCAATTAACACTTCCGCTCCTGTTTCCTCGATATGTTGCACTTTTTCATCGACCATCTGTTCTGAGATCTGCGACATTTTCACAGCAAATGTCCCACCAAATCCACAGCACGACTCTCTATTTGGCAACGTTTCAAGGTCTAACCCCTCGACTTGATCAAGCAACTTAAACGGGGCAACTTTCTCTCCTAATAAGCGCGTCATATGACAAGACGTGTGATACGTTGCTTTTGCGTTCATCGAAGCATTCACCTTTTCAACTTTAAGCACATGAACTAAGAACTGCGTGAATTCATATGTTTTGTTGGCGAGTTCTTCTGCGCGCTTTTGCCATTTCGGCTCATCTTTTAACAGCTCATGATACTCATGAATCATCGAGGCACAAGACCCCGATGGTATCACAACATAATCTGAATGCGCAAATGTTTCAATCATATGCTTTGCGACTTTTACCGTATCTTTATGGTAGCCGCTATTAAAAGCCGGCTGCCCGCAACAGGTTTGCTTTACTGGAAAATCTACCTCACAACCTAATCGCTCTAACACTTCGACCGTATCCTTCCCCACTCCTGGGTAAAAGACGTCTGCTAAACAGGTAATAAATAATGAAACCTTCACCTACATCAACCTCCGAACTTCTGCTGTTTTGACTCCGTTGTTGTTTGTTTTTCTTTACGATTTCCTTTGACAATAATAGAAACGATGGTCAATAATACGATTGCTGCAAAAAAGGTCCCTATATTTAAGCCAATCCCGTTAATCGCAATGTACCCGATCGCTCCTGCAAAGAAGACGTAATAGAATGTCGGGATCATTAACTTTCGAATTAATGCCCCTTCCCTTCCAATTAGACCCGCTGTCGCTGATGCGGCAACGACGTTATGCACACAAATCATGTTCCCAGCAGCTCCTCCGACCGCTTGCAGTGCAACAATCGTTGCTGGGTTAATACCGACATTCTCTGCCGTTCCAAACTGGAATAATGCAAACATCATATTACTAATCGTGTTACTACCCGCAACAAAAGCTCCTAGAGCCCCGATCGCTGGTGCAACGAGTGGCCAGTTCTGACCCATAATCTCTGATACTCCTTCAGCAAGAACAAGCGGCATACTCGTGTACCCTGTCGCATTTACCCCAGAGTTAATAAACACTTGAACCATCGGCACAGCAAATAATAAAGCAGGAGCCGCACTAATGATCATCTTGGTGGAGCTTTTCAGAGCTGTTCCGTACGTCTCGGCTGTCATGCTATATAAGAAATACCCCATGATCGACATTAACACCATAATGAAACCTGGTAAGAAAAATGGTGTACTAGTAATCGAAATCGATGTCCCGAAAATCTCTTCAACTGTAATACTCGCTGTTTTTAACCAATCTCCAAATGGGAGAGTACTCACTCGAGTGAGCACAAGCAAAATTCCCATTAAAATATACGGGAACCATGCTTTAAACGGATGAATGGTCGCTTTTGATAAAGTGGTTGCCGATAACGTCCCTGTCCATTCTGGGTCCCATTTAGAAGAATGTTCAAAATCCCATGTGCTCTTAGGCATGAATAAGCCTTTTTTCGCTGCTGGAACGACAATCGCTAGACCAATTAACCCTCCGAATAAAGACGGAAATTCCGGCCCAAGTAAATTAGCAACTAACGCATAAGGAATCGTGAAAGCAAGCCCTGCAAAAATCGCAAACTTCCAAACTTCCATTCCCGCTCTAAGCGACTTATTCTTTCCGAAGAAGTAAGTCAGCATCGTCACCATAAATAATGGAATGAATACCCCGACGATCCCGTGGAAAATAGCCACCTGACCACCGATCATATTAATATACGCCTCATGCGACAGGCCAAGCGACGTAGCGGCGTTGATCACATTCTCCGCCCCTTCTAAGCCAGAACTAACTCCGACTAAAATTGGCGTTCCAACCGCCCCGTATGATACAGGAGTCGATTGAATGATCAATGCAACCATGACCGCCCCCATCGCTGGAAATCCGATCGCTACAAGTAAAGGCGCAAGAACCGCAGCCGGAGTTCCCCAACCCGATGCCCCTTCAATAAACGAACCAAATAACCAACAAATAATAATCGCTTGCACGCGACGGTCAGGCGAAATATCGATAAAGCCTTGACGAATCGTTTGAATCGCTCCGCTTTCTTTCAACGTGTTAAGCATGAGTACGGCACCAAAGACGATAAATAGCACCTCAAGTGCCGTCACCACACCTCGCGTACTTGCTGCCGCGATTTGATTAGCAGGAACTTCCCAAATAAAGAATGCCATAACAACGGTGACGACAAACGCAAGCGGCATCGCATGCTTTGCTGGCCACCTAAAAATCACTAAAAATAATAAAACCGTTAGAATCGGAATAAGCGCTAAAACCGATAACAACCCTAATCCCATGATGTTCCCTCCTCTTTTATACCACAATATAATCATAAGGTCATCAGATGACCTTATGTAAGTGCTTTCAATATAGCTTAAAAGTTGTGAATATTCAATAGTTGATTAAAAATTGCCCCAGGTTCTTTTAAGGTTTCCGTTATTTTTCGATATTTTTAGGGAATGTATAGAGAAAGCATATCGATTTTTCACATCTATAGAGGAGATGATTCACCTGAAACAATGGCTACTCACATTACGCAACAGCATTTGGTTCACCCCTGGGTTATATAGCTTCATTGCCATCTTATTATCATTTAGCATTACGTATATGGAGGTAACGAATCCCGAGTTTTTCTCGTCTTATTTACCAGACATCTTATTAACAGAAACGGAACTCGCCTCTACGATCTTAGGCTCCCTGACAACAGCTTTACTAACAATGACAACAATCACATTCTCAACGATCATGGTTGTTTTAACCACTTATTCATCTCAATTTTCACCGAGAACCTTGCAAAACTTCATCCATGACAAAATCACGATAAAAGTGCTAGCCATTTTTATTGCCTCCTTCGTCTACGCTGTTACATCACTTGCTTTCATGCAAGAGGAGAACGTGGAAGGATTGTTGTTATCAGGGACATTCGGAGTCTTCTTATCCATCATATGCGTCGGGTTCTTTGTTTACTTCATTCATCACGTCGCTGCATCAATTCATGTTCAACAATTAATTAAAGGCATCTCAACTCAAGCGACGGCGATCATTGAACAAGTCAATCAAAGCGATGGCGTCTCACTTAATAAGGAAACTTTAATCCAAAGAAAAGCACATTATTCGCATCAAGTACACGTTTCTCCGCCACGTTCTGGCTACGTGCAACATGTTGACTTTTCAAAATTGAAATCGACCTTGAAGGAAAAAGATGCTCTGATTGAGTTTGATAAACAAATTGGTGATTTTGTAACGGAGTTTGATTGCTTTTATACTCTCTATAGTAAAGAAGAGATCAATGAGTCGATTAAGGAAGTGATTCAAGAAGCATTAACGATCGGAGATGAGCGGACAACATTACAAGACCTTGAGTTCAGCATCCAACAGCTTGTGGAAATTACCCTTCGAGCGATCTCATCAGGAATCAACGACCCACATACAGCGATCGCCTGTATTAATGAATTGGGACGAACGATTGGCCATATTGCCAAAGCCAACACGCAAAACAATCATCACCTAGACGATGATCAAATTCTTCGTGTCATTATCCATTACCCTAGAGATTTTGAAGATACGCTCTACACAGCGTTTTATCAAATTAGGATTCATGGTAAGAATGATATTTCCGTTATCGGTGCTTGCCTTGATGCATTAACAACGATTGCCCTTGCTACAGAGGAAGACGAACACCACGAAACATTGATTGAATTTGCCTACTATTTGTTAAGTGCAACCGACTTCGAATCCCTACATCATTTCGACCAACGGTATTTAACGGACAAAGTGAATGCACTGAAGGAGCACTGCGAATAGTAATAAGCCGCCTGGACACTTTTCACCCAGGCGGCTTATTGTTTAGTTATTTGTTTGTATAAAATAAACGCGATAATGCGATCCCTACTACCCCAATGCCTATAAACAAAATAGCGCGGAACATTATGCTAATAAAGAATAGATCAAATATGACTAGCTTCATTAAGCTTAGCATGAGTAGCGCAATTCCTAATAAGCGAATCGACTTCTTTTGATACTTAAAACCAGCTAAAATGATTCCGACTGCATATAAAATCCATCCAATTGACAGAGACATTAATTCGATACTTACTGACTGATTAGCTGTTATCGCTGTCATCAATAGTGTAATAAAAGCTAGATGAACCATGATCTGGACTCCGATAATCACCCTATTAAAGTAAGCATGTAATTCTTTTTTCACTAATTGATAAAGGAAAAAGAGCGAACAAATGACGACAATCCACAACAACGTATTTAAGCTCAAGACTTGATTGATAGATGGAATTTTCACTAAGAGTGATATATGCGCCAATAACAGAACACCCACTGTTACTTGAGCAGCCTCTTTCACTTTAAATTTCATCATCATGAGATACAACATATAAAGTGTCACAACTAATAAGAACGTATTAAATACATTCCAACTCCACCCCATCAAGAACGTATTGACCGGTGTGATCACCACAACGAAAGCCGCTAAAAAATAGATCGCCGTACCAACAATCTTTTGATAAAACACGTTGAACCGGTAACCTATATAGACCGCAAAGAAACCTTGTAATAAATAAATCGATAATCTGATCGCTTCATTGTCTAAGACTTCCATAATAAAGACAGCTAGCACAATCGTAGCTAAGACCGTGGAAACCGACAACATATCATTTCTTTTCGTTTGATAAGCTTGATAAGCGAACACACCATATTGAATGGTTAAGACACCCAATATAAATAAATAGACCATTTGTCCTTGCATCCCTATACTCAGCCACATTAATGTTAATAAGAAACTAGTAAATAAAAGCGGAAATCCTTTCACATGTTCCATCTTCTTTAACCAGATTACTCCGAATAACAGCTGATGTTGAATCAATATTCCAACCGCTATCCACATTAACACCGCATCATACATCTGATAAGTATTTAAATTAAAGCCTGTTATGAGAACAAGAAGCAAGAATGCTACGTGAAGGAAAATGGTCGAAACATATAACAATGTTCGATACTGCATTTTAACAGCAAATAGTAACAGAGCGATATAGAAGATCAATTCATATCCGACCATGATAAACGGTGCATTCTCTATTGAAGTACCTCTCGTTAAGAATGGAACGAGGTATCCTACAACGGCAAACATAATTCCCATTGCTTGAGATCGATGGCGCGCGGATAAATAAATCCCTACTCCTATCCAGATTACATTTAAGAACAAGTTCACAACACTCGGAATCATATAATATAAGAAATGCATGGCTAACGTCGTTAAGATCGCAACAGCTATACTCCCGACTAATAAAGATTTCCCTAAAGCTGCTCTGTCCTTTCTAATTTGCTTATCTCCTAGAATATAAAGAACAACAGCAGTAACAAATCCTAAAAGCACTCTTGCTGTTTCATTTAAAATCCCTGCATCTACTGCGACTACCAATCCCCATAGAACACCGATGAGTAACACAAAAATGAAAATTCTAGGTAACCACACTCGACCAATAATATGTTCCCAGTCTGTCGGTTCTTTTGGCTCCGGTTCCGTTGTTGGTCTTGGCGGCTCCAAGGGGCTAGTTGATTTTTCAATTGGCTTATCCACTGGTAAAGGTTTAGTAGACTTCACGCTAACTACGTTTTGGTCTGAAGAAGAAGTTTGGTTAAGTTTTAATAGCCGAACATCTTCCTCTAGTTGCTTTATCCTTTGCTCCAACTGTTGAATTTTTTCATTTTCCATCGTGAGCTCCTTCCATTGAATGATTTTCAAGTATACTAACTACCTATGAACATACACTTTTATTTGTCTCATATAGTAGTATCTGGATATTCAGTGTCAGTCATTCTACCAACTACAGCTTTAACGTATTTGGTGTCAAAGACCAAGACACTTCGTTAAATACTAATATAAATTGAATTCTATTTTTATAAATATTCCCTCTCCTTACATTAATTTAAATAAGTACATCTTTTTCCCTTATTCAGCTTTTTAGTTTAATTATTATTCTTTACAATGTTTATTTCAAGTCTTCACCTTCGTATTGTAAAATATTTTTGGTCGAAAGTCCCATGCCTAATATATTGTTCGAATGTTGAAAGACTAATTGCTCTTATCATAAACTTCATGCACACAACCCTTTTCTGCGCTCAGTGATCTTACTTCCTTAAAGACTTAAGTTGTACTTCTGTTGTTGTTGTTGTGCCTCTTAGTTTCCTCGAAACAAATTACACAATTTTTGATATTTTTCGATATTTATCCACTTTATACTATATAATATGATATTATCAACTTATTGAGATATAGTTTTTTTCTATGACATAAAGAATAACTATCTTGAAAACTCTTTAATAGTTCCATAATTTTTAATTACAATTTTAATCCATAATGGAGGAATTTTATGAACACCCTACAAAGAATGCTAATTAGTGACATTAAGAAAAAAAATACACTTTTGTTTGTGATCTTTTCTTTGTCTCTTTTAGTTGGGATAGCGAAGACGTTAGTGGACGGCGATTTCAGCAAATTTATCTACTATAGTGTGGAAGTGACAGGCTTTACGATCCTATATTTCTTATTGCAGTTTGCAATCAATAAACCAAAGATTTTCCCTTATATCAGTATCGGTTATATTTATGCGTTTTCTATTGGGTCGATTTTTATTTTTGGTGCTGAAGGTACACTGATAATTATTCTATTACTAATATTATTAATTTCTGCCATTCATTTTAATGAGAAAATCTTTACAGGTGGATTTATCCTTGGATTAATCGGTGTTTTGTTAGTGAATTTCTTGCAAACTAACAAAACAGAACAACTTGCTAGCATTTATTCAACTGCTATTATTGTTTACTTCCTTTCCGGGATCGTTCTAGGTGTCTTGATTTATTTAAATAAAAAGCAGTATCAGCAGCTTCAACAATTTATTGTAGAAGCTGAATTAGAGACAACGAAAAAAGAAGAAGAGACACATCACTTAGAATCAAATGTTTCGGGAATTATTGAGGCTGTACAAAATGCCAATTCAAAAATTCAAAGTAACTTACATTCACAAGAAGAAATCCGGCTTGCGATTAACGAAATGGCTTCAGGAAGCACCATTCAATCCGAACAAATTAATGATATCTCAAATAATGCTCTCGATTCAAAAGACAGTATGGTTCAATTACACGATATAACGACGGAACTGAAAGAACAATCCGATCAATCGCTTCAAGTTGCTAATGATGGCTTAACAAACGCGACGGAATTAAACGTCGACATGAAACAGCTTGAAGAAATAGTTAATGCCCTAAACGAAACATTTGCCGAATTAACGAAGACCATTGAAGAAACAAATACGTTTACGGGAACGATCAAGCAAATATCCGGGCAAACAAACTTACTTGCCTTGAACGCTTCAATTGAAGCAGCTCGCGCAGGCGAAGCTGGTAAAGGTTTCTCAGTGGTTGCCGAGGAAATTCGCAAATTAGCCGAACTGAGTAAAAACACAACCGATAAGATCAATGTTAACCTTTCGCAGCTGAATGCGAAAAATTCTGAGGCACTTAACAAGATGGCGACGAGTAGTATATTTATCTCAAAAGGTATTGCTTCAACAGAAGATGTCACATCATCACTTTTATCTGTAAAAGAAATGATCGATTCACTTGATGGTAAAGTACAGTTCATGACGACGTTGTCTGAAAATGTGAAGCAGCAATCATCTAGTGTGGAGACTTCAACAAGCGATTTAGCAGCGATCATTCAGCAATCCTCGGCAAGCTTAGAAGAAATGTCGGCTACGATTGAAAACCTTGCTGTCGATAATGAGCTTGTTGCTAAATTAATGGAAGAAACAACGAATAAAGCTCAAGCGATTATTGGAGATAGTAAGTAAGGTTCATCTTTTAAAAAACCTTTAATCATAAGTGAACCCCATTATCCTTAGCCCTTGGCTATGAATAATGGGGTTCTTGGTTTATTAATATCAAAAAAGCATTTATGAGATCCAGTCTTAGTCCCTCATCACTAAAACTCTATCTCCTTTGGGGTCATTCACCGAAGTTCCATTCCAGAGCCTTCTGTTCAATCTCAGACACAAGAGCTTCCTTACCTCTAATGTAGGATTCTATGCTATAGGGGAACTGTTGAGATAATTGTTGCTTCAATTCCCCGTATTCCTTTGCCACTTCTCGATGCGAACTTAGATAATCACGAAATACAAGGTGGCGTTTAATTTCAGGATTGCCAACTTGGTAGACATGAACATGATGAGTGCGATGATCTCCACCTTTTTCAAAATACCTTCGTTCCGCTATACCATTTTCGCCCTTTGGTTCGTATCCTAACTCTTTCATGGCCAGATTATATTTATCGACTATGCTAATGTCCTTAACCACTGGCATAATGTCGATAATTGGCTTGGCTTCTGATCCTAAAACAGACGTACTACCGATATGATGTATATCGATAAGTTGTTGTCTGAAAATCCCCCTTAAACTTTCCTCTTCCTCTTCAAACATCGAAGTCCATTGTTCATTAAAAGGAGAAACCTCAACCTTCCGCATGAATTCTTCCCCTTCCTTTTTGAATTCTTTCGCTCTTCACCTCAATAGTGATAGGGATTTCTAGGTTCAAGTATTGAAGACATGCTCATCTAATTAATTCTCTTTTAACTAAAAATATAATTATGAAATAAAACAGTACAGTCCAGAACAGTAGCAGAACAATATCAAACATTACGAACTCTCTATTAAATACAGCAATCAAATTTTCTACCACAACTACACTAGGTATAAATTGTAAGACATTCTCCCATTCGGGTAATTGTTGATACAAGGATGCTATTAAGAATAATGTCACCATAACGATTGATGATATGGCTGATGCCGTTTTTGAAGAATCCATAATTAGTCCGATGACGAAACCAATAAGTATAAACAAAGTCCCCCCCACTACCATTACAGGGATAGCCATAAACAAATCTGTGTTGATTCCAACATTTAAACTATAAACAAGAAGCTGCGTTAATGTGGAGAATAATAAAATAGTTCCCCCCTTTGCAATCATCACTTCATTAAGTGTGAGAGGAGATACTCTTAGTGCATCAAGTGTTTTATGTTCCTTTTCCTCAATATAATTTGGAGCCGTGATCATAATCCCTACCATAACTTGCGCAAATAATAACCAACTTGGTAATCATATATTCTCCTTCATGCCGTTTTTTTAAACACTCTAAAGAAGCAGCAGAGCAAAGAAACTTTTAAGTTGTTTTCTTTTTTTTTGTATAAACGCTCCTTTTTAATCTAAAATAACAAATGTATGACTACTTTTGATAGGAGATGAATAAATGAAAGAGAGCATGTTAAAGGTGTTGCTAGTTGCTTTGCTTTTATTTTGTTTTCAAATTTCGGATATCATGACTGTTGATGCCAATGAACCAGACCCGGAAGATCCCGAGCAACAAATCTCATGGAAAAAAGATAAACCCGATAAGAAAGAGGAAAAGGCTAAAAATCCTGAAAGTGCTCGTCAGCAGCCTGTTGATATGAACACCCTACAGCAGCGTTATCCAGATACCTTTTTCTTACAGGGCCCTACCGACCAAAGAAGAATCGCATTAACCTTTGATGATGGTCCTGATCCACGTTTTACTGAAGATGTACTAGATGTCTTAAACCAGTATAATGTACCATCCACATTTTTTTAATGGGGTCACGAGCTATTGCTTATCCTGAAATTGTGGAGCGAATGAATAATGAAGGTCATGTCATTGGAAACCACACTTACTTCCACCCTAACCTTGTTAAAGAAGGTGATATAGCAACTCTAGAGAGGGAAGTAACAAGAACTGAAGATGTTCTCCGTGACATTATTGGTTACGAAACTAGTCTGTTTCGTGCACCCTATGGTTTTTTATATAATGAATTGGTCGAAAAGCTTGCTGAAATGCAATATTCAGTTATTGGCTGGTCGGTGGATTCATTGGATTGGCAGGAAGAATCACCAGAAGTCATCACTTCAAGAGTATTGGATAATGTTCAACCAGGAGCCATTATTCTTATGCACGACGGTGCAGATTGGGATGGAGATCGGACAAATACAATCGAATCACTCAAACAAATTATCCCAGCATTGCAAGAACAGGGTTACGAGTTTGTCACAGTACCAGAACTGTTGAATATCCCTTTTACAAAATAAACTGCTGAGAGCTGCTAAGCTTAAAGAGAGCCTAATAGTGGGAGAACCCAATTCACATTGGGTTCTCTTTTTTGAGTTATTTACAACTTCAAATTATAAGAAACGAGCTTATTAAGCTCAATAAACCCCGCCTGTTCATAGATTTTGAGCGCGGCTTTATTGCTTGAATTGACGCAAAGAATGATTTCCTCTAACTCTTGAAAGGAAAACATCAAGGCTAACCATCTATTGATTAACGCCTTTCCTATTCACCAAACACTTCAACGAACTCTATCGCGTTTTCCACTGGCTGTGAGACTTCTACAAAGTTATGACCTTTCTCAATCGAAACATAGTAATCTCCCTTTTGAATGTCAGTAAAGCCCGTGATAGGTTCCTTTGTCACATGAATGGTATATTCATGGTTTTCAGCTGTAGAAATTCCCCAACTAACACCTTCTACATTACTTACATCTACATCACTTGTAAGCTTTGCCATTCCGAAACCTTCCGTATTATTAATCATCTCGTAGACTGAATACATTCTATTAGATTGAATGAAAATGATTAATTCATCTCCATGCGTAGTTTCAATCAATAGCATTTCACCCTGGTTCTCTTCTAAAAAATCCTTTAACGCCTCTTCCTTCGTGGAAAATACTGAGATGTCGTTTAGTGCTGTATGGTTACTACATCCGACCATCATCATAAAGAAAACGAGTCCTATTTTACTTAATATAAGTTTCATCTGAGACCCTCCTCTCTTTAATAGGTTCACATAGTCGTTCTCCAGATATTTCTTTTAACTCTATAATATGATCAATCATTTCTTCAAGTTGCCTTAACGTTTTATTCAATTTATAATTCTGCTTTTTGTTGAAAAATTGCAAATTAAATACACGCTAAATACCACGAGACTATACAAAATTCCAAAGTGATTGCTCTTTGAACACTTTCCATTTAACTTATAGACTCTTTAATACAGTTATGAAACATCCATGTTGGATATTATGTTCATCTTCCTTAAACTCTTTCCTTATGTATGTGTAGATTTCATCCAGTATTTGATGTCGCTCTTCCGCACTAAAGCTAGATAACCATGACAGAGACCCCACTCTTCCACACCATTCTTCGTTTGTAAATGATACGTTATAGTTAAATTTATAGGTTTCTTTCAAATCAAATTGATGATCCTGCCATTCCTTAAACCACTCAACAGGAAATCCATTAATTTTCTGTTTTGAAATAGCCTTCGAACCCGCCGACTTTAACTGACCATTTGGCATATAGCGCTTTATAATCTGAAGGGTGTCGACTACCACTTTACTGTTTGATAAAAAACCTGAATCCATAACAATTAATATACCATCAGCCTTTAATATTCTTTTTACTTCCTTAATGGTTTTTTCTCTATCAAACCAATGCCAAGCCCTTAACGCAGTGACAAAATCATATGTATCATTTTCTAAAGTAGTAGATTCCGAAAATTTATTTACATATTCAATAATACAGCCTCGATTTTTATCAATGACTTTTGCTTCTTCAATTAATTCGACTGATGGTTCTACACCAACAACAACTGCCCCTTGATCCTGTAAAGCTCTACTTAATACACCAGATCCGGAACCGAGGTCCACCACTTTTTTATTGTTAAGATCTACTCCTCTAATTTTTAAACTTTCCAACAATTCAATGGGTAGATCGTTTCTATATTTAGCGTAATCCTTTGCCACTTTACCAAAATCCACTTTCATATATATCCCCCCAGTGAAAAATACCAACAACCAAATTATAATATAATAAGAATTTTATTTTCAGATAGCTACACTTAGTGTGACTATAAATGTAAGAGCTAGTCGAATAACATATAGCAAGTGGTTCCTTCTTATGAAGAAGGAAAAAGCCGTCAAGATATTACTGCGTCTGCATTAAACAGGTCGCTCACCTCTCACCAGCTTTATCTTGACCTTTTTGATTGTATCAATTAGTTCAATCATACTCATTCACATCCACATATAAATAAATCGCGTCCCTTCATCCTTACCTCAAGGTCATTTAATGATTTTCTCACCTATACAAGCAACCTCTTCACTGGCCTCTCATATGATGAATGAACGATTCTAATTTAGGTGGTGGTGAAATGAACAGGCAGATCCCTTCTACATTAGGTAACAACCAACCGAACAATTCACTTCCATCTAGTAATCAAACAACAGATTCACAGCCTGATAACCCCTATAACCTAAGCTTGAGTCAGAGAATTGGTTTAATAGCAGGAATCATTACTACGATTGGTGATGCTTTAGCTGTATACGCAGTACAGATTTCTATCAATGAGGAAATTGTAAGTAATATTGATAATATTAATTCTCAGAAAGAACAAGACGCTCGTTTTACTAATCTAGAAAGCCAAATGGAACAATTACAAAATCAATTAGCAGTGTTGTCCGAACAGAAAAAGAAGTAACCTTTTACTTAAAAACGACTTCAAATTTCTCACAAACAACTGGCATTTTTAATGAAAATTCGCTACTTATCGCATCAAATTCTTTCCTGAAAAACGTCTCATGCACATCACGCCAATAGGCTAAAGACCGGTCTCCCTCACCTTCAAGATATGCATGTTCCTCCGTCACTTCATCAAATGGAACGATTTCGACTGACGTTGTTTCGACAATCGCAACGGCTATTTCATTTCCATCAAGGATGATGTTCAGCTGACCAATTTGAGGCAAAGCCTCGTTTTCAAGTTTGTATAGCGTAAAGTTTGAAGCAGTTGCTGTCTTCTTTCCTTCTATGACTAATCTAGCAAGCTCATCCGCCATTTCTTTTGAATCACCAAAGGCCCAAGCTGAATATTCATCTGGTGCATTCGGGTTTCTTTTACGATAGTTTTCCCACATTTGAAGGATGGAATGATTATTCATTTCTTTCCCTACTCTCTAAGTATAGTGATGATTTTATCCAATTGTTCTTGCGTTGGTAAGATTCTGATGAATGACTTAATACTCCCAAACTGTTAAACCATTTAAAAATGCTTCGAAATTAGGTGCTAATTCAATAATTTGTTCATCATCAACATCGATGAAGATAACAGGCGGTTCGGCTTTGGTCTGTCTATAATCAAGTGCAATCCAAGAATGCCCATCTCCTGAAATTAGGACAACTTTCTTCGGTAGATCCCACTCTTCAATTAAATATTCACTTTCTAATATTCCTTTTTCCTCACCCATCCCTATTCCGAATAAATGGTCAACATTCACATGATCATCAGCCCAAGATGTTGGTGAATTTGAAGGATATGCATTAAATTTTATGTACCCACCGTTTTGTTGTTTCAGGATATTTATATAGGATTTTGGTAGCACAATGTTTAATTTTTTTTCTGCTTTTTCAACCATCTCATCAAGTAATGGCTCTAATTTTCCATAATCATTATCTACTTGCCAAATGCTCTCCACGATAACGTCACCCCTATAATAACTTATTAATGTACATTGAGTATTCTCGACAGAATCAACAGAGCAACGCTAACTGTTTCAGGATTGCTCTATTGAATTCTCACCTATGTATTTCTCTTGAGTTTATAGAGCCTCAGTGAACTGCCACACCCAATAATAAGCCCTACAATTGCGTATAAAATATTTCGGTCGGTATCTACTAAATGAAAAACAGACGATAGGAAGACAACTACAGCAATGAATAAAAGAAAGCTGTTAAAACCTATTTCGAATTTCTTACTACTAACAGATTGGTCCATCTAGAAATCCCCTCTCTTTCATTTCTAAGTTAGATGTAATTTAACTACTAATCTACTATTCATTATAAAAGAAAATCAACCAAAATAAACCATTTATTTATTCTCCTATTTACAACGAATCAACACTCGCTCCATAATCAATCCTAACTGAGTTTTATAGGATAGTAATTCCTTATCGGTCGTTGCAGCGGCCATTTTCGCTTCTAGATCCGAGATAGCCGCTCGTTCCTTTTTCGTTAAGTATTCTCCTGGCACAATCTTCACCAACTTCACTCCTCACCATTTGTAGCGTTACTTCTTGTGACCAGCAATCAAACTGCTTCTATGCCTGGTCGTTCCAGCTTTTGTATAAGAACTAGCTCTTAGAATAGCTGTTGATCCGTATTTCTCACGTATCGCATCCATCACATAACCGAGCTCTCTCTTTTTTGTCACTTCTTCTTCGTCTTCAAATAAGGACAGCTGCCGCTCGGTATCTGGTGTGACTTTAGAAAGGCTGACATATACTTGTCGTACGGTTTCACCCTTATAATTGCCTCGAAGAAGTTTCAGACACGTATTGTAAATATCAAGTGTACTATTTGTCGGTTGATCAATCGTCAACTGCTTAGAGAAGCCACCGCCACCCTCATTCCGACTATATCCAAGCCCTAAACTGATAGTGCGACCTATAGAATGGTGCTTCCTTGCCCGGCGTACCACTTCTTCACACATCTCTAAGATGACGGTTGAAATCTCCTTTTCGCCACGGTAATCTCGAAGTAAGATCTGACCAACAGAGTAGCTCTTTGACCTCACTTTAGCTGGCTTATGGATGTCACTAAGGTCAATTCCCCAAGCATGCTGATACAGCTGTTGCCCCATCACTTTCCCGAATTTTGATTCCAAGCGTTCTAACCTTGTGTTCGCTAAATGCCCAACCGCTCTTATGCCCATGTTCATCAGAGTCTTTTCAATTCGCCCACCAATCCCCCACATATCGGACAATGGTTGGATCGGCCAAACTTTTGATTGGACGTCCTCATAATCCCAATGAGCAAAATGATCCTCTGTCGTTTTCGCTTCAATATCGAGTGCGACTTTTGAAAGAAGCATATTGCAAGACGATGATCCTACAGCAAGCGTCAATCCGAAATGATCCTTAATGGACCGTTGCAGCATCATCGCAAACTTCTTTTGATTCTCCGCTCCCTGCCACCGCTTTGAAGTTAGCTTAATAAATGCTTCATCAATGGAGTAAACAAAGATGTCTTCTGGTGGGACAAATTGCTCCATGTGCAAAGTGATCTCGGTCGAGACTTTTAGAAACTCTTCCATTTCTGCATTCACGACAATAATGTCTCGGTCCTTCGGGATTTCAAACAACCTAGAGCCAGTCTTAATCCCCATCTCTCTAAGCTTTGGCGTGGAAGCAAGGACGACACTTCCATTACGCTTGGTGTCACCGACTACAGCAAGCTTGCAAGCGAGCGGGTGTAATCCTCGTTTTACTGCCGCAACACTTGCATAAAAGCTTTTCAAATCACAACATAGATACGCTTGTTTAGGAAATGCTTCATAAGTAAACATCGTCTCCCCCCTTGTGTTCGCATTAATGATCCGTTATGCTTAGTATATACCGAACAAACGTTCTTATAAACAGTAAAATAAGGAAGTGATCAGATGCACTATCGTGGGATGATCAAATGGACACAGATGGCGATACCTGAGCATATGGAAATGGTGAAAGAGCAGCGGATAATGCGCAATAGACCAAAAAGACATGCATTAGATCAGCAGGCCTGGGAAGAGATCGGGTATATTATTGAAGAAAAAATGCACCTTTCAGAGCCAGTTACAATCACTTACTGGGATCATCATAGCCAATTAACAACTGAAGGTCTCATCACTTCTGCAACGCATAATGGCCACTCATTAAAAATTCTTACCCCAGATGAGCAAACGATTATGATTCGTATATCTGATGTAGTGTCTATTGAACCGTAATCTAAGCAAGGTAGGACGACTACATGATTCGGTTGGCTACACTAATTGAAACCCCAGAAAGTGAACAGCTACCACTACAACAAACGAGGATATACCTACCATTTTTATCGGGTGTGATAGTTTATATTTATAATATGGAGTTATTCTATGAAATATTTCAAAAAATATGGCAGTACCTAACCCTAGGATTATTGCACCTACAAGAAATGAATTGCTCATTGAGTTTACAAGGTTAACACTGTGATTGATAAATAATATCCACAAATACGCCAAAAAGGCATTCAAAACAATAGATAAACCATATTCTTTCACTTGCAAAGTAACGCCCCCTCATTTTCTTTATTTTACCATATATAACAAAATAAACGTTATCCTTTCTGTTTCTTTAGTAAACTGGCTTTCCTAATTAAATTAATCTCCTGTTTCACCACCAATCTAAATTATTTTCTCTCAACTACAATTTCCGCCATTCTTTTCAAATTCCTCCCTTTATAATGAAGACAGCATTTCACTCTGGAGGGTTGGGGTCTTATTGGAACGATCTAGATTAGTAGTCGCAATTATCATTTTTTCTTTACTCATCGGCTGCAGCAACAAAACAATGGTTCAAGACCGGGTTGCAGCAGACGAGAAGTTATATGCAGTTAACCATCACATCATGCCATCTTCACATCATATGATTAAATCTCGTGAATACGTTGATCCGTATCAAGTGCTTGAACTTGAAAAAGAAGATATTCCTATCCTTACATATGAAACCGTAGGAGACGTAGCGTTTGATTCCACGTTGTTTCCAGAAGAGTACACAGATCTTCCAGGGGTGCTCACATTTCGCGGTAACAACTACCGAACAGCGCCATCTTATGGTTACATTACACCAACTTCTCATACGTTACATACGGAATGGAGTTTTCGTACAAACACTCACCATCGTTGGGGTGGTGGCGCCGGATGGACAGGGCAGCCGAGTATTGTCACTTGGGAAAAAGACGTTCTCGACATGATGAATGTAGATTCGGAATTTAAGGAACAAGAATCATTTACAGAGGTAATTTACGGGTCGCTCGATGGGTCGGTTTATTTTGCGGAACTTGAGACAGGAAAACTCACTCGTCCGCCGCTCAAAGTTGGTGGTCCTATTAAAGGGTCTGTTTCAGTTGATCCACGTGGATATCCGCTTCTTTATGTCGGCCAAGGTGTTCCGGATCAAGCGCCGATTGGGTACCGAATTTATAGTTTGATCGATGGCAGTGAGCTCTACTTTATTGAGGGAATGGATCCTTTTGCTTATCGTGGTTGGGGAGCCTTTGACGGGGCTGCACTCATTAACCGGGAGTCCGATCAACTCGTGCTAGGCGGGGAGAATGGCTTGTTTTATATGGCGAACTTACATACGGAGTTCAACCGTGAGAAGAAATCGATTACGGTTCAACCAGAAAAAATAAAAACAAGGTATCAAGTCCAAGGAAATCATTATCCAGGAATTGAAAACTCAGTTGCTGTCTACCGTAATATTGCTTATTTTGCCGACAACGGCGGAAGTATCCTGGCGATTGATTTAACTGACCAAACACCTCTCTTTGCCTTAGAAGGAATCGATGATACGGATGCCACAATTGTAATTGAAGAACAAGACAACCGTCCTGTCCTCTACACAGGTACGGAGGTCGACCATCAAGGGTCGAAAGGATATTGCTATATCCGAAAAATAGACGGCCTCACAGGAGAAGTGCTCTGGATGATTGATTACCCAGCCTACTCAGTACCTGGAGTCGTTGGCGGAATGCTTGCCACACCTGTAGTCGGTAAAGAAAGCATTGATCATCTCGCTATCTTTACCATTGCCCGATACCAAAACGTCCATTCCGGGCTGATGATCGCCGTCAATAAAATGACAGGTGAAGAAGAATGGCGCATTGAGATGCCTCATTATGCTTGGTCCTCTCCTGTCGATGTTTATACCGAGACTGGAGACGCTTATTTAATCCAAGCGGACTCCATCGGCAACTTGCATCTCATTGAAGGCACCACAGGCGAGATGAAAGACGTGATCAACCTTGGGGCAAATATTGAAGCATCGCCCGCGGTATACAACAATCACATTATCGTCGCAAGCCGTGGCGGCTCGATATTTGCTATAAAGGTGGAGTGAAGAACTCCGCCTTTTTTGATCTTCATTAGTTTTTATTTTTTACAATGAATTTTCTCGAGAAGGGATGAACGACTAATTGTCCTACTAAGAAAGCAATTGTTGTGAATATGATTGCAAAGTCTCTTCCAAATGGCGTAAACCACCCACCATCGTTAGCTATGAAATACGTCGCTAATAGAAGAGATAACATCCCTGTGAGAACATTAACCAATATGATATAACGAGCTTTGACGCCCCCTGATAAAACACCTGTTATGACAACGAAAACTATTGAACCTAGTAGTAGAAAAGTAGGTTCTTCTCCCTTACTATATTGTCCGTATTCATAGAAATGGAACAAAAATGGTGCGGGCACTAAAGTGAAAATAAGCCATAATATTTTCATCATATCCTCCATAGTTGCATAGGTATGCAGTTCTTGACCTCTTCTTGCCCGTTCACCAGATGATCTCCAAAAATTCAGGGTCGACTAGCACCAAATCAGAAGGCTTAGTGATGTCCTTCCACCTCACCACTCGTTTTACCTCGAGCGGCTGAGCTTCTCGACCACTCACACAAGTGAGCAGTTCTAAGAGGAGGCAATGTAGATGTATTGTGTCACAATCAATCATCCCCCTTCACCGCACCGTACTCGGGATGTTCGTGCTGCGTGCATCCGAATAAATAACAACGTCCCTCTACATATAGATCAATCGTAAAGTCAGGAACAAAACCATACTCTAGCTTGCTCCTAAGCTCTCTTAAGAAAGCCAACTCGTTCTCGTTTTCTCGTAGTTCTTCCGTTCGATCTATTTCACTGTATCCTTCCCCAAGCTCCATATTCTTCGTTACTTCCAACTGCTTTTCTACTTCATTTACAGCAGTCTCAATAATTTCATCCAGTCGGACCGTATCATTGAATTGATACAAGGCATAGGCAAAGCGAGCAACATAATCCGCCCCCGCAGCACACTCATCCCAACTTTTGTTATACCAGTTCACCGCTTGCTCGTAATCACCAAGTTCTAAATATAATGCAGCGACGACTCCTTCCCCAACAAAATCACTAGCATCCTCAGAAATTAAAGCAAGCTTCTCTCTAGCTTCTGACACCCTTCCCCCCTCTATTAAACACTTTACATAGAGATAGAATGTGTAATCAGAATTTCCGGCTGCCTTTTGAAAATAGTTTGTCGCTTGTTCGAGCTTCCCAACCTCATAATAACTAACAGCCAAGTTAAACGTTGCTTCCTTAGATGAGTGCAACTGTAATGAATCCTCAAGCACAGGAATGGCCTCGTCATACCGAGCTAGTTTCATGTACAATTCTCCCAGTAGGTTGTAAGGAAAATAAGAAGTCGGCCGAAGCATGACAGCTTCTAAAGACAATGCCAATGCTTTCTCGTACTCTTCCTCTTCATAGCCATAAAACCAGGCTAAATTGTGCAAGGATTGGATCGTTCGATTTTTATTCACTGCTACTTGAAACAGCCTCAACGCCTCTTCTATGTCACCACGATCAAAAGCACGAACGGCTCGTTTGTTATCATTCAAGATTCTTTCCTCCAGGTCCTCTACTTAGTATCTAAATATATTTAAGACACTGCCTAAAAAGAGAACAAATTATATGTTTACCATAGCATAAACTGTATAATATTGGTTTGTCTATCCATATTAACTTATCCCATAATCGATGCCAAAATAAGAAAAGACCCACAAAGCCATCGCTTCATGAGTCACATGATATCCTTTCTTAATTGCTAACTAAGCATCAACACTAGACCTTCTCAAGTTCAATTTTTTCTGCATTTCCTAAATAAGTAATCAACTGTTCAAGGAGGTTGTATCGTTCGGAAAAGGCGCCGACTTGTTGGCCATCGACACGGAGGCGATACATAGAAGACGGAGGGGCTTTTTCAACCTTTACTTCAACAGGTTTTAGGTTGAGTAGCTTCACGAGACCCTCTACATGACCTAATGCTAACTCATAAAGCACATCGGAATCTTTCAACTGTCTAGCATCGCCTGGATGATCAACAAATAGATTTTCCGTTAAGACAGCTGGCATGTTGGTCATTCTTAACACAGCGAAATTCGCCGTTTTCATCCCTCTATTAGCCACACTTAATCGACGTGTTACACCATGATGAATGGCGTCTTGAAAAGCTGACGTCTGTGACTTCGCACTCGGATGACGAAATGTCTCAAAGCCCGTCCCGCCTCCTGCATTACAATGAATTGAAAGAAAATAATCCGCTCCCCACTCATTTGCAATCCTCGCTCGTTCTTCAAGAGATACAAACACATCACTATTTCTCGTCATTCGCACATGGACCCCGTAATCTCGAACCATTATGTTACGAACGTGATGAGCAATCGTTAAAACCAAATCTTTCTCTACTAATCCATTCGCCACCGCACCAGGATCACGCCCTCCATGTCCTGGATCAATCATCAATTTTATCGCACTCATTTTCTCATCTCCCTTTCCTTTTGCATAAAGTGACGAAGCCGATAATCGGACCCTGTCAATGTAACCACTTCTGTCTGATGCATCATTCTTGAGAAATTTCTCGCCCCAACCTTTTCTTGCAGTTCACGTCCATTCAGGTTCGTTGTGAAAATCGTATGCTTGCCCATCCGCCGATCAAGCACTTCAAAGATCTTCGAGGTCGACCAACTCCCACTATGACTGCTGCCATTCTCCGCTCCGATATCATCGAGAACTAAGCAATCTACTTTCTCTAATAAACAGAGCAGCTCATCCTCAGCCAATTCACTATTTTTGTTGTATGTTGCTTTTAATTTGGTCAGTAATTTCGGCACTGACACAAAGATTGCCGAGTGTCCTTTGTCGATCAACCCTTTTGCTACAGCTAAGGCCAAGTGTGATTTTCCAACACCAAATGAACCGGTAAGTATTAGATTTCGAGGGGAATCTCTTGTAAATTCGCGGACATAGTGTTGGGCACAGCCGAACGCGAGTTGCTGACTCTTTGAATCTGGCTTATACGAATCAAAACTAGCCAACTGCAAATCACGATTAACTAAGCTATTTTGATCAAATAGTTGAGATAACCGCCACTCCTCGGCCTCTTTTCTCTTTTTTAGCGCAATACTCGCCATCTCCAAATCTTCACACCGACAACCATACAAAATATCTCGTTCCTTTCCTACTTCTGGTCCAAATGGCATGACCACTCGTCGCACCGTGATCAATTCAACGCAGCCTGTACAAGTGAACGAATCTATAATATTAGAATCCGAAATCATAGCCTGAATCGCAGACGGCAGTTGCGTCCTTGCCCGAATCATGATCAGCCCTCCTTCTTTGACTAATTACACTTCTTCAATGTATATATTGATCTAAGTTTTGAAAAATGGTGAGAGGAATTGAAAAAAATTTTATGAAGAGCGCAGAATCTCCCAATATATTACAGCGTTTACGCGAAAACGGGATGAATTTGCGCGTAAATCATCTCTGTTCGCGCGAAAACGGCCGTAACTTGCGCGAAAAGCTACTAGATTCGCGCGAAAACGACTCATTACTCAGTCAAGTTCCCAATTTTTGCAGAAGCGTTTTACTCACACAGTTTCCCATGGAAAAAAATCACAAATTGAATGTGTTTTATCACACTTCTATACGCTATAATAGATTTGTTCATTACCAAAAATATACTTTATATGAGTAGGAGTTGGGGTCATGAAAGATGTTGCAGAAAAGCTACAACCATTTATAGAGGGACATCCTCCAATTAAAATTGTCGCGGATGAGTACGTAAATGAAGTGGTCGATGCACAAACAGGTGACGTATATGGAGAGGTCGATCTAGAAGAAGGAAGATTGATAAGCTACCAGAAAATGGAGCTCGAGGACGCGGAGCAGCCTGTCTATGCCGATGCCCCTCCAGCTATAGACAACATACTCAACACTGCTCAATTATTTGTAGATACATTTGTTAGTCGCGACGTGCGATTTAGCATGTTAAATGAGTGGGGAGAGAATCAGTACATGGTCACCTATGAAGAAAGGGATCCAAAGCTTGGCATTCCTCTTCCCCACACAGGATGCATGCTACATTTTACAAGAAACGGCCTCCTCACCTCTGCCAACATCGGGCAAACAGAATATGAACTAGAGTATCCGACCGTATCGATCTCACCTGAGAAAGCAAAGCAGATATTACGAGAAGCAAAGTATGTACAACTTGCTTTACAAGCCGCACCACTAGAGGAAGCAGAATCCGATCCTGTAGTAGAGCTCGTCTATCGACCGAATCATGAAATTATGGCGATCGGGGTCGATGGAAAAATAGAGACGTTCCATGACTTTATGCAAACAGAAGAAGTGACGACCCAAAAAATAGCCCCTGTATCTCCCAATGCTACAGTAGAAGAAATGCTCGGCGTCAATGAATCCTATGTAAAAGAGCAAGGCGAGGAAGGCTCGGTAATTTTCGTCGATTCTGCCGCTAATGTAGAGGACGAAGACGAAGCACTCATTTCCATTTCATCTGAGGAAATGGACTACTTTAGTTTTTCTAACGTACCCTTTGTAACAGATGACTATTCGAAACCATTAGCAATGACCGATCTAACGCATAAAGCACTTGAATATTTAGAGCTCGTGGAAAAGAATATAGACGATTTGTATGTATTAGAAGAACCGACTACGACAGAAGATCCTCAAGAAACATATGAAGAAGAATTTTCACAAGAAGACTCCGAAACAGAATACGAAGATGACTTATATCTAGAGGTTGAGCCTACCCAGATGTTCACCTTTTACCGAGAACATGATGGCTATAGACTTGATGGAATGGAAAGCTATGTTCATGTTGGACTTTATACAGGAATCATAAGAGAGTGCTCCATACGACGATTGAGCGTCCAACAAGCTACTGAGCTCCAAAAGCTTGATACCACACCCGCTATATCATTAGAACAAGCAACAGAAACGATATTTAACGAAATTGAATTGAGACTCGTTCGTAGTGTGAAAGAGTTTGATCAAACAAATGTCTACACACTTTCCTATATCGTCGACTTCCCTAAAACAGGGTGCCATATTGAAAAGATCAATGCCCACACAGGAGACGTACGATATGTAGATACAGGCATACTGATGGAGAGTGATGAGTAGAAGGTTAGTATGAATGTTTTTGGACAATTAGATGAACCGCACATCACTCCCTCCATTCAATGATCAATTATAAACAGAAAAAGGAGAAGCGCCCTGTGATGAGCGCTTCTCCTTTCTATTTTGGAATGGTACCAGTTACTAACAGGTTCCTTACCCAGGTTCTATATAGAGAGTATCATCTATTAGCAGATTACATATATGGAGAGACTAGTATCTTCTAATATTTTACAGCGTTTGCGCGAAAAAGGGGTGAATTTGCGCGGAAATCATCCTTATTTGCGCGCAATCGGCCGCAACTTGCGCGAAAAAACACTAGATTCGCGCGAAAACGACTAATCAGGCCTAAACCAACAACATGAAACGGTTGATTCTCCGCCTATCTATCGGCGATTATCCTCCATTGAGTTCGAATGAAAAGCAAACAAGCACAAAGTGAGGGTACTTTGTGCTTGTGATTAATGTTTATTAGGAAATCTGCGACTAGAATTCAGCGGAGTTCTCGATTTTTCGGTGAACACACATCACTTACCATTGATGCACCAAGAGCATACAGAAAAAGGAGAAGTGCCCCATCACAGGGCACTTCTCCTTTCTATCATAGAATGGTACTAATAACTAACTAACAAGTTCCTTACTCAGGTTTTCATATAGAGAGTATGGTCTCCATTGTCAAGAGTACCGTCTATTATTATGGGAATGTCTAATGCCTTTGAAACTTTAAGGAGCGTGTCCACTTTAGGGCTTGTTAATCCAGCTTCAATTCTTCCTATCGTAGATTTTGGAACACCTGCTAATTCGGCAAGTTGTTCTTGAGATAGCTTTAATCGTATACGTTCGGTTTTTATCTGAGCTGCAATTCGCCCTTCAGATTGAAGAGTTTCAACATGATCTTCTCCCCTAATTTTTGAATAACGTTTAAAGAAGTCCGTCATTATAATACCTCCTTGAAACCTAACTAAAACTATATTCTATACAAACTTAAAGCTTCCTTCTTCTTAATATAAGAAAGAAGAAGCAGCACCTTCATTCGACAGGTCGCTGCTTCTTTGCGTGATGCACTGTATGACTAACCTTACACCATCACTTTACAAATATCATTCGAGAAGGCGAGTGGGTCTTCGACTGGTAGGCCTTCGATTAACAATGCTTGGTTGTATAGTAGGTTCGTGTATAGTTTCACTTGGTCTTTATCATTTTCAAAAGCGCTCTTCAAGGTTTGGAACACCTCGTGGGTGCTGTTGATCTCAAGCACCTTGTCGGCTTTAATATTTTGGTTTTCCGGCATCGCTTGGAGAATTTTTTCCATTTCAATGGACACTTCCCCTTCGCTTGTGAGGCAGACTGGATGAGATTTAAGACGCTTGGATACGCGCACGTCCTTCACTTTTCCTTCTAGATGCTTCTTCATTTCTGCAAATAGCTCTTGATTCTCTTTGTCTTCCTCTTCTGCCTTCTTGCTTTCTTCTTCCTCAAAGCCTAGATCTCCACTTGAAACTGACTTAAATTCTTTCTCGTTGAACGTTGCAAGCGTCTTGATCGCAAACTCATCAATTTCATCCATTAAATAAAGGATCTCATAGCCTTTATCTATAACGACCTCTGTTTGTGGCAACTTCTCAATGCGTTCATAGCTGTCCCCTGTTGCATAGTAGATGTACTTCTGATCTTCAGGCATGTTTGCTACATATTCCTCTAATGTGATGAGCTTCTTCTCTTTTGATGAATAGAACATTAACAAATCTTTCAAGTCGTCTTTGTTCGCACCGAAGTCACTGTAGACACCGTATTTCAACTGTCTACCGAATGTTTCAAAAAACTTTACATACGTCTCTCGCTCATCTTTAAGTAGCTTTTTCAGCTCATTCTTGATTTTATTTTTAATGTTTTTCGCAATCAACTTTAGCTGTCTATCATGCTGCAAGATCTCTCGTGAAATATTTAACGAGAGGTCCTCAGAGTCGACAAGACCCTTCACAAAGCTGAAGTAATCTGGAAGCAGCTCCGGACATTTCTCCATAATTAACACACCACTTGAGTAAAGTTCAAGGCCTTTTTCGAACTCTTTGCTGTAATAGTCAAATGGCATTGTTGATGGGATGTAGAGAATCGAGTTGTATCGCACCGCACCGTCTACGCTAATATGTACATGTTTCAGCGGTGTATCGAACCCGTAATGCTTCTCTTGGTAAAAGTTCTCGTAGTCCGCATCTTTAAGCTCACTCTTGTTCTTCTTCCAAATTGGCACCATGCTGTTGATCGTCTTCTCTTCCAGGACACTGTCATACTCATCCTCGCTGCCTTCTTTCAACTTGCGCTCGGTCACATCCATTTTAATTGGATAGCGGATAAAGTCGGAGTACTTCTTGATGATCTGCTTTAACTTGAACTCCTCTAAGAATTCATCATAGTTTTCTTCGTCCGTATTCTCTTTTAATGTCAGCACAACTTCTGATCCAACATCATGTTTCTCAAAAGGCTCAACAGTGTAGCCATCCGCACCAATTGATTCCCACTTATAGCCTGTCTCAGCATGTACCGACTTCGTATAAACGGTTACAGCATCCGCTACCATGAAAGCAGAATAGAAACCAACACCAAACTGACCAATGATATCGTGACCATCCTTGATCTCGTTTTCATTTTTGAAGGCAAGGGAACCACTTTTGGCAATCGTCCCAAGATTCTCCTCAAGCTCCTCTTGCGTCATCCCAATTCCCGTATCTTTAATCGTCAACGTTCTCATCTCTTTATCCGCTGAGATCTTAATAGAGTAATGATCTTTCTCAAATGTTAACGAATCATCCGTTAACGCCTTATAATACATCTTATCCATCGCATCACTCGCATTCGAAATTAGCTCTCTTAAAAAGATCTCCTTCTGAGAGTAAATCGAATGAATCATCATATCGAGCAAACGTTTCGACTCTGCTTCAAACTGCTTCTTCACCATAACAACTTCCCCTTCCTTCACATCAACCTATTCTTTTTTAACACTCAGTCTAGCAAAGTGCTAAGTACAACAAAATAATTATCATATCCGAGAAAAATTGTCAAGAGGGGAGCTAACCTACTAGCAAAGCTCTACTCATCTGCCTTAATAGATCTGTTCTGTTTCTCTACTGCTGCATCGATGCGCCCCATCGCTTCTTGGTGGTCACTTATACGATATAATTCATACAATAGGGAGTTCAGGGCATCAATTTCTGTAATTTTTTTTACCTCTTCTTGTATCTGTTTTACATCTATTCCAAAACGGCCTTTTAAGTAAGAAACAATGTTGTCTTGTTGAATACGTATCTCAGTTCTTTGTTCCGCCCTTTCCTCTGCTAACTTCATCACTCTTGCCATGCTCAACACCTCCATTAGTTTTTCCACGTATTCTTTTTCGATAAATTTATCACTGATTGCGATGATTGCAGACATTAACTTCATTTGTTGGTCTTCATTATCAATTCTTTTGACTAATTCTACGGTCTCGATTGCTCGCTCTGATCGGTTTGCCTCACTTTTCATTAAGGGGACAAATATGAGATTAAGCTCATCAATCTCCGTCAACTTTTCACCATTTTCGATTTTAGTCCAAAGTTGTATGAGGATGTCCATCACCATCATACTCCTTCATTAAAACTATATCCGTTTTATAGCTAACGGAACCATAATATTTAGTTTTACACGCGTCTTTAATATCTGCTCCGTAAATGATCACAGTGTGGATCGGCTTCTGATATCGCTCATAGGCGCTCACATCGTATTGTAAAAAACGATCTAAATCCTTTTCATGATATGTTGTCTGAAACTCCAAATGCAAATAGGTTTCATCGGCTAAGAGAAACATAAAATCCATTCTGCGATCGTTGACTGTAATAGTCGGCAAATCAGTCGGTTCAACTCTAACAATAGGAGCCGTTTTGATCCCATAAAAATCAAGCGCCTTATCTTTAAATTGCTCCGTCATGTGGCGAAAAATAATGTCATAATTATTATATGCAATTTCGGTTCGTTCCTGCACCTTTAAGACATCCTTTCGGTAGGTAATCATGTGTGTTGGGTTGAGTGGGGTTATGAATGGAAGAGTCGTTCTTAGAAGGGGTCAACCTGAATTGATTTATGACTGATTAACAGGCGTGGAGATCATACTTTCTACATAAACCGACGAAATCCTTTTCATCTTCTTAAAAGAATTAATTGAATGCACATTAAACCATATCAAAAACCCCAAAGCTACAAAATAGGTCGTGGCCTTGGGGTTTTCGCTTTATATTCAGTTAAACCTATAAATCCGATACAAGATCACTCTCTCCTCTGAAACAAAACTATCGAGAAGTGACTTGCACCAGCTTCTGCCCCACAAATTGAATCACGTGGGATAAACCATTATGTAATTCTCCTTCATATCGCTCTACTTCTCCCATGAAAAAGTGTTCGATCCGCCAATCTGAGAACGTTGTTAAAAAATCATCGGGTGTGTATAAGAATTCCTGATCTTTTGGTCCTCCGCTCTGATAGGGAAGTTGGTACGTTGAGTACACTTCCGTTATGAAATATCCACCTGGTTTAACGGCTTCCTTCACTCCTTGAAGTATTTTTTTGCGTAATTCAACTGGGAAATGGCCAAAGACACAGACAAGCTCATCCCACTTTTCTTTCTCCCATTTTGCTTCATTTAAATCAACTAGTTTCGTGTTCACTTCTACACCTCGTGCTTCCGCGAGCTTTTTCGTCTTCGCCAAGCCTGATTCTGCAAAGTCCCACGTCGTCACATTCATTCCTTGCTCGGCCAAAAACGCCGCATTGCGTCCTTCGCCTTCTGCAATGGCCAACGCATCTCCTGATAACTGAAGTCTCTTCTGCGTTTCCGCTAAAAATACATTCGGTTCGGTACCGAAAATATAATTTTCATTTTGAAAACGAGTATTCCAAGTGTTCATTGTTAGCACTCCTTTATCATGTAATTGACAAGCCGATCTCACTGCTGCTGCTGTCATTTTATCATCAGAAGTGAATGGGTGCGTAAAGAAAAAAGAGTGATGATATGAAAAATCGAGTGAAAGAATTCAGGCAAGAGCATGACATGTCTCAGGAACATTTAGCCAACATGCTTGGCGTGTCCCGACAGACTATTATTTCAATCGAAAAAGGGCGTTATAACCCTTCATTGCCTTTAGCCATCGAGATTGCACGCATCTTTAACACAATCGTAGAGAAAGTTTTTCTTATAGATGATGAAGATGAATAGAAGAGAAAGGGGATGTCAGGCAAATGAGTAGTGACGATTGATAACTACATCTGGTTACAACCTGTTTAAGATTTATGATAGGCGGGGTAATGTTATTTAGTAGTTTTACATCAAGGAGGGTGTTCATGAAGAAGAAGTATCGTATGATTAAAAATAATGAATACTATCTTTATAAGTGCCTGTCTCCAGCCCTGTTAAATACGGACGTGGGGTAGAAGTCATACAGTATATATTATTTTAGGGTGTTATAGTTGAATTATACAGTTTCCATTTCTTTTTTGTCCATGGTATCAACAAAATCAGCTACAGATTTTACTAATGTAGAAGCTTTAAAAGTCCGTTGGGTTCTTTTAAATGTTGCTAAATCTCTTGAACCATAAACACCAAGGCTCACTTTTGGATTTGCGTTCTTTATCCGTTGGAGCGCTTGTTTTGCTTCTGTACTTGTTGATAATTCCAGAATAACTTTTGCCTTTGTACCACGGTGGGTAGAACAAATGTAAACCTTACTCATCTTTAACACCCTTTCATTTAGAGTTTTTAATAGAATTCATATCCAAAGTCAATTGAATAAGCTTTTTCGTATAAATAGTCAACATAAGACCTAGATATTGGTGTCTGTCCCCCCAGTTCAGTGCAGCATTACTGTGCTGGAGGTCTGACACCTATAAGTTTAAACCTCACAAATATAGCATAAGCCACGATGATTGGTAGTAAATAGATTGGTGTTAGTAAGGGCAGTGTGGCATTAGCAAAAGGGATTGTTAAAAAGAATGATAACCCATACCCTAATCCAGCGAGAGCAAGAAGCAAGCATAGATGTAGCAGAATGAAACTATTTAATACCTTTCTATTTTTCCGGTAACGTACGAGTAGTAGAACCGCAAGAAAAAACAAGCCCAAAAACAAGTATTCAGCAGAAGATATCCACATTCCTAATTCTTGAATTCGTTGAAGATCTTCTTGTGTGAGATGAGTGATACTGACCCAATGTTCAGATTGACCTATACGATAATTATCCAACAGTATATATCCAAGAAAAGAAATGAACATTAGTCCCATATAAATAATAGATATGAGACCTTTTCTTTCTAATAGGAAACCATCAACACCCGTGTTTTTCTTCATAGACCCCTCCATATTTTTCATGTAATTTTTCGAAAATCTACTTATCTCTTGTCCCCTGACAGTCTAATAGATCTCCATTTACCAAATTATACTATAAATAAGGAGATTGTTCTAGACCATTCCTTGACTACGGTGCCTGACTACGGTGCCTGTCCCCCAATTCAGTGCAGCATCACTGTGTCGAGGGTCTGACACCCATAACTCCGTCGTCACATTCATTCCTTGCTCGGCTAAAAACACTGCATTGCGTCCTTCGCCTTCTGCAATGGCCAACGCATCTCCTGATAATTGAAGTCTCTTCTGCGTTTCCGCCAAAAACACATTCGGTTCGGTACCGTAAATATAGTTCTCATCTTGAAAACGAGCATTCCAAGGGTTCATTGATAGCTCTCCTTTATTATGTAATTGACAAGCCGATCTCACTGCTACTGCTGTCATTTTACCATCAGAAGTGAATGGGTGAGATGTTGATGACTTGAGTCAAGCGGAGGCTTTCTCTGCCAACCATGTAAAGTACCCTTGACAGTAAAGTAACCTTTACACTACAATAGTTGTGTAGAGAGGAAAGAGTGATGATATGAAAAATCGGATCAAGGAATTCAGGCAAGAACATGGAATATCTCAGGAACATTTAGCCAACATGCTTGGCGTGTCCCGACAGACTATTATTTCAATTGAAAAAGGGCGTTATAACCCTTCATTGCCTTTAGCCATCGAGATTGCACGCAGCTTTAACACAATCGTAGAGAAAGTTTTCCTTATAGATGATGAAGATGAATAGAAGAGAAAGGGGATGTCAGGCAAATGAGTAGTAAAGTGGGGAGAAGGTTTTTCTTCATTAATGGCATTGTATTTTCCATGTATAGCTTACTGATCACCTATGCTAGTATAGCCTCTGGCAATTTTTTTGTTGGGCATGAGCTGATCTTTGTTGGGACAGCTGTCATGGCTTTTTGTCTCGCATATTTATATCCACAGTTTAAAGAGAATGATGAACGGTCTAAACGAATTCGTGAAAGAGGCATGTTCTTTAGTTATTTCTTTATCTTAGGCTATATGTTGATTTTCATGCTTCTTTTTCAACTAGACTTCATAAACTTAACTGGCTATCAGACGGTATGCCTGTTAGCAACATTAACGATCATAACCGTATTCACTTCGTTTGTGATCTTGTCAAAGCGCTACTAAAAGAACAACGGATAATATCAATTCACCTACACATAATGAAACCCCAAGGCCACAGATTGAGTCAAGGTCTTGGGGTTACGTTACGTGTCTAATAAGCTTGAAGATCGCAATGTAATAGATATTGATAAGTACTGTAACATACTTATTTACTCATGATGCTTATTAGATCGTAATGATAGTAGCGTCGATTTCTCTTACGATCATCCACAAATACCAGATTTAATTGTACTAACTCACGTAGGCTTCGACGGATCGTAGCTGGAGCTAGATCTGTTTTTAGTTGAATTTGTGAGACTGTTGCAACAGGTAATTCAAAAAGGGTCTCCCATACTTTTTTAGTAGATGGTTGAGTCAGTTGGTCAATTCCTCTTTGGAACAATTGTTCAGCTTGATCGAGCTTACGATATTGTTGATCTGCCATTCGATTAGTTGCTTCAAGGAAAAACAATATCCAACTCTTCCAATCCGGAGCAGACTTCCCAATCGAACGCATACCATTCAAAAGAGCATAATATTTGAACCTTTCTTTTTCTAGTTCTTCACTAATAAAGAAGAACGGAGAGTCGATAATATTAGTTTGCAATAGGTATAAAACGATTAATATTCTACCTAAACGACCATTTCCATCCAAAAAAGGGTGAATGGATTCAAATTGTGCATGAATAATTGCATTCTTAATTAACGGATGTAGAGTCTCTTCTAATTCTTGATACGGAGAGCCATTAATAAAAAACTCTAAGTTCGACATATAATCATGCATTTTTTGTGGTTCAGGTGGGATGTAGGAAGCATCTTTCATGTCTTTAGTAGGCCCTATAAAGTTTTGTATTTTCCTGTACTCACCGGCACTACCCGTTGAACCGCGACCATCCTCCATAAGAATACGATGCATGTCTCTTATCAATCTTTGAGTAAGAGGATATCCAGTTTGTATAGCCTCTACACCAAGTTTCATCGCTCGTTGGTAGTTTCTCACTTCGACTTTTTCCCAATCTGTCCCCTCTTCAATTTGATCTTCTAGCATTTCACTAAATGTGACTTGTGTACCTTCAATCCTTGTCGATTGCACAGATTCCTGTAGGGTAAGGAGTTGCAAGAAAGATTCATTTACAAGGGAATATCGCAGTTTCTGTTTAAGTTTCTCCAATTTAGTGGAAGCCTCAGTCACCTTTTTATAAAAAGCTAACTCTGTTTCCGCTTCAAAGGAGATTGGTAGCATCGGTAATTGATAAGGTCTTTTCATCTCACCCTCCTAACGATCATTTTTAACTCATTTTTATCTTATTATACTATAATTAACATTATAACGATAATTACTGTTAAATAATAACCTGAGATGGAGTGTGGTGCGGGATAAAACGGTGACGGATTCTACTTCTTTTTTCTCAAATAATTTATACGAGATATTCGAATATTCAACCATGCTCAAGTCCATCGAAATAAACTCGCCTCAATACTACATAAACCCCAAGGCCTTAAACTAGAAGAGGCCTTGAGGTTTCGCTTTTTATTCACTACGTCTTTAAGTCATACCTTACTTTTCCGAAAAGAGCCTCACAATAAAATTCTGTTATCATTTGCTTGTGTAAACCGCAATCGCATCGCGTAGAAATACCGCAGCCCCTGGCTCTATTTTGTCATAATAGGCTGTAAATCTCTCATCGCTGACATACATTTGCGCAAGACCCAAGTGCGCGTCTTTGCTGTATTGTCCCCAGTAAAAGTTGATCCATTGCTTATGCAAATCGGCCGCTTTTTGTGCTAGCTCGCCTGCTGGATCTCCTGTTTTCATCGCAAGACGTAACGCTTCATTCACCTCTTCGCTAAGGCGCGTAACGGCTTCGTGCTGCTCTTTGGTCATATTTTTCATGACTTGATTCGATTGTTCCACAGCTTCCTCTCCGTACTTTTCGCGTACCTCGTCCCCGTACATCTTCTCATTCTTTTCTATTAACTGCTTCTTAAAACCTTCAAATTTCTCCTGATCGGACATGATCCTCTCTCCTCTTTGCGCTGAAATCGTTTTTTCCACATTCACAATCAAACGCTCCAGCTGCTTTTTTCTGTCAAGAAGCTCACCGTAGTGCGATTGTAGCGCTGCGACAGCGTCAAAGGAAGGATCGCACAATATCTCTTTAATTTGCTCGAGCCCGACGCCAAGTTCTTTGTAAAACAATATTTGTTGCAAACGGTCTACCTCTTCCTGCCCGTAAATACGGTACCCCGACGAATTGATCCTGGCTGGTTTCAGAATATCAATTTCATCGTAATACCGAAGCGTCCGCGCACTAACCCCAGCTAGCTGCCCCAGCTTTTGAACGGTATATTCCATCTCAGCACCTCCTGACATCTTTACTGTACACCTTGACGCAACGTGAAGGTCAATACAGATTATTATCTTTTTTTCGAGAATAGCAACAGGGGTTTTCCTTTAATGTTAAGACAATCCGAAGTGCAGCTCAAATGACATATGGTTTTGTTGCCTAACTAAAAAGAGAATCAACAGTGTCACTAGCACACAAAAAAGCCTGAGAATATCCCAAAGCTTTTTTGTCTTTAATGTATTGTTCTTATTCAATTGCTACCCGCTCGTTGAATATCAATTAAATCGATTCAGCCGTCTCTAATAACACTTTCAAATTTAAATTATCCGTTTCACTGCCTCCAAGTATATAGCCCGTTCCGCATTTCTTAAGAGATAATGTGAGAAGAACATTTGGGATTTCTCTATAGTATGCTTCAGACCCGTTACGTAACTTGACCATTTTATCATTCGATAAATTATGTTTACCAAACTCAGGTTCAGACATCACATATAATATGAAATCCAGAGTATCCTGTTGATCATCATACTTCATATAATGCAATTTTAAGCGACCTTCTTCATCCACGTGACCGAAACGATGGGTAGGCTCAAAAGGTAATCTTTTAGGAAGAGAAATGGCTTTACCAATCTGTTGTTCATACTGCTTGGTCGCTTCTTCAGCGGTGATATAGTTATTCTCATTAATAAAGTCCTCAATCTGTTTTTGTTCATGAGACATTGCGTTTACTCCAAATGAGTTATTAAACATAAACAAAACTATGACCACTGCAACTATTAAATATTTCATTAACGACAGTTTCAAAATAATTCCTCCAATAACAGTTTTCCAACATCCATTCTAGTGTGTGTAATTTCGGGAATATTACTTATCAGATGCTCTCTCACGAAAAAAGAGCCTAACTTCTTTCTTTGAAGTATCCGTTCGTTGAATAATAGGTTTTTTGTCACTTATCTATCAATAATTGTTTAAAATCACAGTATCGAACCATAATCAGTAAGTAAACCATAATGTAGTTCCTGGCACTGACGTCTTTTTCAAACTATAATAAAGAAAACGATTTAAGAAAGGACTTTACATGACCAAACATAAAATCTACACAATGAGTGTCGCAAGAGTCTATCCCCTCTATATTGCAAAAGTAGAGCGAAAAGGTCGGACGAAAGAAGAAGTTGACGAGATCATTTATTGGTTGACAGGGTATAGCGAGGAAGAGTTCGCAGCACTACTTGAGGACGAGACAGACTTTGAAACCTTCTTTGCGAAAGCTCCGAAACTGAATCCTTCACGTTCACTTATCAAAGGTGTGATCTGTGGCGTCCGAGTAGAAGAGATTGAAGAACCAACGATGCAGGAAATTCGTTATTTGGATAAGTTGATCGATGAACTAGCAAAAGGAAAAGCGATGGAGAAGATTTTGAGGGGATGATTTCTATATCTCTAAGTTGTCTGTCCCCTAATAAATGATACTATTAAAAACCAAGGCGCCAGGGGTTTCCCTTTGTCTTGGTTTTATACGTTTTATTACTACTGAATGGTCCTCTCATACTCTCACATCACTATGATCCTCTACCTCAATTACCTAGATCTGTTCTGCTTTCCTACCGCAGCTTCAATTAGTTCAATCGCTTTTTGACGGTCACTTATACGATATAATTCATACAATAACGAATTAAGCGCATCAATTTCTATAATCTTTTTTACCTCTTCTTGTATCTGCTTCACATCCATTCCAAATCGACCTTGTAAGAAAGAAACAATGTTGTCTTGTTGGATACGTATCTCTGCTCTTTCCTCCGCTAATCTCATAACTCTTGCCATATGTAACACCTCCATCAGTTTTTCCACATATTCTTTATCGATGAATTTATCACTGATCGCGATAATCGCTGCCATTAACTTTATTTGTTGGTCTTCATCATCAATTCTTTTGACTAATTCTACGGTCTCAATTGCTCGCTCAGATCGGTTTGCCTCGCTCTTCATTAAAGGGACAAACATGAGATGAAGCTCATCAATCTCCGTCAACTTTTCACCATTCTCAATCTTTGTCCAAAGGTTTAAAAGGACTTGATCACCATCATATTCCTTCATTAAAATTATATCCGTTTTGTAGCTAACGGAACCATAATTTTTACTCGTACACGCGCTTTCTATATTGGCTCCGTAAATGATCACCGTGTGAATCGGCTTCTGGTATCGCTCATATGCACTGACATCATACTGCAGAAAACGATCTAAGTCCTTTTCATGGTACGTTGTCTGGAACTCTAGATGTAAATAGGTGTCATCGGCTAAGAGAAACATAAAATCCATTCTGCGATCGTTGACTGTAATAGTTGGCAGATCAGTCGGTTCAACTCTAACAATAGGAGCCGTTTTGATCCCATAAAAATCAAGTGCCTTATTCTTGAATTGTTCGGTCATGTGGCGAAAGATAATATCATAATTATTATATGCAATTTTGGTTCTTTCCTGCATCTTTGAAGTCATCCTTTCAGTTATTTTAGCATGATTGGATTGAAGTTGGTTGGGAGTTTGTGGATGATTGTTTTTGGTAAGCAGTGGGGCAAGAAGATCGTGGATAGAATGGATGAGAGATAGTTAGGAGTTTTGAATGTGAAGGGAAATGACTTCGATTACATGTTGGTGAAATTACTTTCTACATAAGCCGACGAAATCCTTCTCATTTCTTTAGATGCAGCGTGAATGGTTTCCTCCGTCCAAATGTAACTTTCTAATACGGGTAATTCGAATTGTTTGGAAGATACGTTAGCGTTGAATTTAAATAAGAAAAACCCAAGGCGATAAACTGAGTCATGGTCAGGGCCTTGGGTTTGCGCTTTCTATTCAGTTATACTTACTATGCTATTTCTTAAGCCTTCACGTCACATTATCAATATACCCTTGTGCATCATTACTGGCTGTCGCAACGAACGCAATCTTTAAAGGTCTTTGTTTTTTTGGGATTTCCAATAAATAACCATCAATGTAAGCATGAGCCTCTTCAGAAAAGCCACCACCAGAAATAGCTAGAATATGTCTATCCCTTGTAAACATCCTTTTCGATTTAAGCACTCGTCATCATTCAAGCTCCAACAACGCTCGCAACTCTTCTGTCGCCTGAGCATCTGCCACATACGTCTCGCCGTCTCCTGCTAGATAAGAGAGCACGCTTTCCTCTCCCGCTTCTCCCAGCCAGACATAGATCGCATGAGAGGGGAAGTTGTCGCCATAAGAAACAACGAGGTCGTAATCTGGGGTCATACTCACATCCACTTGATCCTCCCGTGCATTCGTTATGACACTTTCAAATACTTGAATCGACTTCTTGTCCGTATAGGATACAAAAACCTCGTCATTTATCTCACCAACCCCATTTGACACAGAGATATCCACACGCTCGATCGACTCATCTAATAACACCATGGTTTCTCCAAAAGACATACAACCACTGATGATCACACCAACTAGAATCAATGTTATGATTAATCTTCTCAAAATACATCTCCCCAATTCTTCTTTGCTTAATTTAGCTACTTACCTAAAAGTCATGTCCATTCCATTATATAGTCAAAACATCTTTTCTAGGAGAGATAGAGATCAAGCAGACTTAATCAAACAGCAAAAATAAGCGTAACAAAAGCGATGCTGATTACAGCATCGCTTTTGTTTATTGAATACAGCCACTAAACATACCACTAGTCATCATTAAGTTCATCGAAAAATTGGGACTTTGACTTGGATTTGAAGTGAACAAACAGACTATTCTTTATTTTCACTCGACAAAATTCGTGGAATTCCGGGTGGTGACAGGCACCATATCTTAAAAGGGGTTCGATCTTTATATTTTTCTTTCTAAATTTATAGATTTTACGTTATTGCCTAAAGGCTAAAAAGGTTGCCATCAAGGAAACCAAAAAACCTTAACCTTGCATTTAGGAAATGTCAGTGAGTATACTTTATTTTGGTAATACTTAAAATGACTACTTCCTTTCAAGGATAGTGATTTTTGTCGTTTAAAAAGCCCCATTTTGGCTCCTGGGCCATTTTGGAGCTTTTTTCGTGTTTATTTCGCTTAAAATCGCAATAAGAGCCCTTCTAAGCGTTTATTACTCAAAAAAACTAGCATTGTTGTAGAAAAAATGTTATTATCATTTGGTAATTACTAGAAAAAGGGAGTGTTGAAAATGAAAACTGTTAGACTATTATTTTGTTCAAGTTTTGCTCTTTTACTTTTTCTTACAATTTCCACGAATGTCTTTGCCAGTACATTTGAAGGTCCAGAAGAAACACTAATTAAAGCTCTTGATGCTGTAGTAGAGGGTAACGTCGAAGAGTATGTTAATTATGTTAGGGATGAACGCTTTACCGCTGTTACAGAAGCTATTTCAAGTTATAAACAATCTATTGAAAATGATCCTTTAGTTAATTATACTTTATTAAGCGAAGAGAAAATTGATGAAGATCATTATACATATTTAGTTGAAGTTGAATACAACAGTGCTACATTACAAATACCATATGATCTAGTGAAATTTAATAAGGATTGGAAGATATTCATTTCAAAAAAACCATTAAAACTTGATGAATATAATGTAGTAAAGAATGACTTTGACAAAGTTTCATTAACTAGTAATAATTCTGATGAAGTTTCAATTATGTCAGGAAGATTAATTAGAACATTTACTTTTAACCAAAAAAGTTCTACATCATCACCTTCATTTAACCCTCCTTCTACAGCGCTAATTTTAAATATCAGCGAACAAACTGCAATTGGTCCTGGAATTTCATATTTGATTGTAACAAGATCTACTAACGCTGATATAACTATAGGTTCAAGATATGTCTCAGGTAATCGTACAAATCATCAAACTAGCTTAGCGTTATCTTACAGACCTAGTAGTGTGTGGTTAGAGATTCGTGGTCATGGTAAAGGGAATGGCGGACTATATTATTAATATTTGATTTTCTGAGTAGCTCTATAAAAGGGCTACTTTTATTTGTTTTAAGATTGGCTGCCAGTAACGAAAGTGGATGTCCACCAATCTTAATGTTTGGGGCCTGGTCGCAATAGATGGTCTAGGATAATTGGTCTCTACTCGTTGTTCTCTAGCAAGCGCCTTCCACTCCTCTTTAGGAATCCCTCTTTCACCTGGGGCAGGTTGGTAACCTTTAGTTTCAAGCCCAGGTCCATTTCCGCTAACACCCTTAACCCCTTTAACCCCTTTAACCCCTAGCTTAGCAAAGCCTCCTGCAAGAATGCCAGCTGCTGCAAAGTATTGTTCCCATCCTTCTAACTCCCTTTTAGTTACTGGGTCAACTCCACATGTCGGTGGCGAACGTTATTAGGAAACGACAATTTCATTTCCGATTAAGCCGCCATTAAATATGGTCGTTGACACTCTACCTCCAAAAACGCTCGCAATTCCTCTGTCGCCTCAGCATCTGCCCATCTTATCGCATTTCTCTTCATCTGGTCAGCCCTTGCCGCCTATACCATCTCCTCCGTAAAGAATCGAAGCCAAACGAATGCGTACCCGATTAAACAAGAAAAACGAGCGTAACAAAAGCGATGCTTGATTAAGCATCGCTTTTGATCGTGATTACAGCCACTAAATTTACCAATTGCTATAATTGAGTGTACTAAAAGAAAAAACGACCTGGATTTTGAAGTGAATAAGCTCAATACTCCTTGTTTTTACCGAGGAGTTAGGATTATAGTCTTCCACAAACGTGCCAAATTGTGCAATAAAATATCGTTGTACTACACAATAAAAGGAACGAAATATTATAATTTATTAACCCCTGACATGTCCACGTAGTTTCAAACTTGAATTTTCATAAAGCTATCATTTACTCATTTTCAATGATTGGGATTGTAATCGTAAACCGTGTCCCTACTTCTTTCTCACTCTCAACTCGGATTTTTCCTTCCATAGCTTGAATAATACTAAATACTACCATTGTTCCAAGGCCAGTACCTTTTATTTTGGTTGAATAATATGGTGTTCCTAAATTATTTATTTCTTCCTCATTCATTCCTATACCCGTATCGGAAACCACTATAATTGCATTGTTATTATTTTTTTTCAGCTCTATTGTAAGAACTCCACCTTCTGGCATCGCTTCAATTCCATTCTTCAAAAGATTTATGAAGCACTGTTGAATTTTTGAAGAATCCCCAAATATCAGTATATCTTCCTGTGCTTTCTCAAGCTTTAGTTCAACATTATTATAAGAAGCATAAGGTTCGATAATTGCTAGAATATGACTAAATTCTTTATTTAATTCTAATATTTTTGCTTGCTTTAAATCTGGTTTAGAAAAGGTCAAATAATCCGAAATGATACTTGTTGCTCGGTCTAATTCATTTAATGAGTGTTCTATATACATATTCTTTTTTTCTTCTGTTAAATTTGGATCGCGTAATAATTGAATAAACCCTCTTGTAGTGGTTAAGGGATTTCTAACTTCATGCGAAATACTTGCAGCCAGTTCACTAACTGTGTTCAATTTTTCTAATCTTTTTATCTTTATTGTAACTGCATTTTCTAATTTAGACTTCTCAAAAAAATAAACACAAATCGCAACAGCCAAACACTGAATAACAATAAAAATTAGTATTAAACTCCAAAATGTCTCAGTAATCCTATAAGAGAAAAATATGAATATAACAATGACCATCCAAATTATCCCTAAACTACCCATTAATAAAGATATATTTATCTTTTTGTTTAAATTATTAATTTTATTAAAAATGGGAATTGTATACCATAATGTAGTGAAAAGTAACATATTTGTTGCCAAAGCACCATAAAAGCCCTCACCACCTAAATAAAAACGATATGAAAGCAAGATAATGAGCAACAGGAAAGCAACTTTTCTCCCCCCATATAGAGCACCAAGAATAAATGGCACTTGCCGCAAATCAAAAACATGTCCTTCAAAAAAAGGAATTGGAAACGTCATACATATTATGATTAGAACTGAAGTTAGACTAAATATTGTTATTTTATTAGGAATTTGAAGATTTAATTTACCTCTTATAGATTTAGAGTATATAAGAATAAATGTTACTAATAAGAATGCATTGAATGTAAAATCTTTTACTATATCAATCATACTACACCAACTTCCATAACGTAGGAATTAAAAATGACGGGAATATCTAACAATTAAATATTATCATAATATTGCGTGAAATGTTCACCTTTAGTTGCTTTTTGCTTTTAACTGTAAGAAAGGCTCTCACTATTTTATTAAACGAATACCTCTTTAGGTTAAGTTTACTTCTTCACAAAGGTGTAACTTTACTGCGCAGTATGTAAGATGAATAATTTCATATTTCCCTACCAATAATAAAAATAAAAAGGTGGGATTAATTTTATGTTAACGTCAAAAGGGCAATTGGAAGCCCTTAGTAAAGTAACTTCAATGACAGAAAAACTAAGCCAATCCCAGTTAGAGTACTGGCAACAATATTCCCATATTAATACCTGGGGATTTAAGGCAGTTTTATTTATGTTCATACTTCCCTTGGTTGTTCTGTATTTCGTTATAGATAGGAAGAATATTTTACTTTTAGGTTTTTATGGTATGAATATTCACATTTGGTTCAGTTATATTGATATAGTTGGTGTTAAACATGGATTTTTCAGTTATCCCTTTCAGTTAATTCCATACATTCCTGGTAACCTAACTTTAGATGCCGTTTTAATTCCAATTTTGTTTATGCTGACTTATCAATGGTCAATAAACCATAAGAAGAATTTTTATATTTCTTCTATAGCCATGTCACTAATATTATCCTTTGCATTTAAACCTTTACTGGTAAATCTAAATTTATTTGTTTTACATAAAGGGACTAATTATTTTTATCTATTTATTTTGTATTGCATAATATTTTTATTTTCAAAGCTTATTACAAACATTTTCTTAAAGATGCAAAATTCCCCGAAGTATAAGGAGTAGGGATGTATAACTACGTACCTCTCTTTTTTTGTGGGCTTAATTGAACGAATTTCATAATTTGAACCCTTAGTCTCGCAAGGTTTTCAAGACACAAAAAAAGGAGTACCTCCCCAAAAGTCGAATTAGTTAAGTGACCAAACCAAACTAAAGACTGGAGGAAGACTCCCTTATGACTATTATACGACAAGGAAGCCTATTTGACCTGCAAGATTTATATGATTTAGAACCTACCTACCGATTTGAAGCCGTCTTTTCAACGATTGATATTTACCCTGTGCTAACTGTTGTTTCAAAAAAAGCCAGGGAATACTGCTTCTCAGTCAGTTAATAATCCTACTACTTTTGAAATTACAGCAGCTGAGGGAGACAGTGGGAATTACTGTATTACTCTATATAAGCGTGTTTTAGCATAGGGGTATTGGTGCCTGTCCTCCAGTTAAGTAAAGCATTAGTGCGGTGGGGGTCTGACGCCAGAATGTCAAAAAAAGAATGTACTTGGAAGTAAAAAAAGCAATAGGTACAGCCTAACTCCGCTGTACCTATTGCTTTTCTTTATTCAGATTTCACTTTAAAAAACACTTTGTCTACATTGTACTTCGCCTTGAGTTCATTAATAATGAACGTCTCATAGATTTCTCTATGTACAGGGCCCTCGGTTATACAAATATCAATTTTAGTAACTTCATCTCTATGCATTTTGATTGGCGATACAGTATCCTCAAAATGTTTCTTGATTCTTTGTCTTAACTTTCTTGCTTTACCGACGAACAATAACTCTTTCTTGTCATTATAAAACATAAAAATACCACCCTTATCTCTAGGGATCAGATGAAAATCAGTAAAACCATAGATATTACTTAGCTCTGGATCATCCTGTTTGGTAATCGTTACATCCGGTGTTGGAATCGTTATGTTTATCACGAAAGCTCACTTCCTTTTTAAAGAGTACTACAAATGCTAACATTAGTGGATATGGATATGTATTTCTATTTTAATTATTTCTCTAGCCCATTCAGTAAATAGCTAGGTATTCTAGGTATTCATTAGTCAGTCTTTTTTGTATTGTTTGTTTAGATAAAAAAGGACTCTAGATTAGAGTCCTTTCTCAATTATGCTTTGTTTACGTTAATAGCTTGAAGTCCACGTTGACCTTGCTCAGTGTCAAATGTAACTTTTTGACCTTCGTCTAAAGATTTAAATCCTTCGCCTTGGATAGCTGAGAAATGTACGAATACATCATCTCCACCTTCAACTTCAATGAAACCGAATCCTTTTTCTGCGTTAAACCATTTTACTGTACCTTCTTGCATGTATGTTTCCTCCTGCGGTGAATTACGTCCACCATTTATTACTATAGATGTTCAATTATCAAAGGCGAAAAGTTTAAGCACTTATTCATTCCTAAAATCGACCAAAAATAGATCTACTTAAGAATAACAGATAAGATTCCAAAAGGCAAATAGTCATCCATATCTAACTTTAAACTCTTCTTTGCACTCCTATATAGGAAGCTTCCTCCTAAGGATCGTTCACCCTTCTCGTAACCCTCATTATTTGTAGCAGCCGCATACTCCTGATCATTAATAAGAACAGAAATACTATAGATCCCTCTACCATTTCCACCAGTACACTCCTGCCCACACGTACTTAAGCTAGTGAATTTGTAATAGTATAAGCTCATCTTATAAAATGTCCGATCTCCATTGATCCCAAATCCAACCATGTTACAATTGGAAGTAATTTGCAAGATTAGGAGATGAGCAAAATGAACCGAAAAATCGACTACATTGTAGCGATGGTTTACTTCACTTGTATTTTTATAGGACAATTATTTATTTATGATGAGAAAAGTTGGATTTCTAATCTTTTGATGAGCTTACTCTTAACAGCTGGTTTCCTGCTTCTTAGACGGCTGTTTCCTTATAAGGGGAAGAAGGAAGGGAAGGCGTAACTGGTGCTTAAGAAAGCAACCCCACCATTACCTTAAACACCGACAACGGCTTTTCTTTAAGGTCTCTATATTCCACGACTTGCCTCTCAGCTCCCTTTACGGGGTATTGGTGCCTGTACCCCGGTTAAGTACAGCATTAGTGCGGTGGGGGTCTGACGCTGAGAACTCTGGAGAACTCTGTATCCAACTCTATCATTTCATTTACGGCAGGACTGAAAATATGCCATCACTCCCCAGTCTCCAATGTTAGATACGCCTTAACCGTCACACGCCCCAAAGAATTTGGCTTGAATATGAATTATCAATCTATACTCCCAGTTACTCCTCAATTAAGTAATGATATAGCGAAGTCTCGACCGCTTCCTTCAACTTAAATTGCATACGCACTACCGATAAATCACTTCCAGGCATAGTTGTTTGCTCAATCGTCTCTGCATCTGGAGTCGCTTCTCCTACGTAATAGAAGTCTGTCCCTTCTGCGTTATCCTTCTTTACGAATAAATGCAAGATGAGATTCGTCTCCTCAGCGTTTAAGATTTTCTTTACTTCTTCAGACCGTAATGTACGATTGCTTCGCGTGTACCATTGAAACACATCTTGACTCAAGAATGTATCACCATAGTTAATGCTCGACCCTACTTCTTCTTGTTTGTGGTACGTAACAAAGATTGGGCAAGTGCCATGCTTCGCTTTGTATCCATACATCGTCGAACTCTCGTCATTAAGCCAATTCAAGAGCTTACATGCATCTTTACGAGAGTATTTCTCATGGAGCGTAAGAGCCTTGCCATTGTCATATCTCTTACTTTTCTCTTCTGCTACTTGTAAGATGGCCTTAACCTGCTCATAAAAGTAGGAATTACTCAGCAGAGATTCTATAACATCAGGATGCCATCTGAATCGATCCATTTCCAAAATTACGATGGGCTTATCCCCGTATTTTTTAACAGATGCTGATGTATAAAATGATAGATCAAGTATACGTTGAACAGATATCAACGTACTGTCATCCGTTAGATAGCCTTTCTCTCTCCACAGTTCAATAATACGACGTTCTTCAATTACTCCCTCATCCATTAACAACTGTAACAATGCTATTTCATGCTTTCTTTTTCCACTGAGCACTTCCTGCGACAACATCGTCAGAACTGCTTGCTGGTGATCGTTAAGCTGCGGAACTTCTTCCCTGACTTTCACAAGAAATTGATAATAATTTTTATGTTCTGCAACAATCACGGCTGGATCAATGGAGTTGTTTATATAAAAATCTAGCAACGTAGGAACTCTTCCCAATCGATTTTTCAACTCAATATAAGCCTCTCTCAAAATCCTCATAGAAGTGAGTTTAGAGTCATTTATAGATTGGAAAATTTGCTTTTTAGCTACCTCTTCAAAGTTTATTGTAGAAACCCCAGTAATATAGCACGTGTCCTTGGCTTTTTTTCTAATCGAGTCTTTATTTTGAGAACGATCTCCTGACAGCGCTACTGGTATAAGGTAATTATTTTTGTAGTTTCCGATAAAATCAATAATCGTTACGAACTCCTTCGAATCATGCTTGCGCAGGCCACGACCAAGTTGCTGAATAAAGATTATACTAGACTGTGTTTGTCGTAACATGACCACTTGGTTGATGCTTGGAATGTCTACCCCTTCGTTAAAGATATCAACGGTGATAATATAATCCAACGCTCCTCTTTCTAACTCTTCCACTCGACGTAAGCGTTCATCTTGAGAATGATTTCCTAGTAAAGCAACTGTTCGTAATCCGCAATCGTTTAACGCCTTCGATAATTCGACCGCCTCTTCTTTTCGACTACAGAACATCAATCCACGGACGCGATCTCCTGAATGCCCATAGTAATTGACTTTTTCCATAATGTGCTGCACACGTTCTTCTGTGACTAACTTTGCAAGAGTGGTGGTTTCATCAATCAATTTTCCTTCATGCTCATATTCGGTTACACCAAAGTAATGAAATGGACAAAGCATGTCTTCCTCTAAAGCCTCTTGTAAACGAATCTCATAAGCAATGTTGTAATCAAAAAGCTCAAATATATTAAAGTCGTCTGTACGCTCTGGTGTAGCTGTCATACCCATCATGAAGTTAGGTTGAAAATAATTCATTACCTTTACATATGTACTAGCCCCCGCTTTATGTACTTCGTCAACTAAAACATAATCAAATTCTCCTGGAACAAACTGTGAAAGAACTTCATCCCTCGAGAGCGTTTGGATTGTTGCGAAAATATATCTCGCATCCATCTCCTTCATATGGCCTGTGAAAATACCGAAATCCCGATCAGGTCCACCAAGTATCAGTTTGTAATCTTCTTTTGCCTTCTGTAGAATCTGTTCTCTATGAACAATAAACAGCATTTTCTTTGGAGCAACGCGTCTCACGTCGAAAGCAGATAACAACGTCTTCCCTGTCCCAGTCGCAGACACAATAAGTGTTTTCTTATTTCCAGCATCTCTAACAGCCTCAATACTGGCTAATGCCGCTTCTTGCATCTTATTTGGCACCACAGATAACGCATCTTCAATAGAATTAACCCGATAATCGAGCGGCATTTCCACAATTCTATCTCTATTTCTCCACTGTTCAAGCTCAAAAGTACGTTCATATTCTTCAATCCAAGGTAAACTAAGCGGAATCGCTTCTCCCCATATTTCTTCAAACTGTTGGGTGAAGTGGCGAATGATCTCACCATTTTCATGTGAATCTAACTTTACGTTCCACTCATAATTAGCCTTAAGTGCTTGAGCGGTTAAATTGGAACTACCAACGATAAGAGAGAAATGTGAAGAGTGCTTGAAGATATACCCTTTCGAATGAAACCCTCTCAAACTAGTTAAACGCACATCTACGTTCGGTATTTTCAATAATTCCTTAAACACTTTTGGTTGATTGAATTGTAAAAATGTCGAGGTCAATATTCTTCCTTTTATTCCTTTTTGATGCATATCCCATAAATTAGACTTTAACGTTGCCAGTCCACTTTCTGTAATAAATGCAACAGAGAAAAAGAAGTCTTTACAATGTAAAAGCTCCTCTTGAATCGCAGAAAGAATTGTTTCTTTCGTATCTACATTATTAATAAGTAGTCTCGGTTTATGTTTAGAAGATCGACCTTGAGAATGGTCGATAAATCCTTTATAAATAGACTCTTGCAAATTCGCTAGTATATTATCCATCTGATCACCATTCTATTCTTATTATACCTAAAATTGTAAGTGTAATAGAGGCGTTTGTAAACAAGAAAAAAGCCACTCATAGTGAGTAGCTCTTACGCATAGACAGATGTAATTTTTTCAATCGCTGGAATATCAGCAGGCGCCCATTCTAACGTATGTAATTCTTCTGGAGTTAACCACTTCATGTCGACATGCTCAGTTAACACAGGCTCTCCCTCAACAAGCTTGCAGCAATATGTCGTTAAATGAACAATCCCAAAGTCATATTCATAAACCGTATGCTCAATTCGTTCATGCACCTCTATCGTACAATGCATCTCTTCAAGCAGTTCTCGCTTCAATGCATCTTCAGGGCTTTCATCCTTCTCAATTTTACCGCCCGGAAACTCCCACAGAAGAGGAAGAGCTTTCTCCGTTCCTCTTTGTGCACATAAAATTTTATTGTCACGGAAGATGACAGCTCCAACTACATGGATGTTTTTCTTCATTGGTTTGACTCCTTTCTGGTTGGTTTTAATTATAGCATTAAAAATCTTGTGTCATTTCATCAGTAATTTAACAATGTAATCGCGCAAGGGACTAGTATAGTTCATTGAGTGGCCACTTTGCTTTGAAACTTTGGACACCTCGAATGAACTAAGCACAAAACGCCGCTTCAACTTTTCTCTTTATTAATAAAGTATCGATGCAAACGGTAATCGCATATTTCTTTTGTCCACTCAAATAACGTCTCTCTATGTTCAGGTAAGATATCAAATGAAAGTCCAAATGTCTCACCATCAAACGTAGCTGAACTCTTCGATGAACCGGACCATTTCGTCATTGGCATCGTTGCGATTAAAGAGGATACCTTCTTCTCGTTATATTCCCACATTCCTTTTGTATTCTTAGCAGAGAAATCAATTTTTTTACGGTATTCTTCAGACATATAATATTGATGGAAGTACGGCGCGGCTTCAACTGGTGTAATCGACTGATCCCATTTTCCGACCCCTCGTGAGAGCATATAGGACAAGATCACCATCTTATAACTTTTAGTCATCAAAGTACTCTCGACTTCTTTTAGCCAGTCTAGGTAATGATTATGTATCTCCACTTCTTCTTTCGTTAATAAACCCGCTTCCTTCAACATTGTAAAATAAGAACCAAATTCTACTCGATACTGGCTCCCGTCAAAGCTACCTTGTAAATGCAACTCTTTATACGTTGGCCTTCTTCCTAACTCCTCACGTACATGTTGCAGTGTCGAAAGCATTTCCTCGCGCCTTGGTTTACGCTTGAACTTTAACTGAGTCATTAAATCAATGACTTTCGTTTCCAGATCAATGAAACAAGAGCTAGGTACTTCTGGAATCATAGTTTCTCTTTTCTTTTTGTCTTCAACCTCATGACGAAACACTCTTAATTTCAAATCTGCATTACGATAGTTTCCAATTAGATCGATAATGACACAGGCTTCTTTCTCAGAAGACAAACGTAATCCTCTTCCTATTTGTTGAATAAACACGCTTAGCGATTCCGTCGGTCTAACAAAGAGCAACGTATCAACGGTCGGTATATCAACTCCCTCATTAAATAGATCAACGGTTAAGATCATTTCTATCTGACCACTCTCAAGCATAGCAATCGCTTGCTTCCGATCATTCGGTGACGATTGCGAATGTAGACTAATACAAGAGATTTCCCTATTTTTAAAAGATTGAGCTAGAAAATTCGCTTGTTTTATGGATGAACAAAATACGAGTGTGCGAGATTGCTTGTACGAAATCCAGGCACGGTAAATATTTTCAAATACATCATCACGTAATTGTTGATCTAATAGCTCAGCTTCATCATACCGTTTCCCGAGCCATGTTACCTTAGAATAATCAACTTCATCATATACCCCGTGATACCGAAAAAGACTTAACCAGCCTCGTTCGATCGCTGTCAAAAAATCAATCTTGTAAGCTACATTCCCATCACAAATGGCATAAACATCTTTTCCATCCATTCGATCTGGTGTTGCTGTAAGGCCTAAAAGGAAAGAGTAAGAAAAGTAATCGAGTACATGTTGATAGGAATTCGCCGCAGCATGGTGGAATTCATCAACAATAATTAAATCAAATCCATCATGTTCAAACTCTTCCACTTGTTTACGATTTGCCATTGAAAAAATCGAAGCAAAGACAAAGTCAGCGTCTCTCTCCTTTTGCTTTCCGTTAAAAACTCCATATGTCCGATTAGGCATCACATGTTCAAACGTTTTCTTTGCTTGATATAGAATTTCTTCACGATGCGCAATAAATAGAACTCGCTTAAAACGACGAGCAAAGAAAGCAGATAGATACGTCTTCCCTAACCCCGTAGCCATTACAACGAGCGCTTTGTCATATCCTTCCTCAACCGTTTGTTCTAGATTCTCTAACGCTTCCAGTTGAGCTTGTCGTGGTTGAAGGACTTGATAGGGCTGTGACTGATCTCGAATGATCGGCAGCTCTTTATCTTTCTCTCCAAACATAATTTCCTTCTCATCATCTGTATCCCATTCAACCAGTCGACCTTCACGTGCTTCATTCTTTCGTTTATATTCTTCTTCATAAGAACAAATGGTCACATCATTAACCGGAATGGTGTGATCATTTAAAAACAATTTCATGAAAGCATGCATTGCCTCCTCATACACTTGGCCCCCGTCACGAGAAGGAATCGAGACATTCCACTCTACACCATGAGTTAACGCAGATCGAGACAAGTTCGATGAGCCAATAATGGCATGACCATGATCTTCATCAAATTGAAACAAATAGGCTTTCGGATGAAACGAACGCCCATTGCTCTGCCAAAGTCGAATCTCAATACGCTCATCTAACAGAAACAACGCTCTCAAGGCATCAGGTTGCGTAATGTACATGTAATCTCCCGTACAAATCTTCACCTCTGCTCCACGATCTAGTGCTTCTTTTAATGGATGCTTCAATAAATCCACACCCGTTTTCATGAGAAATGCGGTCACAATATAAATAGAAGAAGCCTTCTCAATCGATTCCTTAATTTCATCTATTAACAATTCCGTGATCAAACGCATTACGTTTCATCCTCAACATCAATGAGATATGTACGATCTTTAAATCCACCACGCTCATCATGTTTTTTCTGTCTCACTTGCTCAATCTCCGTTGAATCAACTTGGTGAATGGACGCTAAAGCATAAAGAACTTCTAACACATCAGCTATTTCTTCAACCGTTTCTTCTTTTGTTGTCGCCTCTAATAACTCATGCAGTTCTTCTACTAATTTCGTTCGAAGTTCCTTATCATACTCAGTCGAATCTAATGATCTTGTTCGAAAGTCTTTTCCGCTTTTCTCTATAATCTCTGGAATTCGATCTCTCACTAGTTTGTTATAAGTAGGCATTATGCTAACCTTCCTCTTCTAATAAGATTGTTTTGCTGGTATGACCCCTCTAACACCACCACGAGGTTCTTCTACATCACCATTGTATCTTGGAATGACGTGGACATGGGCGTGAAATATGGTTTGTCCCGCTGCGTCCCCGCAATTGACTCCGACATTAAAGCCATCTGGAGAATATGTATCAAGTAAGAGGGATCGAGCCCCTTTAACTAATGATTGGACCGCGACTTGCTCTTCACTTGTCGCTTCAAAATAATCAGCCACATGGCGTTTAGGTATCACAAGGATATGACCTTCTGTGACTGGATATTGATCATAGATCGCATACGCAAGGTCGTTTTCAAGTATGTACGTTGTTATTGAGCAAAATGGGCAAGTGTTTGAGTTCATGATTGTCACTTCCTTAAAGTTTTCTAGTCTTATAGGGTCTTCTTAACAATTGCCGAAACACTTCTTGACCTTCGTGTTTTCTTGAATGTGCCCAACGATCGTATTCTTGATCAGTAACCCTTCCTTCTGTCAGGGCGACTAAAAATAAATAATGATCTTGATCAACAGCCAATCTAATTAACTCTTTCCTAACATGTTGATTTAATGGCTTACCTTTATTCACATTCATAGAATTTCCAGTATGAACAATACTGAACTTGCTTCTCTTTTTCTGCTTCAGTATTAAAATAAATAAAACTAACAGTGCTATGAAAATTATTATAAAATACCGCATGACAACTCTCCTATATTAACGTGAATAATCAATGTAATTTACAGCTTTTTTTTTAGGTACAGTATCATAATTACCATTAATCAGCATTAAGAATGTGGTAGTAATTTCTTATTCAGTTAAAGCAATAGTCTAGTCAGAGGTCTTACACTGAGACCTCCACATAAACGTTTGTTTATTTTACTTTCAACATTCTTTCACTTATTCATATCCATTTCCACTCTCTGCCACATTCCCCACAAATAATTCATTCACAGCATATGCCTTGTTAACCTTCTCATATCTCTCTCTCAAATACTCTGCTAGCTCAACATCCGTGCAATACACAAAACACCCTTTCTGCCCTCTTGTCAATAAGGTGCGATAAGTATTTCGAATAATGTCATCGGCTAGCTGACTTGCTTTCTCAGGTTCACTTTTAAGCATTTTCTTTAAACCTTTAAGTGACGAATCAGTTTTTGCTCGTGCAGTATGATTTGTAATAACTTCCCCATCTACATATTTCATGTCACTACCAATGATAACGCCTACGTAATCAAATTCGAGTCCCTGACAAGTATGGATGCATCCTGCTTCTTTGACTGATTCGAGATCAATGGCCCATGTAGCAGAATTATCCAAGTTCCAGCTCATATTAAAGTCAAATTCTTCTATAACAATGTCATGGTAGCTGGGGTCACTTTTTCCTTCTTTAACCCAGTTCCAACAATACCCGGCCACTATTCGAGATTTGTTGATCGCTTCATTCAGTAATTCAATTTCTTTTCTAAGGTCATTTGGGTTATCGTAAATTCTAAAATCATACTGGCCGCCCATATATTCAGTATTCGCTGTTTCACGAATCTGAAGAACATCGTCCAGCCAAGCGAGATAGCCATTGGACCCACTGCAACGAAACTGAGACTCTAGCTCCAACACTTCAATAGTGGCATTACTTGCACCAGCGTATTTTTCTATTTCAGCTAGGCTTCCTGCATCTTTCAACGTCACCCGCTGCCGTTCATCAATGAAGAAGATCGAAAATTTGGATGCGTGAATGATTTCCTGTGTTTGATTCACACCCAAGTGCCGGAACATCCCTGACTTCTCATTGAGTCGATGAGCTTCATCAACGATTAACGCACCAAATTCATTCTCTGGTGCATTAATATAACTTCCAGAACCTTTAAACAAGTTATCAATATGACCTTTCTTAAAGTCTTGCTTTAGCTTATTCGCATAGATATTCCTCGGAGCTGCGTTTTTCGTAACATATTGACAGACCATACTTTCTTTTGTTAATTCGACGAGTAGATTGATCGCTAGAACAGACTTCCCAGTTCCTGGTCCCCCTTTTACGATTAGCACGTGCTTTTGATTAGTTCTCCGTGCTTCTTTGGCCATATGGATCGCTTGCTCATAAACGACCTTCTGCTCATCAATCATCACAAATTCCTTGTTTCCTTTAAGCATGTTATTCAACGAATCTTGCAGTGATTTCGATGGTCGAATCCGGCCATTCTCAATGTGATAGAGATTCTCTTTGTTATCACCAAACTGGATATAGCGCTTAATAAAATCACGGAGTTGCCCAGCCTTCCCTTTTACAAAGACAGGTGCTTGTTTCAGATAATATTCATAAACGGGATTCAAAAGCGGATCATTGTTACCTTGGTCAATATAGTTATGTAAATAGGCACATGGATGAAATTCAACTTCTCTCTTCTGTGCATTCTCATTGTAATCCTTGATTAACGCAGCATAAGACCACGCTTGATAAGAAGGGTGAGTTGTTTCACGTACGCCACGGTTAATCATTGTCTTTACAATAGCTTCTTTACCCTCGATAGCCTCGACTTTTTCCCATTGCTTCAGTTCAACAATGACAACAGAATTCTGTTGCTCCTTTTTACCTGAAATCAGCATATCGACTCGTTTAGATGTATGCGGAATTTTAAATTCAATCGCTACACCTGCATTTTCGGGAATATCAGGATCGCTTAAGACCCGATACATATATTGCATAGAGTTGTCCCACGAACGAACCTCACGCTCATTTATACGTCCAATTTTGGAATTATAATTCCGGACAATATTATTGACGAGTTCATCCTGAAAGACATCTTGTAAAAATTCATTTTTCGTAGCTTCATAGACTATGATAGTGATCACATCCGGTTCTAATTTTTAGGTTAATCGTCTTAACACTATTATACTAAAAAATGGATATGCATGGAGATGCTGAATTGTATTTAAAGAAAAAATGCTAGATTAATAGAGTCTCTATTGTAAATCCCAAACATCAGCCTTCAACATGGTATAGATTTTATGGCTCTTTAGCACAAAGAAAAAGAGCCATGTTTATGGCATTATAAAAATGTAGGGTATGGCACTCCTTTTATGTAGGTGGCCTGATGAGGCAGCTGCACAAAAAAAGCCACTTGCTAACATCCCAAAAATTCAATACACTTCCTGTTGGACCCAATACTGGCAGGAGGTAGTTTTAGGAGATGTTACAAGTGACCGAGATCAATTATATCAGACAAGAAGTTAATTCGAAAGGTCATTCCTATTCGGATGTGGCTAGAAGAACAAATAAAGATATCAGAACAGTTAAAAAATATGCTGACCTTGAGGAATTTCAACCAGAGAAGAAAAGGAAAAAATCACAACCAGCTCCTGTAATGGAGCCAGTGAAAGATATTGTGGATAAATGGTTGAAGGAAGATATGAAGAAGAAAAGGAAATACCGAAGGAC